>DAOULG010000185.1:0-10589 GCA_034420495.1 Dehalococcoidia bacterium
GTGAGCGAGCGCCCCGGTCCCCCGCCGCGCCCCCGGCGCCCCCGCCCCCCCAAGCCGCCCCCGCCCTCCCCCGCGCCCGGCGGGGGCTGGTCGGGCCGCGCGGTCGCGCTGGCGCTCCTCATCGGCGCCTGGCTCGGGCGTCAGGCGAGCATCCTGCCGGAGCAGTCGGAGCAGATCTTCGACCTGGCCATCGCGGTGGGGATCGCCGTCCTCGTCGCGCTCGGCTACCGGCGGCTCGCCCGTCGCTACCGCGGCGGCCGCTCCAGGGAGCGGTAGAACCAGCCGCAGCCCTCGAAGCCCGGCTCCCCCTCGCCCCCGGGGCAGGGGGGCGCCTCCCCGGGCGGCCGCAGGAGCGGCCGGTAGCCGGCGCGGAGCCAGAAGTAGACGCCGCGGCCGTTGCCGCGCGGGACGCTGGCGTAGAGCTCCCGGACGCCGGCGCGCGCCAGGCGCCGCTCGCACGCCATCACGGCGCGGAGCCCCACGGCGCGCCCCCGCCTCGGCGGCGCGACGGCGACGGCGAGCAGGGTCGCCACCCCGTCGCCCGGCCCCGGCCGGAAGGCGAGCACGCCCGAGCTCTCCTCCGCCCCCTCCTCCTCCACCAGCAGCAGCGTCGCCCCCTCCGGGAGCCCCGGGAGCGGGCCGTCGTAGCCGCGCGCGACGCCGTCTGCGAGCGCGCGCCGGAGCGCGGCCGACTCCGGCAGCGCCTCCGCGCGGCGGAGCGCGAGGCCCCCGGCGGCGGTCCAGGCGCGCGGGCTCACCGGCCCAGCCACTCCGCGACCGCCGGGCCGACGGCGGAGGGGGGGAGCTCCCGGAGCTCGCAGTCGGGGAGGGAGGCGAGGAAGGAGGCGCCGTAGCCCCGGCTGGTGAGCCGGCCGTCGAGCACCAGGAAGACGCCCCGCTCCCCCGGCCCGCGGATGAGCCGTCCGAAGCCCTGCCGGACGCGCAGCACCGCCTGCGGCAGCGCGTACTCCCGGAAGGGGTCGTCGTACTCCCCGGCGCGCCCGGCGTGCACCGGGTCGGTCGGCACGAAGAAGGGGAGGCGCGCCATCACGAGGAGCTCGAGCGCGTCGCCGCGCACGTCCACCCCCTCCCACAGCGCCGCCGTCCCCAGCACCAGCGTGCGCGGCCGCTCGCGGAGCTGCCGGAGCAGCTGGTCGGGCGAGCCGTCGAGCCCCTGCGCGAGCACGGAGATCCCGGCCGACGCAAGGCGGGGCCGGAGCGCGCGGGCGGCGGCGCGCAGCGCCGCGTGCGAGGTGAAGAGCGCGAGCGCGCGCCCGCCGGCCGCCTCCGCCGCCCCGGCGAGCACCGGCCAGGCCCCCTCCTCGTAGCCCGGGCCGCCCGGCTCCGCGACGGAGGCGAGGTGGAGCGCCAGCACCGAGCGCCGGTAGTCGAAGGGCGAGGGGATCGCGAGCGTCTCGGGGCCTGCCTCCCAGGAGCCCCGGAGGCCGATGCGCCGCGCCGAGAAGGCGAAGGCGTCCGGGCCCTCCCCGCCCTCCTCCGGGGCGCTCTCCTCCGCGGGGGCGCCGCCGGGGGTCGCGAGCGTGGCGCTCGTCGCCACCACGGTCTCCAGCTCGTCGTAGAGGTCGTGCGCGAGCAGCTCCCCGACGTCGAGCGGGGCGAGCTCGAGCCGCGTCTGGAGCGGGCGGGGCTCCCCCGCCCGGTCCGGCGCCGCCACCCAGACCACGGTCCCCGGCTCCTCGGAGAGCGCCGTGCGCGCGAGCGTCTCGCGCCGCTCGGCGAGCCTCCCCTGGGAGCGCTCGAGCGCCTGCCGCACCTGATCGCGCTCGCCGAGCGCCCCCGCCGGGAGCTGCTCCAGGGCGAGCACCGCCTCGGTGAGCCGGCGGCCGGCGACGGCGAGCGCGACGTCGAGATCGAGCGCCGCCCCCTCCACCTCCTCCCACGCGGCGAGCCCGCGCCGGCCCGGGGTGAGCGCGGCGACGAGCTCGGCCGAGGCGCCCCCCGCGGCCGGCTCGCTGAAGGCCCCGAGGAAGCCCGCCAGCGCCTCGCCGAGCGGGCCGAGCTGCGCCCGCGCCGAGGCGAGGGCGCGCCTCAGATCGCGCGCCACGCCCTCGAGCGGCGCCGCCGGCTGGAGCGCCCGGTCGCCGGGGGGCCGGACGGCGTGCTCGAGCGCAGCGGCGAGCCCGGCCGGGGCACGCGGGTCGAGGAGCTCTGCGAGCTCCCCCAGCTGCAGGCGGGCGCCGTACTGCTGGGTCGCGACCTCCTCCAGGCGGTGCGCCTCGTCGACCACCAGGCGGCGGAACGGCGGAATGACCTGCTCGCCCGAGCGCGCGGAGGCGAGCAGCAACGCGTGGTTGACGACGACGGCGTGGGAGGCGAGCGCGCGCTGCCGGGCGCGGAGCAGGAAGCAGCTCCCCTCCCGCACGTAGGCGCAACGGCGCGAGAGGCAGTCGGCGCCCTCGCTGGAGAGCTGCCGCCAGCGCCGGCGGTCGCCACGGCGCAGCGCCAGCTCCGCCACGTCGCCGCTCTCCGTGGTCGGGAGCCAGCGGGCGACCTGGGCGAGGAAGCGCGCCTCCTCCCCCTCGAGCGGCGCTGGGTCCTCCCGCGCCTCCGCCCAGCGCTCCCGGCAGAGGTAGTTCGCGCGCCCCTTCAGCACGGACCAGCGCAGCGGCCCCGAGCCCGGCCCCCGGTCCTCCTCCCCGCGCTCGACGAGGGCGGCGGCCCGCGGGAGCTCGCTCGAGGCGAGCTGCTCCTGGAGGTTGAGGGTGTGGGTCGACAGGACGACGCGCTCGCCGGAGCGGCGCGCGTGGGCGAGCGCCGGCACCAGGTAGGCGAGCGACTTCCCCGTCCCGGTCCCCGACTCCACCAGGAGGCGGCCCCCCGCCGAGCCCCCCGCCGAGAAGGCCGAGCGCACCGCCTCCGCCATCTGCTGCTGCCCCGCGCGCGGCTCGTAGCCCGGAAGCAGCCCCGGCTCGCCGGCGGCGAGCGCGAAGAGCTCCGCGAGCTCGCCGCTTCCGAGCGGTCGCCACGAGGCGAGCGGCTCGACCGGGCGCGGCGGCGCGGCGCGCCCCGCCCCGCCGGCCTCCCCCTCCTCACCGCGACCGGCCGCTCCCTCGAAGAGCCTTCCGGCCGGCCACCGCGCGCGCTCCGCCAGCCGCGCGAGCTCGTGGAGCAGCGGGCGCGGCAGCGCGTCGAGCTCGTCCAGCAGCCGGAGGAAGACGTCGCGCGTCGCCTCGGCGTCTGCGAGCGCGCGGTGCGGCCGGGCGTTCTCTACGGCGAAGTGCTCGGCGAGCGCGGCGAGCGAGAGCCGGGGGGTGCGGGGGAGCAGGACGGCGGCGAGGTCGCGCGTGTCGTAGGCGTCGCCGGGGAGCTCGAGCCCGGCGGCGCGGAGGAAGCCCAGGTCGAAGTCGACGCTCTGTCCGACCACCGGCAGCCCCCCGCAGAACGAGCGGAGCTCCTCCATCACGTCAGCGGCCCGGGGCCGGCCGGAGACGTCCCGGTCGGCGATCCCGGTGAGCTCGCGGATCTCCTGCGGGATGGGGCGCCCGGGGTCGACCAGGCTCTCGAAGGACTCGGAGCGCCCGGCGCGATCGAAGCGCGTCGCGCCGACCTCGATGATGCGGTCGGTCGAGGCGTCGAAGCCGGTGGTCTCGAGATCGACGGCGACCCAGGCGGGCGCGGGTCCGGGGCCCATCTAGCGGCCCGCGGCTTCCGCGCCCTCCGCCGCCACGGCGGCCTCGATGCTCCCCGGCTCGAAGCGGACGAGGCGCCCCGAGGCGGTGCGGTGCACCGCCTGGAAGCGGTGCGCGCGCAGCTCCTCGAGCAGCGTCCGGGGGTCGGCGACGGGGCGCTCGAAGCCGGTCGCGAAGTAGCCGATGCCGGAGTCGGAGTGCGCGTCGCTCCCGCCGGTGCCGGGCATGCCGAGCACGCGCGCGACCTCCGCCGCGAAGTAGTTCTCGCGGGGGGTGTTGCAGGCGTTGGCGATCTCGATGGCGTCGACGAGCTGGAAAACGGGGAGCTCGGCGGCCTGCTCGGGCGTGAGCGTGAAGGGGGCGCCCCCCGTCCGCATCGCCGTCACCGGATCGAAGACGTGCCGGAAGGGATGCGCCACGACGAGGAAGCCGCCGACCCTGTCGGCCGCCGCGCGCAGCCTCGCCGCGCGGTGGATGCCGCTCTCGTAGGCCTCGAGGCCGACGGCGAGGATGTGGCCCAGGTCGGTGGAGACCTCCATGCCGAAGTTGGCGAAGAAGCCGGGGTGCTTCTCCCGGTACTCGGCCTGCCGGTGACGCTCCCAGACCTGGTCGTGCTCGCTGATGTTGATGCCGCTGAGACAGTTTCTCCGGGCGAGCTCCGGCAGCTCGTCGGGGTCGAGCATCGAGTCGGAGGAGGCGCCGCGGGTGTGGAGGTGCATGTCGATGACGGCCGCATCGAAGCCGTCGCGGAGGGACGGCGGCCCGGAGGAGGCGTCGGAGGAGGGGCTCGCCACCCCGCGAGGATACGGAACGCCGGGGGCGCGGGCCAGCGCGCGGCCGGGCCCGCTCAGCCCGCCGCCGCTCCCTGCTCGAGCAGCGCGGGAAGCTCGGCGAAGGAGGGGATGCGGAGGGAGCCGGGCGGAGCCTCGGCGGAGCCGACGAGGACGGCGCGCGCGCCGACGTCGCGGGCCGCCCGCAGGTAGCCGGGATCGTCGTCGACGACGACCGACTGCGAGGGCTCCACGCCGGCGATGAGGAAGGCGCGCGCGTAGTACGCCGCGGCCGGCTTGAGGGCGTTGACGAGGTCGGCGCCGAAGAGGATGCCGAAGCTCCCCTCGAGCCCCATCGCCCGGAGGTAGCCCTCCATCTCCCAGGAGGTCTGGTTCGAGGCGGTGTGGAGGGTGTAGCCGGCGCCGGCGAGCGCTCCGACCGTCTCGCGGGTCCAGGGGTAGGCGCCCTCGACACGGCTCGTGATGTAGACCATCGCCTCGCGGGCGAGGGCGGGGCACTCCTCGCCGGGGGGCGGGGTGACGCCCAGGTACTCGCACATCCCCGTGAGCCACGCCCGCTCGTAGGCGCGCTCGCCCTCCAGGTAGCGGTCGGGGATCGCCATCACCTGCAGGTAGGCGTCGAAGATGGGCGGGAACATCACGCGGTTCGCCTCGCCCCAGGCGCGCGGCTCGCCGCCCAGGCGCTCCGCGAAGAACTCGCCGCAGAGGCGCTGCCACTCGGCGCTCCGGACCGTGTTGTCGCTGAGCACGCCGCCGTCGTCGAGGAAGAGAGTCGTCCGGGCCACGGGGCGATGGTGGGGCGGACCGCCCGATGGGGCAAGCGGCGTTATGCTCGGGCCCGGGCGAGGGGGGCGCGATGACGCTCAGGATACTGAAGTCGGACGACGGGGAGACGGTGGAGCGCACGGAGGCGGAGATCTTCGAGGGCGGCCGCGTCTGGGGACGCTCCCTCACGGGCTCCCACTCGCGCGACCTGAGCGTGCAGGTCGTGCAGTTCGGCCCGGGCGCGCGCGCCGGGTGGCACCGGCACACGAGCGATCAGGTCCTCTACGTCGTCTCGGGCATCGGCAGGGTGGGCTCCCGGGCGGGGGAGCACGTCGTGAGCGCGGGCGACTGCGTCGTCGTCCCGGCCGGCGAGGATCACTGGCACGGGGCGCACGACACCGGCTCGCCGATGTCGCACCTCTCGATCCTCCGGGAGGGGTCGGAGACGACGCTCCTCGACGCGTAGGCGCGCGGGCTCAGCAGGCGGCCAGGTAGGCCTCCTCGCTGAAGAGGCCGTTCGCGCGCTGCACCTCCCGCACGTAGCAGATGACCTGCTGCACCTCGTCGTCCGAGAGGCCGGGGACGGGAGGCATGTCCCCGAAGGACCAGTGGTGCGCGCGGACGCCGCCCCTCGTCGCGTTCACGAAGCTGAAGTCGGCGTGGTGTCCCGGGTGGTAGATGCGGCTGAGGAAGCTCGGCCCCTGCTCCGTGCCGGAGGCGCCGGGGCCGTGGCAGGCCTGGCAGTTCGCGTTGAAGAGCTCCTCGCCGGCGCGGGCCCGCTCCGAGAGGTCGTACGCCGGGGGCGGAGGCTCCGCCGTCTCCGGGGGCTCCGCCGCCTCCGGGGGGGCCTCCCCGCCCCCGCAGCCCGGGGCCTGGAGCAGCAGGAGGGCACAGAGCGCGGCGGCGGCCAGAACCCCGGGGAGCCCGTTCGCGCCTCTCCTCACTCCCCCGGCTCCTTTCCGGCGCCCCCGCCCGCGCCCGCGCGGCGAAGCCGGGCCGCGTCGCTCCGGAGCGCCTCGCTCACGGCGACATCGTACGGGGGCTCGGCGGCGCCGAGCCCGCGCACGTGCGCGGGGAGCCGCCCGAGCTCCGAGCGAGCCCGCTCGCGCGCCCGCTCCAGGGGCTCCGCGCCGGCCGGGAGCCTCCTCCCGCCGCGCATCACCGGGACGAGCAGCGGATCCCCCGCGTGCCGCTCGTCGGAGCGGGCGATGAGATCCCGCGCCGCGGCGCCGGAGGGGAGCCTCTGCCGGAAGACCTGCTTGCGCCCGGGGAGCGTCTCCTTGCCGGGGGAGTGCTTCATGCGCCCCTCCCCGTCGTAGGCGACGAGCTTGTAGACGGCGTCGAAGGTCGGCGCGTCGTCGGAGGTGACCGCGCGCGTGCCGACGCCGAAGCCGTCGACCGGCGCCCCCTCCTCAAGGAGCGCCGCGATCGAGTGCTCGTCGAGCCCGCCGCTCGCGAGGATCCCGACCTCCGGGAGGCCCGCGCCGTCGAGCAGGCGCCGCGCCTCCCGCGCGAGCTCGGCGAGCGGATCCGAGTCGAGGCGGATGGCGCGCACCCGGAAGCGCTCGCCGAGCTCCCGCGCCAGCTCTATCACCGCCAGCACGCCCCCACGCGTGTCGAAGGTGTCGACGAGCAGGGTCGTCTCGGGGTGGGTCCGGACGAAGGCGCGGAACGCCGGGAGGTCGGCGCCGTGCGCCTGCACGTAGCTGTGCGCCATCGTGCCGGACACCGGGATGCCGTAGCGCGCGCCGGCCGCCACGCTCGAGGTCGAGTCCATCCCGGAGAGGTAGAGGGCGCGCGCCGCGAGCAGCCCCGCCTCGCTCCCGTGGGCGCGCCGCCCGCCGAAGTCGGCGACCGGGCGGCCCTGAGCCGCCGTCACGATGCGCGCCCCCTTGGAGGCGACGAGCGTCTGGAAGTGCAGCTGGTTGATGAGGTAGGTCTCGACCAGCTGTGCCTCGGGGAGCGGCGCCTCCACGACGAGCAGCGGCTCCCCCGCGAAGGCCGGCGTCCCCTCCGGCATCGCGTCGACGTCGCCGGTGAAGCGGAGCTCCCCCAGCCAGTCGAGGAAGGGGGAGGGGAGGCCGAGCCCCCGGAGCGCGGCCAGGTCGCCCGGGCCGAAGCGGAGCTCCTCGAGGTAGGCGAGCGCCGACGGGAGGCCACAGGCGAGGAGGTAGTTGCGCCCCTCGGGGAGGGAGCGCGCGTAGAGCTCGAAGGTCGCCCGCGCCCGAAGCCCCCCGTCCCGGTAGGACCGGAGCATGCTGAGCTCGTAGAGGTCGGTGAAGAGCGCGGGGCCCGGCGCCCCCGCCCCGTGCCCGGGCGGGGGCATCACTCGAGGTGCGCGCCCGCCTCGCGCATCGCGGCGAGCGCCCGCTCCCCGTCGCCGGGGGTCAGGTCGACGGCGCGGATCGCCCCGCAGAGCACCGTCGTCTCGAAGCCGAGCCGCACGGAGTCGAGCGCCGTCTCCTTCACGCAGTAGTCGGTGGCGAGGCCGGCCACGACGACGCGCGCGGCGCCGCCCTCCCGGAGCAGCGCCTCGAGCTCCGTCGGCTGGACCTCGCCGCCCCGCACGTCGCGCACGCTGAAGGCCGAGTAGCCGTCCTCTCCCCCGGTCCCCTTGCGGACGCGGGGCGCGCCGGGCGCGACCGTGAGGTCGTCGTGGAGCCGGGCCCCCCAGGAGTCGCCGACGCAGTGCACCGGCCAGATGCCGCCGTCCCGGGCGAAGTGCGGCGTGTGCTCCGGGTGCCAGTCCTGGCTGTAGGCGACGAGCGCCCCCGCCTCCCGCGCCCGCTCGATCTCGCGGTTGACGGCCGCAATCGCCTCCTCCGCGCCTGAGACGTAGAGCGATCCCTCCGGGTGCGCGAAGTCGTTCTGCACGTCGACGACGACGAGGGCCGTCTTCGCGTCGTACTCCACCACGCCGCCTCCCCGGCTCCCCGCGCCCCAGCGTATACCCCCGGCCCCGGGGCGGGCAGGGCGGCCGCGCGGCGCTACCCCGCGGCGGCGAGGAGGGGGAGCCCCCAGGCGAAGGCGACGGCGGCGATCGCGGCCGTCTGGATCATCGGCCGGGTCACGCGGCCGCGCGCGATCCCGGCGAGCCCGAGCAGCGATCCGATCGCGACCAGGACGGAGAGCGTGAAGAGGCCGTTGGGGCTCCCGAGCCCGCCGGCCGGCCGCTCCGACTCGGCCCGCAGGTAGGCGGCGCCGAGCGCGAGCCCGGCGGCCGTCCAGGCGAGCAGCATCGCGTTCGCCCCCGCGACCGCGAGCAGCGGGAGCGGGAGACGCCTCGCGGTCGCCCGCCTCCGCCACTCCTCCGAGCGCAGCAGCGCCCGCAGCGCGACGGCCGTGCCCGCGAGCGAGGCTCCGGCCCCGGCGATGAAGCCGGCGAGCAGCGCCGCGCCGGCCTGGGGATCCACGGCTCAGGCCCCGCCCGGGCGGTCGGCGCCGGGGGCGGGCGGCGGAAGCGGCTGCGATGCGAGCGCCGCGTCGCGCCCCAGCGTGCGCGCGGGGAGGACGAGCGCCCCCCGCGCGCGGAAGGCCTCCGAGAGCTCCGAGCGCTTCGCGCGCTCCGGGACGAGCAGGTAGACGGCCGGCCCCGCGCCGCAGAGGTGGAGCGTCGGCGCGCCGGCCTGGCGGTAGGCCGCGTAGTGCGCGACGAGCTCGGGATCGGAGCGCTCGACGGCGCCCTCGAAGGCGTTCACCAGGTCGCCCGAGGGCGGCGGTGCGCGCCGCGCGAGGCGGTGCGCGAGGCGCCGCGACCGCGCGCCGTCGGTGAAGTCGCGCTCGGTGAGCTGGGCGTAGCGGCCGGCCGTCTTCCCCGGGGCCGCCGGCACCGGCGGCACCAGCACGAGCAGCGAGAGCGGCCTCAGGTCGGGGAGCGCCTCGACGATCTCGCCGCGCCCCGTCGCGCGGGCGGCTCCGCCCAGGAGGAAGAAGGGGACGTCGGATCCGAGATCCCCGGCGAGGGCGGCGAGGCGCTCCGGGGGCCAGCCGAGCCGCCAGAGCGCGTTCAGGCCGCGCAGCACCGCCGCGGCGTCCGAGGCGCCGCCGCCGAGCCCGGCCGGCTGCGGGATGCGCTTCTCGACGCGGAGGTCGAGGTCGGGGGCGATGCCCGAGGCCTCCCCGAGCGCGCGCGCCGCCGCCCCCGCGAGGTCGTCCTCCGGGTCGATGCCCGGTGCGTGGGGGCCCCCGAGCGAGACCGAGAGGCCGGAGCCTTCGGGCCGGGTGCGGAGGCGCACGCGGTCCGAGAGGTCGATGGTGGTGAGCACCGTGTCCACCTCGTGGTAGCCGTCGGGGCGGCGGCCGAGCACCTCGAGCGCCAGGTTGAGCTTCGCCGGCGCGGCGAGCTCCAGCCCCCCGCCGGCCTCCTCCGCCATCTCAGGGCGCCCCGAGAGCGCGCGGATGGCTGCCGAGCAGGAGCCGGAGCAGCCGCTCCCAGTCGGAGAGCTCCAGGTGCTGCGCGCGGAGCGTCGGGTCGACCGCGGCCTCCACCAGCGCCGCCCGCAGCACGTCGGCCGGGAGCCCGAGCGCGGGGGGGAGCACGTTGTGGAGCTGCTTGCGCGGCTGCGAGAAGCCGGCGCGCAGCAGCGCCGCCAGCGCCTCGCGCTCCCCCGCGGCGAGCGGGAGCGCGGGCTCCTCCGAGCGCTCGATGCGGAGCAGCGCCGAGTGCACCTTCGGCTCGGGCCAGAAGGCGGAGGGCGGGAGCTCGTGCACCACCTCGGCCTCGCCGTAGAGCCGGGTCAGGAGCGAGAGCAGCGACTCGCGCCGCCTCCCGCCGACGATGCGGTGCGCGAGCTCGCGCTGCACCAGCACCACGATGCGCAGCGGGGGCTCCCTCCCCTCCACGAGGCGGCGGAGCACGGGCTGGGTGATGTAGTAGGGGAGGTTACCGACCGCGACGTAGGGGGGCTCCGCCCCCGCCTCGGCGAGGAGCTCCTCGGCCTCGAAGTCGAGCACGTTGGCGGCGAGCACCTCGAGCCGCCCGGAGGGGACGCGCCGCCTCGCGAGATCGGCGAGCTCCTCGTCGAGCTCGACCGCGACGACGCGGCCCCGGGGCTCGACCCTGGCGACGAGCTCCGCCGTGAGGCCGCCCGGGCCGGCGCCCACCTCGAGCACCGTGTCGCCCGGCCCCACCCGCGCCGCGTCGGCGATGGAGGCGAGGGCGAGCTCGTCCACGAGGAAGTTCTGGCCGAGCGCCGCGCGCGGCCGGAGGCCGGCGCGCCTGAGCGCCGCCGGCAGCTCGCCGGCGCCGTCGTCGCGCCGCCGCCGCCGCCCCTTCCCCGCGGCCCGCGCGCCGCTCATCGCGGGCGCGCGCCGCCCCTCCCCGGCAGGCGGTCGGTCTCTGGTCGTGCCCCGCCGTCGAATCGTGCCACGAGCATCCCCCCGT
>DAOULG010000186.1:0-4453 GCA_034420495.1 Dehalococcoidia bacterium
TAGCCGACGTCGGAGACGAGCGGGATGCCCTCGTCGCTCAGGTAGTAGCGCACGTACTCGCGCACCTGCGGCTTCGCGAGCGACTGCGTCGCCACGTAGATGTAGAGCGGCCGTGCGAGCGGGTAACTGCCATCGCCGACCGTCTCGTCGGAGGGGGTCACGCCGTCGACCGGGACGATGCGCAGCTTGTCCTGGTTCTCCACGTAGTAGGCGTAGCCGAAGTAGCCCGAGGCGCCGGTCGAGCCGGAGATCCCGATCACGAGCACGTTGTCGTCGGCGGAGTTCGTGTAGTCGGCGCGCGACGCCTTCGATTCGCCGTTCACTTCCTCGGTGAAGAAGTCGAACGTCCCGGAGTCGACGTCGGGGCCGAAGAGGACGATCTCCTCGTCCGGCCAGCTCGCCCGGACCTGACTCCAGCTCGTGACAGTGTCCTCGGCCTCGGGACCCCAGAGAATGTTGAGCTCCTCGAGCGTGATGTCTGTCATCCAGTCGGCGTCGGGGTTCGCGACCACGGCGAGCCCGTCGAGACCGACGCGCAGCTCGATGAACTCGATCCCCGCCTCGGCGCAGGCCTCCCGCTCCGAGTCCTTGATCGGTCGCGAGGCGTCGGAGATGTCGGTCTCCCCGGCGCAGAACTTCTGGAAGCCGCCGCCGGTGCCGGAGACCCCGACGGTCACCCGCACGTCACGGTGGAGCTTGCCGAACTCCTCGGCCACCGCCTCCGACACCGGGAAGACGGTGCTCGAGCCGTCGATGCTGACGGCTCCGGAGAGCGTCTCGACGGGTGCCGCCGTCGCGGGTGCCGCCGCCGCGGGTGCCGCCGTGGCCGGCGCGGTCGCAGTCGTTCCCTCATCGTCGTCGTCGCAGGCCGCCGCCAGCGACAGCGCCCCGCCGACCAGCACGAGCACGAGTACCCGCTCCAGCCGCCAGAGGCTTCGCACCACCCTCATCGGAGATCACCTCCTCGCCTCTCACACTCCCTGTGCACGCGCTTGCCGACGCCTGTGACTCTCGGCACGGCCGATTAAGGGGGAATTAAGCCGGGCGCGCGGCGAGGGGCCGGAAAGCGATGAGGATGGTCCGCCGGCCGCAGCCGGCGGCGTGCAGCTCCCGCCGCCTCCCGCTCGGGACGTGGCGCAGCGCCAGCGAGGCGACCCGGCGGCGGAGAAGGCCGCCGCGGAGGTCGCGCACGCGGAGGCGCCCGAGCGGGTGAGCGCCTCTTCCCCCGGCACGCCGGGCGTCACCGGATCCGCTCCGGCGGGACGCCCACCGCCTACGCGCGGACGTCGCCACCGGAGATCGTGAGCACGTCGTGGGGCGGCTCGCGCCGGAGACCGTCGACGCCGCCGTCGGCCGTCTTCATGCCGTATCGCCCGGACTGCCGGCGGGACTGCGGTTGTGCCCCGCGCTCGGCCGTCCACATACTGTCCCGGACGGCGCGCCGACGAGGGGACCGGGCGGGTGAGCGACGACGCCACACCGGACAGCGCGGGGGCCTACGAGGTCGATCAGGTCACCGACGACGACCGCGCACAGGCCGACCCGCGCAACATCGACAAGATGTCTCGTTTCGTGACCTCGTTCGCCCGCAAGAGCGGGAGCTACCTGCACCCACAGAGCGACATCACCGAGTTCCTCGTCATCGGACTGGCGAAGCACATCGACGAGGTGGGGCGGCCGCTCTGCCCGTGCAACTTCTACGAGGACAAGGCCGAAGAGGCGAAGAGCTCGACGTGGATCTGCCCCTGCGAGGAGATGCAGCGCTGGAAGTACTGCCACTGACTGCTCTTCTGCACGCCGGAAGGTCTTCCGGTCACCGAGCACCTCCCCGAAGACCACGAGGGCCGCGCCATCTACGGCACGGTGCCCGATCCGCATCCCGAGCGCGGCCGCGCGCTCGCGCGGGCGGAGGAGAAGCAGGGGCGGCGCATCGACAAGACGACGCGAGCCGACCGCGAACTCACGTAGAGAGCCGGGAGCCGGGCCCGCCCGTGTTCGCGCCGCCTGGGTCAGCGCCGCCTAGGTCAGCGCGGCCTCGAGATGCTTGGCGAGATCGCTCTTCGGCCGGAAGCCCACGATCTGCCCCACGGGCTGACCGCCCTTGAAGACCAGGAGCGTCGGGATCGAACGGATCCCGTACTGGCCGGCGATGCGGGGATTCTCATCGGTGTTGAGCTTCACGAACTTGACGCGTCCGTCGTACTCATCAGCGAGCTCTTCGACGATCGGCGCGACCATGCGGCACGGTCCGCACCACGGTGCCCAGAAATCGACCAGCACCGGGAGATCGCTCTTGACGACGTCCTGGTCGAAGGTGTCGTCGGTGGTGTCGGCAGGATGAGCCATCGTCTGTCCTTCCGCGCGCCGTGGTCGTCCCGGGTCGTCGCGCCTCAGTCTACCGGATCATCGCGCAGCCCATGACCGTCGTCGCGATAACCCACGAAATTGACAGGCACGCACCCGCCATCTAGTATCCTACATACCCCTCTGGGGTATGTCAAACAGCAGCACGGAGAGGGACGCGGGGCCGCGCCACGACCCGTGCGGGCATCGGACGAGGGATGGACTAATGGCCGAGGGAGCACATCCGGATCAGATGCGCGCGCGGCTTCGCCGCATCGAGGGGCAGATCCGCGGCATCACGAGGATGCTTGAGGACGATCGATCCTGCGAGGAGATCGTCACGCAGTTGATGGCAGTCCGCTCGGGCATCGACACCGTCGGAGCGCTCGTCCTCGACGATCACCTCGGCACCTGCCTTCCCGACGACAATGCGCCCGAGCAGGTAGCGGCGCTGCGCGACTCGATGCGGCTCTGGTGGCGCTTCGCCCCCGGATCGGGTGGCCTGGGTGTGCACGAGACGCCCGGCGCCGCCGAGGAGAACCCGATCCAGCGCGAGTAGCGCACCGTCGCCCCCTCCGGCGATCCGTCGGCGCAGCGACCCTACGGAGCGGCCGCGCCCGACACGGAGTCCGCGATCGTCGCCAGCAGCCCGGCGCGCGCTCCCTCCGACGCGGTGCGCAGCGCGCTCTCGATGGCGCGGGCGTCCGAGCGCCCGTGTGCGACGTAGACGAGCCCCGCGACGCCGAGCAGCGGCGCGCCACCGTAGCGGCGGTAGTCGAGTCGCGTGCGCGTGGCCCGTAGCCCGGGCGTGAGCAGCCAGCCGCCGAGCCGCCCCCGCGCGGAGGCCCGAGCGACGGCCGATAGCTCCTCCCAGAGCATCGCGATGACGCCCTCGATGGACTTCAGGGCGACGTTGCCGGAGAAGCCGTCGGCAACGATCACGTCGGCCGCGCTCGTCGCGATCAGGTCGTGCCCCTCGACGTTGCCGACGAAGCGCAGTTCCGTGCCGGCGAGCGCGGCGTGCGCCTCCACGATCGCGGACGAGCCCTTGCTCGCCTCCCCGCCGATCGAGAGCAGGGCCACCCGCGGGCGCTCCATGCCCAGCACGACGCGAGCGTAGGCGTCGCCGAGATGGGCGAACTGCACGAGATGGGAGGCGCGCGACTCGGCGTTCGCCCCCGCGTCCACGAGGAGGCGCGGACCGCTGGTCGCGGGAAGCACGACCCCGAGAGCCGGCCGCTCGACACCCGGGAGCCGCCCCAGCACGACCAGGGCCGTCGCGAGGAGCGCGCCGGTGTTGCCGGCGGAGACGAAGGCGTCAGCCTCGCCGCTGCGAACGAGTTCCGTGGCGACGTAGATCGAGGAGTGCCGCCTGGAGCGCACCTCGAGGGCGGCGTGTTCCTCCATCCCTATCCGGTCGGGAGCGTGAACGATGCGGATCCGCGCGCGCGCGCCGTCGAGATCACGCCCGCTCGCACGCGCCTCCGCGAGCGCCCGATCGAGCTCATCCCCGAGCGCCTCCTGGTTGCCGACCAGCGCCACCTCGATCCCGGCCGACGCCGCCTGCAGCGCCCCCGCGACCGGGACGGCGGGAGCGTCGTCGCCACCCATTGCATCGAGAGCGATCGGCGTCACGCTGGTCCCCTCATGGGAGTCTTCGGCGCCGCGAGCGGCGCAGCGTCGCCACGATCCGCGCTGAGCCGTCGGCGAGCGGCGCGAGGTCGTAGTCACCGTGCCAGTCCGTCACGCGGAGGCCCGCGAGCGCGGCGGCGAGCTCGAGCTCTCCCGCGGTGATCATACGTAGTGAGAAGCGCACCGTGACGCGCCCGAGCGCGGCGCCCGGCGGTTGCACGTCGAAGTGCCACGTCACGTCCCGCACCCCCTGCGACGGGCGAGCCTCCAGCGAAACGAGCTTGGTCACGCGCGCCGCGGCCGCCCCGCCTGCAGCCGGGAGCTCTCGCGTCCACTGCTCCACGAGCGGCTGCGCACCCGGCGCGAGATCCTCTGGCTGAGGCGCCGCCACGTCGACGACGGCGAGCCCGCCGGGCGCGAGGTGGCGGCGCACCGAGGCGAGCGCACTCACGACGGCGGCGGCGCTCTCCATGTGCTC
>DAOULG010000187.1:0-6928 GCA_034420495.1 Dehalococcoidia bacterium
ATGAAGAGCGGATCGACGCGGGCGCCGCCGCGCCTCAGCAGCGTCCGCATCGCCCGATCGCTCTCGGGCAGCCCGCCTCCGCCGTTCCCCACGAGCACCCCGATCCGGGTCGCGTCCTGGAGGGAGAGGTCGAGCCCCGCGTGCCCCACCGCCTGCTTCGATGCCGCGACCGCGAACTGGGCGAAGCGCGCCATGCGCCGGGCGTCCTTGCGGGAGAGGTAGCACTCCGGATCGAAGTCCACGACCTCGCCGGCGATCTGGCAGGCGTATTCCGAGGGCTCGACCTGGGTGAGCCGGCGGATGCCCGAGCCGCCCGCGACGGCGTTCCGCCAGAACTCGTCGACGCCGTTCCCGAGCGGCGCAACCACCCCCATGCCGGTGATCACGACGCGCCGGCGGCCGGTGCGTTGGGACATCGACGCTCCCCTTCGGCGGAGGTGCGGGCTCCCGGCCGCGAGCCCGGGGTGAGTCTACCGCAGCGCCCGCGCGCGGGCCGTCAGCGTAGCCCGAGCGCGCGGTCGGAGGCGACGGCGAGCAGGATCTCCCGGGCCTCGGACGCCGTGTAGAGGCTCCCGCCGACGACGACGCAGCCTCCCTCGCCGGCGAGCGCCAGGGCGTGCTCGAGGCCGCGCTCGACCGAATCGGACCGCTGCGTCGGGATCCCGGCCTGCCGGAGGGCGTCCTCGGAGCGGGCGGGATCGTCGGCGCGGGATGAGTCGGGTGGCGCGACGACGGCGAGATCGACCGCCCCCGCGAGCTCGGAGACGAGGGCCTCCGGCGCCCGGCCGGCCAGCATCCCGAAGAGCAGCACGCGCGGCGAGGGGAGCCGGAGCGCGCCCAGCGCCTCGGCGACGCGGCGGGCGGCGAGCGGCGTGTGCATCCCGTCGAGCAGCACGAGCGGCCGGCGGCGGACCACCTCGAGGCGCACGGGGAGCTCGACGCCCGCCAGCCCCTCGCGCACGGCCCGCTCCGGCAGCTCCCGGGAGTACTCGCGCTCCCACGCCAGCTCGGCCGCCCGCACCGCCGTCGCGGCGTTCTCCGACTGGTGCCGTCCGATGAGCGGCAGCCGGAGGCCGCGGTAGGTGCGCACCGGCGTCATCAGGTCCAGCAGCTGGCCGCCGAGCGAGTGCTGCGCCACGTTCGCCCGGCACTCCTCCGAGACGACGTGGAGATCGGCCGAGACCGCGCGCGCCCGCTCCCCCACCACGCGCGCCGCCGACTCGCGCATGGGCGCCACCACGCAGGCGCAGGGACCGGTCAGGATCCCAGCCTTCTCCGCGGCGATCTCGCGGATCGTCCCGCCCAGGATCGCGGTGTGCTCCAGATCGATGGGGAGGATCGCCGCCACGTGCTTCGCGGCGAGCGCGTTGGTGGTGTCGAGCCGTCCGCCGAGCCCGACCTCGACCACCTGCCAGTCGCATCCGGCGCGCTCGGCCGCCAGCCAGCCGAGGACCGTGAGGCACTCGAAGTAGGACCACTGCCCGGAGGCCGGGTCGCCCAGAAGCTCCGTGGCGAGCTCCGCGAAGAGCGCGGGCGCCAGCGGCCGTCCCGCCAGGCGCACGCGCTCGCGCGCCGTGTGCACGTCGGGCGAGGTGAGCAGGAGGGTGTTCGCGCCGGCGGCGCGGAGCACGGCCTCCACCATCACCGCCGTCGAGCCCTTCCCCTTCGAGCCCGCGATGTGGACGGTGGCACGCGCGTCCGGCCGACCGCGCGCCGAGAGGTAGTCCGCCACGTGATCGAGGCGGAAGCTGCGCGCCGCGCGGGGGTCGCCGGTGCGCTCGAAGCCGGTGTGCGCGAGCAGGGCGCGCGCCGCCTCCACGTACGCGGCGAGCTCGGTCCGATCGCTCGCGATCACCGGCTCACCCCCGCCGTCCCCGCCCCGCCCGGAGCGCCCGGGAGCGCAGTGTATGCCTGAGACGGCTCGGGCGGTGATATCGTCGCCGCCGCGATGAGCACGAAGAACGGGAGCGGGGCCGCGGGCGCACCCGGGGGTGGCGCGGGGGCGCCCGTGCCCTCGTACGAGCCGCTCCCCGACGATCCGGGGGGCCGACTGTGGCACCGGCCCGGCGCGGCCGGCGACTCGCCGCTCGCCGCGCTCGCCGGGGCGCCGGTCGCCGACGACGCGTCGCTCGAGCCCTGGGCCGGCCCGCCCAACTCCGTCGGCGCGCGCTACTTCCGCTGCTACCTGCAGACCGAGATCGGGCGCGCGCGCGAGCCCGTCGTCTTCGGGCTCCACCACCGGGGTCCCTTCCCCGGCAACAACTGGGTCGAGGTCCTGGAGTTCCGCGACGTGGTGACGCTCGCCGACGAGCGCAGCGTGGAGATCCCCGAGGGGATCGAGCGCCGCATCTTCGCCGCGCTCGCGGGGCTCGTCCCTGCGGGCGGGCACCTGATGGCCGAGTACGAGTCGCCGGCGCGCACGCTCACCGCGCGCGCTCTCGCCCTGGGGGTCCCGCCGGTGGCGACGCCTCTCGGCGCGACGCTCCGCGCGGTCGGGTGCGGCGCCGCCTTCCGCGACTGGTACATCCCGGAGGGCGGCCGCGAGGGGCCCCGCAAGCTGCAGGGCTTCCGCGCCGTCGACGCCGACCACGAGCGCCGTCGCGCCGCCGAGATGGTCGCGGCGCTCGAGGCGTTCCTCGCGGACGAGCGCGATCTCGACTGGGACGTGCTCGGCTTCACCCGGCCGATCGCCCGCTCGGCGCTCGAGGAGCTCTCGGCGCTGGCCGGGGCGGGCCCGGGTGCGGGCCGGTAGCGGCGGCGGCGGGGCGGCCTCGTAGGCAGCGCGGCTCTCTGACGCTACGATGCGGGAGCCGGCGCCGCTGACGCCGGTCCCCCCTGCCGTCGCGGCGCGACGGCGGCGCCGGATAGCGCGGGCGGAACGGAGGAGGCCGCGGTGCCCCAGACCCTGAGCGTCATCAAGGCCGACGTCGGCGGCTTCGTCGGCCACTCGGCGATGCACCCCGAGGTGCTCGGAGAGGCGGCCGAGTCGCTCGAGCGCGCGGTGCAATCGGGGCTCCTGGTCGACGCGCAGGCCCACGCCTGCGGCGATGACGTCTTCCTGGTGATGTCGCATGAGCGCGGCGAGAACGACGAGAGCGTGCACCAGCTCGCCTGGGACACCTTCATCGCCGGCACCGAGGTCGCCCGCAGGCTCCATCTCTACGGCGCCGGGCAGGATCTGCTCGTCGACGCCTTCTCGGGGAACATCCGCGGCGCCGGGCCCGGCTCCGCCGAGCTCGAGCTGGAGGAGCGACCCTCCGAGCCGGTCCTGGTCTTCCTGGGCGACAAGACCTCCGCCGGCGCCTTCAACCTCCCCCTCTACAAGATGTTCGCCGACCCCTTCAACACGGCCGGGCTCGTCATCTCCGAGTCGCTGCACGACGGCTTCTCGTTCGAGGTCCACGACGTGCGCGAGCACCGCAAGATCGTCTTCGCCGCCCCGGGAGAGATCTACGACCTGCTCGCCTTCATCGGCTCGCCGGCGCGCTACGCCGTCAAGCGCGTCGCCAGCCGCGCCACCGGCGAGGTGGCAGCCGTCTCCTCCACCGACAAGCTCTCCGAGATCGCCGGGCGCTACGTGGGGAAGGACGACCCCACGGCGATCGTGCGCTGCCAGGGCGCCTTCCCGGCCGTCGGGGAGGCGCTCGAGCCCTTCACCACGGCGTGGACGGTCGAGGGCTTCATGCGCGGATCGCATTACGGGCCGTGGATGCCGACCTCGCTGCAGGAGGCGCATCCCTCGCGCTTCGACGGGCCGCCGCGACTGGTCGCGCTCGGCTACCAGCTCGCCGAGGGGAAGCTCGTGGGACCGCGGGACATGTTCGACGACCCCTCCTTCGACAACGCCCGCCGCGAGGCGAACGACGTCTCGGACTACCTCCGCAAGCACGGCCCGTTCGAGCCGCACCGCCTCCCGCTCGACGAGATGGAGTACACGACGATGCCGGCGGTCGCGGCGAAGCTCGCCGACCGCTGGGCCCCGCTGTAGGGGCGCGTCGGGCGGCCGCCCCCCGGGATGGAACGCCGGCTCCTCCTCGCCTCCTCCAACGCCGGGAAGCTGCGCGAGCTCCGGGATCTGCTCGCGCCCCGGGGCTGGGAGGCGCTGGCGCCCGCCGACCTGGGCCTCGCGGGCGTGAGCGTGATCGAGGGGGGACGCTCCTACCTGGAGAACGCGACGCTCAAGGCCGTCGCCTACCTCGGCGCCTCCGGGCTCCCCTCGCTCGCCGACGACTCGGGCATCGAGGTCGACGCCCTGGGCGGCGGGCCCGGCGTCCTCTCCGCGCGCTTCGGCGGGCACCGCGCCCGGAGCGACGCCGAGCGCTGCGAGCTGCTGCTCCGGCGCCTGCGGGGCGTGCCCCGGGCCCGCCGCGGCGCCCGCTTCCGCGCCGTCGTCGTGCTCGCGCTCCCCGGCGGCCGGGCGGTGGCGCGCGAGGGCTCCGTCGAGGGCCGCATCGCGCTCGACCCGCGCGGGGAGAGCGGCTTCGGCTACGACCCCCTCTTCGAGCTCCCGGACGGACGGACGATGGCGGAGGTCGGGGAGGGGAAGCGGCGCATCTCGCACCGCGCCCGCGCGCTCTCTGCGATGATGGAGGCGCTGGAGGCGCTGGATGAGCCCGACATGTCCGCCCCGGGGGGCCGCCGACCGGAGCGCTGAGGCCCGGGTCGCGCTCGACCGCTTCGGGCGGCCGCTGCGCGACCTGCGCATCTCGGTCACCGATCGCTGCAACTTCCGCTGCCGCTACTGCATGCCGCGCGAGGTCTTCGGGCCGGGCTTCGCCTTCCTCCCGCGCGATCAGATCCTGACCTTCGAGGAGATCACCCTCATCGCCCGCGCCTCCGCCTCGCTCGGCGTGCGGAAGGTGCGGCTCACAGGCGGGGAGCCGCTCCTGCGCGCCGAGCTGCCGCGCCTGGTGGCGATGCTCGCGGAGATCCCGGGGCTCGAGGTGGCCCTCACCACCAACGGCTCCCTGCTGGCGGAGCAGGCCCGGGCCCTCGCCGACGCGGGGCTCCGGCGCGTCACCGTGAGCCTCGACTCGCTCGACGACCGCATCTTCCGCGAGATGAACGACGCCTCCTTCCCCGTGCGGCTGGTGCTCGAGGGGATCGAGGAGGCGGCCCGGGCCGGGCTCTCCCCGGTGAAGGTGAACGCCGTCGTGCGACGCGGCGTGAACGACCACACCGCCGTCGAGCTCGCGCGCCACTTCCACGGCAGCGGGCATGTGCTGCGCTTCATCGAGTACATGGACGTCGGGACCACGAACGGCTGGCGGCTCGACGACGTGGTGCCGGCGAGGGAGCTCCTCGCCTCCCTCGACCGGGCGCTCCCGCTCGAGGCCGTCGAGCCCGCCTACCGGGGCGAGGTCGCGCGCCGCTATCGCTACCGGGACGGCGGCGGCGAGGTGGGCTTCATCACATCGGTGACCCAGCCGTTCTGCGGCGACTGCACGCGCTCCCGCCTCTCCGCCGAGGGCGTGCTCTACACCTGCCTCTTCGCCGCGGACGGCACCGATCTCCGCGCGCCGCTCCGCTCCGGGGCCGGCGAGACCGAGCTCCGGGATCTGCTCGGGCGCATCTGGGGCGTCCGCGAGGACCGCTACTCGGAGCGCCGCTCGGCGGAGACCGCCGGGCTGCCGCGCGTCGAGATGTCGTACATCGGGGGGTAGGCGGGCGCCCGGCGCCGGGAGGGGAAGAGCGGTGCACGAGCCTCCGGCCCGGGGTGAGGGCGCGGGCCTCAGCCACCTCGACGAGGCGGGCCGCGCCCGGATGGTCGACGTCTCGGAGAAGCCCGCGACCGTCCGGGAGGCGACGGCGCGCGGCCGCGTGCTGATGGCGCCGGAGACGCTTGCGGCGATCGCCTCGGGCTCGGTCGCGAAGGGCGACGTCTTCGCGACGGCGCGCATCGCCGGCATCCAGGCCGCGAAGCGCACGCACGAGCTGATCCCGCTCTGCCATCCGCTCGCGCTCACGGCCGTCGAGGTCACCGTCGCCGGCGCCGGCCCGGGGGAGGGGGCGCCCGGAGCGCGCGTCGAGATCGAGGCGACGGTGCGCACCACCGGCCCGACGGGGGTGGAGATGGAGGCGCTGACCGCCGTCTCCGTGGCGGCGCTCACCGTCTACGACATGTGCAAGGCGCTCGAGCGCGGCATGCGCGTCGACGCCGTGCGCCTCACCCGGAAGTCGGGCGGGCGCTCGGGAGAGTGGCGGGCCGAGTAGCGGCGACCCGGCCGGCGTCAGGCCGGGGCGTCCGGCTGCAGCGACGCCTCGACATGGCGCAGGGCGGCGAGAACCGCTCCGTGCGCGTAGAGGACGACGTGCTCGGGGGGCATCGCCTCCAGCGGCCGCAACTCCTCCGCGCGCGTCGCGACGGGGTCGCCCGACGACTCCTGCTGCGGGTCGTGGCTGACGACGAGCTCGTAGAGGCCGCCGTCCTCCCCGAGCACGACGCAGCCGTGGTCGCCCGGGAGCTCGCCCGCGGGGTCGACCTCGATGGCGCAGGCGAACACCGCCCCGGGGAAGGAGGGGAACTCGCCCACCGCGCGCGCCGCGCGCGGGAGCAGCGCCATCAGCTCGCCCGCGGCGCGCTCGACGACCGCCTGGGCGTGCGAGCGATTCGCCCGCGCCTCGGTCCGCCGCTCGGCCTGCTGGCTCATCGCGCCCCCCGGCGGGGGCGCGCCGCGCGCCCCGCCGTACATCATAGGAGCGCGGCGCCCCTCCGGGCTCACGGCGGCGGAGAGCAGCGACGATGCCGGAGCGGGGGGGGGGCGCGCCGCCGGGGTGACCGCACCCGTCCGGGCCGCCCCGTGCGAGGCGGCGCGACCGTGCCCCCGGGCGCTCCCCGGCCGCGGGCGGCCCGGCCGGGCCCGCCCGACGAACGACTCCCGTATCATGGGCGTCGCCGCGCCGTGGCACGCTCCCCCGAACGCCCTCA
>DAOULG010000188.1:0-1776 GCA_034420495.1 Dehalococcoidia bacterium
GCTCGCGATCACCATCCGGTCGAATTCGAGGCCCTTTACCCGGTGCATGCTGGCGAGACGCACGCCGCCCGCTGAATCATCCGGAGAGTCGGCCTCCAGCAGTTCCAGAGGCAGATCGGCGTCCATCAGCTCCTCCCCGAGCCTATCGCGTTCGAAGCGGGTGCGGCCGACGATGCAGATCCCGCGAAGCGATTCGTCCCGGCTCGACAGGTCCCTCAGGTAGCGGACGAGCCACGCGGCCTGTTCGGCTCTGGTCTGGAAGTGCATCACGTGGGGCTCCGGGCCGTGCGCGACGGAGTGCACGGCGCGGTTGTCGTCCGTACCGCCGTCCAGGTCGTCCATGGAACGGCGTTCGAACAGCCCGTCCGCCCAGCGGCGGGTTTCCTCGGTGGTGCGGTAGTTCAGCCGGAGCTTCTTCGCGCGGCCCCGGATCTCGATGCCGCAGCGACTCAGAACGACGCGATGGCGTGAATAGATGCGTTGATGGGCATCCCCGACGATGAAGAGGTCGTTCGGGCCGTCCGGGACGATCCCGCGGATGAGCCGCCAAGCCGGGGCCACCATGTCCTGGGCCTCATCGACCACTACCGATGCGAAGCTCCCGCCCCGCGCCGCCGGCTCCGCGGCGGCTTCCGCACGCTCCCGCTCGAGAAGGGCCGCGGCCGCGCGGTAGCAATCCGCCGCTTCCATGACCCCGCGCTCCGCGAGCTGGGCGCGATATTCCTCGAACACCCGCCAGATCGCCGCCCGCGTCGCCCGGTTCAACCGGACGCGGCGCCCGGTTCTCGCGACCCGCAGGTACTCCTTCCTCGCCGTCACCCCGTTCGCCTGGATCACTTCCTCCCATTCGTCGTTGTAGAAACGTTGCGAGAACTCGAGCCTGTCGGGCTTCTTCGCCAGCGCTTTCCGCCACGCGTCCGGGTGGCGCTCGAAGACGAGGCGGAAGCGATAGCCCCTTCCTCGCAAGAAGCGCTGCACCCAGCGGTCGAGGTTCACGACTTCGATGCGCTCCATCTCCTCCGGGGTGCAGATGGCGCGGAGGTTCTGTTCGATGTCAGCCGCGAGGTTGCGGGTGAACGTCGTGAACAGAACGCGGCCGCCCTCGGGCAGGTGCCTCGCGAGCCAACGGGCCCGGTGCATGGCGACGACGGTCTTGCCGGTGCCGGCACCACCGAGCACCCGCACCGGTCCATTCCAATCACGTTCGACCAGGCGACGCTGCGACGGGTGCAGAAACACCCGCCAGCGCTCCAGCGGGGCGCTGAACATTTCCTCCAGCTCACGGTCGTTCTCGATGACGACGAACCGGGAGCGGGTGTCGTCGCGGCCGAGGGCAGCCGCGAGGTCGGCGGTGTCCACCGGCTCCGATGGCGTTTCGCGCTCGAGGATGATCTGCTCGTAGGTCTCGCCCGCCATGTACAGAAAGAGAGCTTCGTAGGCTTCGACGGGCAACCGCGGCGCCATCTCGTCCAGGTCCGCCTCATCGCGGATGCCGAGAACTTCGCTGACCATCCTCGCGGGGACGCCGAGACGCAGCAGCTCCCGACGCTTGAGCTGCCCGAAGATGCCTGGTTCGTCCGCAGCCGACGGCTCGGAGGCTTGCTCGACGACCTGCCGAGGCTGGTATACCTGCAATGCCCCGGTTTCCGAGTTGACGCTGCATGAATGCCGGGTGGCCCACTGGTAAGCGTCATCGTGCTTGTCGGCCCACAGCAGCACGTGGATGTTGCCTTCGTCCGGCTTGAGGACGATGGCCCGGTAGCTTCCGTCGATGCG
>DAOULG010000189.1:0-15947 GCA_034420495.1 Dehalococcoidia bacterium
GATTCGCCAATGGACAGCGTCCAGAAGGCTTGGCTCGACGGTCGTATCGATTACGACGACCAGCGCATCCCCGCGTGGTTCCGGGCGGCGGCAGAGAGTCTGCGCGAGAAGAAGCTGCGCGAGCGCGCCGTCGCGAATGTAAACAGGTCCTAATGACCCTGGTTAAACGGCGATCTGC
This sequence comes from Dehalococcoidia bacterium, assembly GCA_034420495.1. Taxonomy (GTDB): domain Bacteria; phylum Chloroflexota; class Dehalococcoidia; order UBA2979; family UBA2979; genus VYDC01. The sequence continues at coordinate 179 of DAOULG010000189.1, forward strand.
TGGCCTAATGATCCTGGTTAGCGACAGGTCGAATCCGCTCCGCGCGTCTGGCCCGGCGTCCGGGCGAGAGTGCGCGGTGCATGAGAGCGCCAATTCTCAACACTGATGCTCTGCGCCCTGAGATGCCGGCGCGCGGGTTCCCGACGATCCCGCGCACGTGTGCTCCGGGCTCTTAGAATAGAGGGGGAGGACGCGCGATGATTCGTCCCACCGCCATTGAGCCCCGCGAGGGATTCCCCATCCGGCTCCGCTACTCGGATGGTGGCAGCGGCGAGCTGGACCGGTCTCATCTGGCTGGCCGCGCCGTCTTCACGGCGTGGAATGGTCCCGGGTGCTTCGAGCGCGTGCGCATCGCGCCGCATCGCGCGATCGCCTGGCGTCAAGACCTAGAGCTGTGCCCCGACGCGCTCGACATGGATCGGACGGGGGAATCACTGGACCACCTGCCGGTTGGCGCCGGGGCGCCACTCCCCGATGCCTGAGCGCCAGATCGCGCGCCGGAGAACGGGAATGGTCGAGCACGCGATGAGCAGGGTCGAAGTGCTGGCGCTGCTGCGTCAGCACAAGCCCGTGCTCGCCGAGCGCTTCGGCGTCGGAGCACTGGCGCTCTTTGGCTCCACCGCGCGCGACGAGGCCCGGACCGACAGCGACATCGACATCCTCGTCACGCTCCCGCAGGCGCACGGCTGGAGCGGCTACGGCGAAGTCCTGCGTTACCTGGAGGGCCTGTTCGGCCGCCCGATCGACCTCGTGGTGGAGACCGAGGTGCGAGGCGAGCTCCGTCCCTACATCGAGGCAGACGCCGTGTATGTCTGAGGGGCGCTGGGATGTCTACGTCCGGGACATGCTCGATTGCTGCACGCGGATCGAGAACTACACGGCCGGCCTCGGCCGCGATGAACTCGTGGACGCGCGGGTTCTCTACGATGCTGCGCTCTGGAACATCGCGGTGCTCGGGGAAGCGGCCAACAACATCCCTGTCGCCGTCCAGCAGGCCCACCCGGAGATTCCCTGGGCCGACATCACGGGAACGCGTCACCGCATCGTTCATGGCTACGGGAGCATCCGCGATCAGATCGTCTGGGAGATTGTCAGCGGCGACATCCCCACGTTGATCCCGCAACTGCGAGCGCTGCTAGCGGAAGCCGAGGGGCAGGACTGATTCATGTGCGGGGGCGGCGTCGCAACGCGGGACTGGGAGTGTGGCGCGGTGCGGTGGCGCGTCGAGGGGACGCCCGTCGCGACCCAGGCTTGAACTAGCGACGGGACCCTCATCTCTCAAGACTGATGCTCTGCCCCTTGATAGGCCGTCGTGCGGAGAGGCCGTCTCGTCTCAAGCCCGATCAGGTACCTCTCGTCCACACCGAGATGAGGCCGTGGGCGCCCAGCACTCGATCGCGCGAACCCCGGTGATCAAACAGGAGGCTGCGGCCGAAGGGCCCCACCTAGGCTCAGAAGCGAGTCTGAGCAGTTCTCACATTCTGGGCCTTCCATGCCAGAAGCGGTTGCGCCTCGATGCGTTGCTGGAGTTCGGGATCGCCCGTCAACAACGTCGCGTCGATCTGTCCGTCATCGAGCAATCGATCGAGGAATGTCCGCTCCTGCTCGGTGAAGGGCAGGACCGCTGAGAGGGCCGTGCGACACTCGTCGACGAGCGCCTGGCCGTACACCGAGGCCTCCACCGACTGCTCGTATCCGACTCGTAGCGCCGGCGCGAGTTCACTCACCAGCTCCGCCGCGTCGAAGGCGACGTCATCCGGCGAGACCGTCCGCCAGTCCCTGCGGTTCATCGCCCCGTAGACGACGAACGCCGTTCTGAGTCGCTGAGAGTCGAGCGCGTCAAGAGAGAAGATGAGACGGCCATCGAACAGGTCGCGAGCGCGCTGCCGGGACAGCAGCGCCGCGAGCTTCCCGGCCGCGAGTTCATGAACGTCGACGACCGGAATGCTCGCCGCCTGCCATTCCCCGACGCGCTGCGAGTCCATCGCGATGATGGGCCAGAGCGGCACCCGGTACATGTAGTTGATGTCCACATCTATCCTGCCGGTCTGCGTATGGGCCGTGGGGTAGCGCAACGTCCACCTGCTGGCTGCGTGCTCACTGGTGAGCTGGCGGCTCGTCATGTCCTCCCGACCGAAGACGGCCCGAAGCGCCTCCTCGAGCCGCGGGCGCTCCGCCAGCATCGCGTCCCTGCCTTCGGCTCCCACGTAGTTGAGGTCGATGTCGATGGAGAGGCGCGGTACGTCGAAGACGAAGAGGTTCAGGGCCGTTCCGCCCTTGAGCGCCAGCTTCCCGCGCAGAAACGGATGACGCTGGATCGCGTCGAGAAGGCCGAGCAACCGGGCGACCCGCTCCAACATGTCGGCCCGGAACCCCGTTGCTTGGGCTGCGCCAGCGAGCAGCTCGGCGGAGATTCTCACGCGACTTCCTCCCAGGCCCGATCGACCACCTCCTGTGGGACGACCAAGTTCCAGCCGGAGACGAAACGCCCCTTCCCGTTCCGCGCGCCGTCCAGGTAGTGCGGCTGGCGCGGGCGGTGTCGGCGGAGAACGTCGAGGTGAGCCGACTCGACCGTCAGCGAGCTCGCCTGCTGCTCCAGGTAGAAGCCGACCGTGGCGATAGTCGTCGCATTACCGAGCAAGAGCGCGTAGTCCACGACTTCCCCGACGTTGAAGAACTCCACCGAATCCAGCGAGCGCCAGACCTCCTCCCAGCCGCCCGAGTGACGCGGGCGATCGAGCACGTCCACAAGCGTTCGCTCGAGGCTCGTGACCCTCACGGGAAGGCCGACACGCTCGGTGGTGAGGGCACCAAGGTCCGTGGTCCCGGTGCGGATGAGGGCCTCGGGGAACCGCGTTCCCCGGAAGACATGGGAGCGGAACGTGAGAGGTGACGAGGGGCGCGAGGCGAGGTACGTGAAGTGTTCCCAGACCGAGTAGGCCCGACCGTGAAACTCCAAGGCCGTGTGGTGTGACAGGACAGCATCCGGCGTTAGGCGCGATGCGATCAGATAGGGATCCACGGGAAAGGACGCCGCGTCGGCCCCGGGGGGAATCACCGCGTAGAGGCCCCGGCGCACCCGCACAAACCGCCCCGCTCGTACGTGATGGGCGAGGAGCGCGTCTCGACCTCTGGAGCCCGTAGTGCCCCGCGATGAGAGGTAGGCGGCCAGCTCACCCGTGGTAAAGACGGGATGGCTACGAAAGAACTCCTCGTGTCTGGCTGCCGGCATCGGAGTATCCTCTGCCGCCCCGCCCACCCACCGCTACCGTCAGCAGGGGACATCGCGTCCGGCGATCGTGCGACTTGATCATGTCGCGAATAACCCTGCCCTATGCTACGTGTTACACGCGTGATCATCAAGACATGAGAGGGTCGGTTCTCAAAGACTGAGGCACGGCCCGTTGATCTGCGAGAGCGCCGCAGGGGAGTCGTCGTGCCGGACGCGGGCTCCGCGACGACCCTCCTGACGGCCCCGCTCGCCTCGACCGTCACGTAAGAAAAACGGGGACATCTGCACGGACTCAGAGCACCCGCCACCACGGCACCGCGAGCACGTCCGGAGCCAGCCATTCGACCTCGTTCCCCGCGTGCAGAAGCAGGCCCGCGCGCGCGCCGTCGCCGTACTCCGCCCGGAACGTCCGAAGATGGGTGATGTCGCGGAGGCGGGGGCGCTCGATTGCCTTCACCTCGATGGGCAGTAGCCGGTCCCGCGCTTCGATCACGAAGTCAACCTCCTCGCCGGTGGCGGTGCGCCAGTAGAAGATCTCGGCTGCGTCGAGTCGCGCGTCCCGCCACGCCAGGAGGTCGTGCAGCACGATGTTCTCGAGGTGAGCTTCGCGCGGCTCGGTCTCCCGGCCCAGATGCATCGCCACCCCCGTGTCGCCCCAGTAGAGCTTCGGCGACTTGATGAGCCGCTTGGTCCGGTTGACCGCGTACGCGGGAAGCCGGACCAGCAGGTAGGAGGTCTCCAGCAGGTTGAGGTAGCGGCGGACGGTCGGCTGCGGGAGCGCCACATCGCGCCCCAGCTCCGACTGGTTGAGGAGCTGCCCCATGCGGAGACTGGATGCACGCATGAGCCGCCGGAAGTCCGGGAGAGCCGAGATGGACGAGAGGTCCTGCAGGTCGCGCTCCAGGTAGGTCTGCACGTAGCCGTCGAACCAGACCGCCCGCTCCCCGTCGTCGTCGAGGTGCAGGGCGGGGAGCGGGAGGCCTCCGCGCCGCGCCAGCGATCGCCAGTCCTCGGCCTCGGCGGGCCCGGCTGCCACGAGCTCACGCCACTCCGCGTCCGGCGTGTCGAGCAGCTCCTCCCAGATGCCACCACCGCCGAGTCCGCGCTGCTCGCGTCGCGTCATCGGCCAGAGGGTGAGGTAGCTCGCCCGCCCGGCGAGCGACTCGGAGACCCGGCTCATGAGCAGCAGGTTGGCCGAGCCCGTGATCAGGAACTTGCCGGGCTCGCGACGCTGGTCGATCTGCTGCTTCACCGCGTGCAGGAGCGTGGGCTCGCGCTGTACTTCGTCGAGGGTCACGGGCTGGCTGCCGCCGAGGAGCGCCTGCGGGTCTCGACGCGCTGCGTCCACGATGTCGAGGTCGTCGAGGGTCAGGAAGCGACGGTCACCCGACGTGAGTTCGAGAGCGAGCGTGCTCTTGCCCGTCTGGCGCGCACCGGTCAGCACCACCGCGGGCATGACTCTGAGCCTCGCCTCAAGGCCTGGTGTCGCGATGCGAGGAAGGACTCCCTGGTTCATCGATGCAGGATAGTCGCTCGCAGTCTGAATGACAATCATTCACAATATGAATAGAATGCAGCACGGGCAGCGGGGACCGCGGCGACCAGCGGAGCGCCGGCCACGATGAGGGCCGCCGGCGGTTCCCCACTAGGAGTTGTCCCGGCGTCCGGGCGAGAGTGCGCGGTGTATGAGAGCGCCGATTCTCAACACTGATGGTCCTCCGCTGAAGCTCCCCGCCCGCGGGGAAGCCGGGACTGAGGGGCGTCCCTGTGTCGCTGCGGGATGCGGACGAGTGTGGAGCGGAGGAGATCGCTGCGCGCCCTGATCGTTCTCGCCACTGCGTTCAGGTGGTCCCAGGCGTCGCTGACAGCGCCGAATGAACTAGTCCGCGGGCGGCTCACTCAACCACGCCGGTAGGTCCCTTGCTGCGTGCAGGACCCTCCAGACATCGATCTCTGTTGCCTGCTCGACGTAGAACACCAGATGGGGGAGCCCCCTCACCCCCCACGAGCGCAGGCCCGGGAGATCCAGTTCACGGGCGTAGCGAGGCGAGCCGCTCGCGGGATGATCGGCCATGTGATGGAAGGCCTTTTCAAGCGCGTCGACGAAGGCCACCGCCACTGAGTTCGGCGCCTCGGCCAGGTAGTGCTCGACGGCCTCGTCGACATCACGCCGCGCACGCTCACGGAGGACGACGGTCTTCACCGCTAGCGGGCGGCGCGCACCCGATCGCGAAGTCGGGCGAAGTACTCAGCATCGGCCGCGACCGCTGGCGGCGACGCCGCGCCTTCGAGCAGCAGGCTGCGCAGATGCTGGCGATCCTGGTCCTTGCGGATCAACTCGCGGACGTACTCGCTCGACGAGCTGTACCCGCGGGCGCCCACCTGGCGGTCGACGAAGGCCTTGAGGGCCCCGGGAAGCGATATGTTCATCGTGCTCATGGTACAACGCTAGACAGCTTGGCAAATCTTGGCAAGCGGCGGCGTTTCAGCGCCGACAGTCTTCCGCTCCGGCGCACTGGCTCGGAAGGATGACGCCGGGAGCGGATTCGATCCCTCGACCCCCATAGAAGGCTCATCTCCTGAGCCGCCTCGGGAGACGCCTTCGCCCCGCGAGGAGGCCCCTCGCGGCAGGATTGCCCGGTAGGCCTCGAAGCGCCGGTAGAACTCGTCGGGCGTGATGTCGAAGGCCTGCTCGAAGGCTGCTTCCCAGCTGCCGGCGCCCGGCTCGTATCCCGCTCGACCGGGCTCACCCCGCGGGAGCAGTCGGGCGTAGCGGAGGATCGCCGGCGCGCCGGCGTGCCGGCCGAGCAGGTCGTTGGCGAGGAAGCTGAGCGCCCAGCTCGTCTCGTTGCCAGCCTCCCACCACCCCTCGTGGTCGGCGATCTGCCGGAGCGTGGCCGGCGACTGCCGCACGCGATCGGCATGGCGCTGGACCTCCGCGACGTACGACACGAGCCCGGATTCCGCACGGTAGAGGGTCCGCGCGTACTCGAACGGTCCATGCGACAGCCACCGCGGGTTCACCTCGTAGTGCGTGCGCGCATTCAGGAGGTCGAAGTACTTGTGGAAATGGTCGCTGTGGCTGAGCTCTTCCGCGCACGCCGCGCGGTGAATGATGAAGCCGCCCCCTTACCTTCTCCGACTTGCCCGGCGCAACCGCTTCAGCCGTCGAGGAGTTCGGAGTGCCGAGGCTGTCTTCTAGATCGCCGAGCGGGATCACGCCGGGCGCGCGCAACTCGAGGCACGCCCCGGGGACCCGCGGTTCCGAACGTTGTCAATGATCTCGCGCCACGTTACTATCGTTGCAGATGAGGAGATTCAGGGATGACGACACTGAGCGCCTCTTCGCCGGACATCCCGTGCGCCGCCTACCGCCCGATATCCAGCGCCGAGCGCGCACCCGGCTGCAGCGAGTCGTTGCGGCCGCAGCCGTCACCGATCTTCGGGTACCACCGTCCCATCGGCTCGAAGTCCTGAGGGGGGACCGAGACGGCCAGCACAGCATCCGAATCAACGCCCAGTGGCGTGTCTGCTTCGTCTGGACGGACCGCGGGGCGAGAGAGATCGAGGTCACCGACTATCACTAGGAGGAATCGCGTGTCCATCCCCGAACCGATTCACCCCGGCGAGCACCTGGCCGAGATCATGAGTGAGCTGGGCGTCACGCAATATCGCCTCGCGAAGACAATCGGGGTACCCCAGATGCGTATCCACGAGATCGTTCATCGGCGAAGGTCTGTCACCGCGGATACAGCGCTTCGGCTTGGTAAGGCGTTGGGCATGACGCCCGACTTCTGGCTCAACCTTCAGCGCATGTACGACCTCGATGCAGCCCGTACGAAGATCGACCTGAATGCGATCGAGATGCTGGCCGAAGTATCGCCCTGAAGCGCAGGTGGCCCGGCCGCCGGTAGATCGTGACCAGGCTGCTGGTCGTGTGCGGTTCCGGAGATCGGGTCTCCTTACTCGCGAAGCATCTCGAGGTGGTACGTGACGGCCTCCTGAACCAGAGCCTCCGTCTCCTCGTGTGTGTCTCCGGCGGCAACGCAACCGGGGAGGTCGGGCGCGTAGGCCGAATAGCCGTTGCCCGTCTTCTCGATCACGACGGTGTAGGTCATTCCAGCGCACCCCTGCGGTTCAGTCGGCCGCCCGACTAGCCTCCCCCAGGAGGGCGTCAACCTCGTGGATGAGTGTAGGGAGGTTCTTCTTGATCACATCCCGCACCAGCCGGTCGTCCACATCGGCCTACCCGTGTATCAGCACGTTCCGGAATGCGACGATCCGCCGATAGTGGCTGATTCGCACAGCCAGCGACTCATCGATCCTGGCCAGCCGGGTCATCCCTCGCCGATGACCGCGAATTGGCATTCCACGGCCGATCTCAGCACGGCGTCGCCTTCGTAGTCCGCAAACGTCGTGCCGCCGGCGAACTCTCGTAGCAGACCGGCGCGCTGGATGTCGAACAGGTACTTCCGAGCCTCACGCCTCATAGATGGGAGTCCTCGTCTCCTCTACGGACTCGAGGACGTATGGGTTCTTGATGGCCGACTCCACGACCAGGTCTACGGGCCGCCCGAAGAGTCGGCCGAGAGCGTCCAGCAGGCCGAAGTATGCGTCCGCGTATGCCCCAACGGCCTCTGGCCCGAACTCGACAAGAAAGTCGAGGCCGCTCTCACCCGGGTCGTACAGGCCCGTCGAGGCCGACCCGAAGAGGTCGAGCCTCTGCACACCGTAAGCGAGGCAGAGACGCTTCAACTCGTCCACCCGCGCTTCAATCGTGGGGATCATCTCGCTTCTCCCCGCCAGGTCGGTCGCGACTGAGCAGAGTCGCGCGTCCGGCCCTTCCGCGGATCCGCACCGGAGGTTGGGGAGCATATCGCCCCGTCCCTTCCCGTGGACCGGCCCGCAGGTATGGTGGGCCCTGCGCCGACGCTCTCGGAGCGCCTCGCTCGGCGGCGTCGCGAAGAGGCGCTCCGTCTCCGTGGTCCTCGCAAGAAGCAATAAAGTCTGCAGCGACGCCTTGAAGGTTGAAGAGAGCCTCTTCGACTGTCGCACCCCATGCGCGGCAGCCCGGCAGGATTGGGACCTCCGCGAGGTACATGTCCTCTGTCTCCTCGGACGGAGCCATGAGCGTATACGGCAGTCGATATTGTCTCGGCATGCTCGCCTCTCTGGCCAAAGGGCCACCTAACCGTGATTGTAGCGAATGCGCGCCACGGGAAGACTCCGTCCCCGAGCGCGCGGCTCCGGCTGGCGCTGGCGCCATTCTGAGATGAGCCGTGGGGACGCGCTGAGACCCCCGTTCGCAGGAGACGTCAGCGTGAGGCCGTACGTCTCGATCCCGGCCTCGGTTCCGCCAGGCCCCGCCGTCTCGGTGTCGCCAGTGCGCTCGGCGAGGCTCACGCCGGCGAGCACCGCCACCACCACAGCGAGCACGCCCCACAGCAGCAGCCGCGCGATTCGTTGCACGGCCGATCCCCTTCTTCTACCCCCCGTCCCGGGGGTGCCCGCCGTCAGCGGCGATTCTCCTCCCAGGCTGTGCTGCTGCCGCCAGCACACGCCCTAGCACGAGCGGGGCGGCGCGCCTCATTTCCCGGGACCTTTGGAGATCCGCCGCAGCGATTCCAGCATCCGGTCGAAGATCGCAGGCACGTCTCCGTGCTGCGCGGCAGCATCCGCGCCGCCGGCCTGCCCGCGCCCCGCGCCCGTCAGCGCGGTAGTGTTCACTTCCTGCCACCAGCCGCTCGCCACGTCCTCGAAGCTCGCGTACGTGACGCCGAGGGAGTAGCCCCAGCCCAGGTGCCGGAGGCGCATGCCTGCGGGCACGTCGAGCACGGTCCCGCTCAGCAGTTGCCAGGCGCGGCCGCCCTCGATCAGGTCGCCCGGCGACATCAGCGGAATGCCGCTCTCGTCGATGTAGGCGGGACTCGCCTTCACCGACTCGGAGGCGCCCTGCACGCCCCCCACGCCCGTCCCAACGGCGCGCACCTGCCAGTGGTAGACCGCGCGTTGGGCCAACCCGCTCACGCGATAGCTGCGCGTCGCCGCGGCGGAGCCCGGTACGTCCGTCCAGGCCCCCCAGGGCCTGAGCCCCTGGTGCTGCAGCCGAACGCGGTACTGCCACTTCGTGATGTCGTCCGCCGGGGCGTCGACCGTCCACTCGAGCACGACGACGCCGCGATCTCCGGTGGCGATCACGAGCAGGTCTGGTACGAGCAGCTCTGGTACGAGGCCCGACGCGAACTGATGGCGGATGGAGTCCACCATCCGGTCGAAGAGGCCGCCCAGGTTCTGCGGCGCGCCCGCGCTCCCGGCGCCCTGTGGCGGTGCGATCCAGCGGGCAACCTCGTCGAACCTGAAGTTGAGCGTCACCCACGACCCGGTCCCGACGTCGGTCAGGGTGAAGATCACCCACTCCCGCTCAGTCGCTGTCACGAGAGTCGTGGTGATGTTGAGGCCCGCCGGCACCGTGATCAGCGCGGAGGAGTCGCCCAGGCGATAGGTGCGCCCGCCTTCGACGACCTGGCCGTCGTTCCCCCCGCCGTAGCCGAGGACGTAGTCGCCGCCCACCAGGGTAGGAACGTTCAGGCGTGCGATGCCGTCGCTGCCGACCCAGGGAGGCACGCCCACGGCGATGTTCGAGGCCATGCCGGGCCCATTCTCCGTGAGCGGACGCACCTCGAGGTCATAGGGCCAGTCCACCTCCAGCCCGCTCACGCGGTGGCTGCGGACGGCCCCCCCGCCGGCGATGGCGGTCCACGCACCCCAGGGCTCCGGGTCGTACCGCGTGGGAAAACGAGTCGGCGACGGTATCTTTCCCCAGCGCCGTATCCGGTACTGCCAGCCGGTCGCCGCGGAGGCGCCCGCCGTCTCGTCGCTCCACCGGAGCAGGACCTCGCCCCACGTGCCATCGGAGAGCGCCAGCAGCGTGTCCTCGGTCACTCGCACCGGGTAGCGCCGCAGCAGCGTCTCGCCCTGGTAGATGAGGATCTCGGTCGTGCCCACCGTGCAGCCGGTGATGTTCACGACTCCACCCTGACCGTGCCAATCGGAATCGTTGTGGTGGGCGCGCCCTCCGCCGTCCGGCCGCACGGTCGCGGAGGGGCACGCATCGTCGCTGATGGCGACGGCGCCGCTCCCGCCGCCCGGCCCGATCCGGATCGGCGCCGACTCCTCGGCATCGGTAGCGACTCTGAAGCTCACCTCCTGGCCCTGGCCCAGGACGATCGCCTCCGGGGCGGGCAGCAGGTGCGTGTAGGCCGTCGTCGTCCTCTTCGCGAAGATGGCGCTCACGGTCCTGTCTGCGTCCATCGTGAGCGTGCACGTCGCGCTTGAGCCGACCGTGCTGGAGCAGTCGCCGCCCCACGTCGCGAGCTCGTAGCCCGCCGTCGGCGTCGCCGTCACCGTGACGGTTGCGCCCGGCTTGTAGGACCGCGCCTCCGGGGACGCGCCGAGGCCCCCGTTCGCAGCAGGCGTCAGCGTGAGGACGTACGTCTCGATCCCGGCCTCGGTTCCGCCAGCCTCCGCCGTCTCGGTGTCGGGGGCGCGCTCGACCACGACGGCCTCGGGCGCGGCGAGTTCGCGCACGGCTTCGGAGCGGCCGAGGCTCACGCCGGCGAGCACCGCCACCACCACGGCGAGCACGGCCGCCTCGGCGGCGAGCTCGCGCCGGCGCGTCACGACGCCCCCGCCGCGGTGCGGGCGCCGAGCCTGGCGCGCACGAAGGCGTTGACGTCGGCGTAGCCCTCAGCCCGCGCACGCCGGCGGATCAGCGCGCGCGTCGAGCGGTCGAGCCGGCGGCGTGGATCCGGGCGCGCCCGGCGCGGCGTCCAGTCGGCGACCGCCTCGTCGGCGGGGCAGCCGGGCCCGCCCTCGCACCCGAAGACCCGCACGAAGCGATCGGGGAGCTGGCGCTGCGCCCACTGGTAGCCGGACTGGCGCGTCTCGGTGCCCCGCTTGTGCGTGTAGGCCCGGAGGCCTCCGAGGAGGTCGGCGCGGCCGGCGTAGACGCGGTGGTGGCTCATGTGGCGGGGAAGCATGGCGGGCCATGTTGGCGATAGTCAACCGGATAGTGCCCGCGACACAGTAACTGTCACGGAACCGAGCCGCCCGGACACGGCGTGTACACATTACGTCTGTACCCTGAATCCGCCGAAGGCCGCGTCATGCCGTGGACGACGGCGGCGAACGGGAGCATTTTCGTGCATGTCTCCGAGCGAGTCATCGTTCCTGCCCTCGGTGCCGTGATCCTGCTCTCCTCCTTCATCCTAGGCGTGCCGCTGATCTACCAGCTGCTCCTGGCCTTGCTCGGGCTGGCGGCGGCCGGGACCTACGCCGCGCCCCCGCGGGTCCAAGTGGAGACGCGGATTGTGATCGCCGCGGCGGGGCTGATCATCCTGCTCATCGTCAGCTCGACGGCCTTCTGGCTGACCCTGCTCTCGTTCGGGGCCATCGCCGCCCTACAGATCCCGCACCGTCACACGCTGCAGCGGCAGCCGGCCACCGTCGCCTGGCTGGGCACGCTGCTGGACGCCGCCCGGGAGCGGCGCTCCGTCCGCGTCGACGGAGCCGCCTCCACCGTCGCCCCCGATGACGAGACGCGGGCGACAACCTCGGACGGCGAGGGCGAGGTCGCCCCGGCCCGGCCGGCGAGCAGACCCCCGGGAGCGCCGGGGATCGACCTCCCCGGGTTTGTGCGGGTGAGCGCCGCCGGCGTGTGCGGCCCGATCGCGGGCGTGCTGGTCGTGGTGGGGCTCTTCATGCCTTGGGTCGGTTTCCTCTTCTCCGGCTTCGGCGAGACGATGGACGGCCCCAATCTCACCCTCCGCGCGGCGGCCTCGGAGCTGGAGCTGCCCGCCCTCAGCGGGTTCTTCGGCGTCCTTCTCGCCCTGGCTGCGGCGAGCATCGTCTCGATCGCGCTGCCCCGCGTCGCGGCGGCGATCGTCGCCGCGACGGGCCTGGGGGTCACGGTCGCCTCGTATCTCTACGTCGTCGTGGAGGTCGAGCGCGGCGCCGCCGAGCTCAGCAGCATGGGCGTCAGCGTGGTCGCCTTTCCGCTGTGGGGCGCGCTGCTCGCGGGTCTCTGCTTCGCGGCGATGCTCGTGCTCCAGTTCCTCCCCGGCGCGAACAGGGCTTAGGGCGCGCGGTGCTCACCGCCGTCGCGGCGCTCGCGCTTGCGGTGCTCGCCGTGACGGCTCAACGGGGAGCGCGCCGGGGCGGTGCCTCGTGTACCCCCAGGACGAGGAAGGGGCTGACGCCGTGCCGTGCGTGGTGGGGATGACGACGGATCTGGAGGAGAGCCGGGGGGAGTGGCGGCGCAGGTACCCGACGCTGAGGAACTGGCGGCGCCTCACGCGGGCCCCGACGACCTACGACGCCGCCCTGCACCTCGAGCACCAGCACGCGGAGCGCTACGGGTGCTCCTACGAGGCCGGCGGCGCACGCGTTCGCGGCCTCGTCTGGCACGTCTACTACTTCGAACACTAGGAGGGCGCCGTGCTCGAGATCCTGACGACGACGGCGGTGGTGGCGGCGGTGATCCTGTTCGCCGCGGCCGGCCTGCTGGTCGCCGTCGTTTCGGTCGGCTGGGCGCGCCACCGGCGGGGCCGCTGAGTGCGACGCGGAGGGGAGCGGGAGCGGCGCAGCGACCGGGGCGCCAGCCGCGGGCTCCTGCGCGCCGGGGAGACCGCGGCCACGTGGGAGGGCGCGCGACTGGGGGAGCCCACCCGGGAGCGGCGGGACCGGGGCGAGCCGGTCGACTCTCACCGGGCCTGACCGCCTTCGGTGGCCCGCCCGGTCCGCGCCGCCAGGCCGCGGTCGAGGCCGCCCTGTGACGGCGCGCGGACGCGCGGAGGGGGGCGCCTGTGCAGGCACGCACAGCCCGAGGCCTCGGGCGTGCCCTGCTCGCCGCGTCGCTCGTGCTGCTCGCGCTGGGCGCCTGCCGGGGGGGCGATCCACCGCCCTCGCCGCCCGAGACCGCCGACGCCACCGCCGTCACGCCCGCCGCGACTCGGGCGGCCTCGCCCCCGACGCCCCCTCCGGCCCCGGTGCCGGCGGCGGCCGCCGCCGTCCCCGACCCCCCCGTCGCGATCGACGGCGCGACCCGCTGGCGCGAGGTCTACGAGACGCTCAGCGCCGTCGAGCGCTCCTGCATGCGCGGCGCGCTCGGCGCCGCGGAGCTCGAGGCGGCTCTCGGGCGGCCCGTCGTCGACGAGGGCGAGACCGAGCGGTGGGAGGCGGACCTCTACGCCTGCCTCGACCCGTCGGTGGCGCGCTCCGTGCTCCTCGCCTCCTTCCTGGCGCCGCTGCTGGAGGAGACCGGCGCCGGGCCGACGGAGCGGCAGCTCGCCTGCGCGCGCGAGGTGCTGGCGCGGTCCGACGCCGCGGCCGCGGTCGCAGCGAGCCTCCCCGGCACCGACCCCGGCCCGGCCGCGGCGGTCCTGGGGGGCGTCGCCGGCTGCTTCCCCGAGCTGCTCATCGACTCGATCTTCGAGGAGGCCGGGATCGGCGCGGGGGAGCCGACCGGCGCGGAGAGGGCCTGCCTGCAGGACTGGCTGGCGGATCTCGACTGGCGCCTCCTCCTGGCCGAGGAGACCGATCCCGAGGGCTACGGGAGCGTGCTCGCGGGCCTGGTCGGATGCGTCCCGGGGCCGTTCGTGGCGAGCCTGCTGCGGGACGAGGGCCTCGAGCCGGAGGCCGTGGGCGAGGTCGCCCTCACGTGCCTCGGCGACTGGCTCCTGGAACACGACTGGGCGGCCCTCTTCGCCGGCGGCGCTCCCGAACCGGCGGAGACGTTCGCGACGGCCCTCGCGCGGTGCGCGCCGGATCGCCCCGACGACCACGCCGACGCGCCGGAGGGGGCCACCCCGCTCGCGGTCGGGGTGACCACCGGCGGCGCGCTCGAGCTCTCCGTCGACCGGGATCTCTTCCGCTTCGAGTCCGAGCGGGGCGAGACCTACGAGATCGGCGCTGAGCCGGGGACGCTCGACGACCCGTGGCTGGAGCTGCTCGACGCCGGGGGCGTGATCCTGGACCGGAACGACGACTCCGGCGCGTCGCTCGCGGCGCGCATCGTGTGGGAGGCGCCGGACTCCGCCCGCTACTACGTGCGGGTGGGCGGCTGGGGGAGCGGAACCTACCGGCTCACGGTGGCCGCCTCCGATCTCGCGGACGACCACCCGGGCTCGGTCTCCGGCGCCACGCCCGTGCGCCTCGGGATCGCGACCGAGGGCGCGATCGAGCGCCTCGACGACACCGACCTCTTCAGCTTCGAGGCCGTCGCGGCCCGGCTCTACCAGGTCGACGTGGCGCTCGGGACGCTCTACGACTCGTGGGTCGAGCTGCGCGATCCGGCGGGATCCCTGCTGGCCTGGAGCGACGACGTCGGGCCGTGGTTCGGCTCGCGCATCGTGTGGGAGGCGCCCGTCTCCGGCCGCTACTACGTGGAGGTGGGCGGCTGGGACACCGGCTCCTACACGCTCGGCGTCCGGCGCAACGCGGAGCTGGAGGCGGACCGGGCGGTGCTGCTCGCGCTCCGCGACGCGCTCCGGGGCGGCGCCCGCCTCAACTGGTCCCAGGAGGTGCCGCTCGCCGAGTGGGAGGGCGTGCTCCTCGACGGCTCGCCGGCGCGCGTCGCGGGGCTCTTCCTGCAGGGGCGCGGCCTGAGCGGGACGATCCCGCCGGAGCTGGGCGGGCTCTCCGGGCTCGGCGCGCTGAACCTGCGCCAGAACGAGTTGAGGGGGACCATCCCGACGGAGCTGGGCGACCTCTCGGGTCTGCTGGTGCTGCTGCTGATGGAGAACGAACTCTCCGGGGGGGTCCCTGCGGCGCTGGGCGACCTTGCACGCCTCGAGGTGCTGGACCTCGGGAGCAACCGCCTGAGCGGGGAGATCCCGGCCGAGCTGGGCGACCTCGCGAGCCTGCGCGAGCTCTCCCTCGCCGGCAACGCGCTGAGCGGGTGCGTCCCCGACCGCCTCGAGGAGACGCTCCTCCTCTACGAGCTCGGCGAGCTGCGGTTCTGCGCGGAGGGCCGCTGAGCGCGCGCGAGGGGACGCGGCCGCGGGGTGTCGTGGAGGACAGCGCCGCTCCCCGCCCGGCGGCGGGGGAGCTGGCGGTCGTCCCGGCGGCGGGCGCCCGGGGCCGTCGTCACGCGCAGCACGAATCCACGGCGATCGTCACGATGGCGGGCCCTCGGGACACGGCGTGTACACAGGAGATCTGTACCCTGAACCATCGAGTCCGGGCCTCGCCCCGGCGGCGTCGGCGGGCAGGAGCGTACGATGCGCCAGGCGGCACGCTGGATCTTCCGCTCCGTGATCGTCTCGGGCATGCTCGGACTGCTGCTGTTCCTCCTCTTCGTCATCCTCGCGAGTCGGGATCCGGACCGCATGACCGGAGCGGAGCTCGCGGTCGGCATTCCGATGGTGATGCTGTGGATCTACTTCTGGGGCGCGCTGGTGGTGGGCATCATCCTCAACCTCGCGAGTCGGGACGATCGCTGACGGAGCCCGGCGCCGCGAACCCCCGCGCGGGGCCCGA
>DAOULG010000190.1:0-16916 GCA_034420495.1 Dehalococcoidia bacterium
CCTGCTGCGCCGCGGCTTCGCGCCGGAGGTGGCCGCGGAGAGCGTGGGCGCGCTGCTCGGACGCGAGGCCCGGGAGCGGCTCGACGGAGCCGGAGGCGGGAGCTCGTCCGGCCTCCCCTGAGCGTCGCGCGACTCCTGGCGGCGCGCCCGCGGCCCGCGGGTCGCTCGCGGCGGCCCGACGGTGCTACGATCGCCCCGATCACTCTCATGACTCCTCCCCGTCGCGCGATGTGGACCGCGCGACGGAACCGGCGAAGCGGAGAATCACATGGCATCCGTTGTGATCGCTGCCGCGGCGGGCGTCGCCGTCGGCGTGGTCGTGCTCTACGTCTGGCTGCGCCTCTCCTCCGGCGGGGCGGTGCGCGCCGCCCGCGAGCGGGCGCGCCTGATCGAGAGCGAGGCCGAGACCCGCGCCCGGGAGGCGCAGGTGCAGGCCGAGCAGGGGGCCCTGGAGCACCGCCGCGAGGCGGAACGGGAGGCGCGGGACCAGCGCCGCGAGCTCACGCGCGTGGAGCGCCGGCTCGAGCAGCGCGAGGAGACGCTCGAGCGCCGCGCGGAGGGGATCGAGCGCAGCGAGCAGGGCCTGCGCGAGCGCACGGAGCGTCTCGACGTCGCGGAGCGCGGCGTCGACGAGGAGCGCGCCGCGGTCGCCGAGATGCGCGAGCGGGTCGCCGGCATGACCGAAGAGGAGGCGCGGGCCGAGCTGCTCGAGTCCCTCGACCGCGAGCTCGCCGAGGAGGCGTCGCGGCGCGTGCGCGCGATGGAGGCCTCGGCTAAGGCGGAGGTCGACGCCCGCGCCCGCAAGGCGCTCGCCACGGTGATGCAGCGCATGACCTCGGAGATCACCGCGGAGACCACCGTCTCCGTGGTGCCGCTCCCCTCCGACGAGCTCAAGGGGCGCATCATCGGCCGCGAGGGCCGCAACATCCGCGCCTTCGAGGCGGCGACCGGCTGCGACCTGATCATCGACGACACGCCCGAGGTCGTGACGGTGACCGGCTTCGACCCGGTGCGGCGGGAGATCGCCCGCGTCGCGCTCGCCCGCCTCATCCAGGACGGGCGCATCCACCCCACGCGCATCGAGGAGGCGGTGACGCGGGCGCGCTCCGAGGTCGACCAGATGGTCGTGGACGCCGGCGAGCAGGCCCTCGTCGACGCCGACGTGACGGGGCTGCACGACGAGGTCGTGAAGACGCTCGGGCGGCTGCGCTTCCGCTACTCCTACGGCCAGAACCAGCTGCGCCACTCCATCGAGACGTCGTGGCTGGCGGCCGCGGTCGCGGCCGAGATCGGCGCCGACGTGGAGGTCTGCCGCGTCGGCGGGCTCCTGCACGACCTGGGGAAGGCCGCCGACCGCGAGCTCGAGGGGACGCACGCGCGGATCGGCGGCGACATCGCGCGCCGCTTCAGCGTGCCCTCGGCCGTCGTGCACTGCATCGAGGCGCACCACGAGGAGGTCCGGCCGGAGACGACCGAGGCGCTTGTCGTGATGATCGCCGACGGGATCTCGGGCGGGCGCCCGGGGGCGCGCCGCGAGTCGGTGGAGGAGTACGTGAAGCGCCTCGAGGCGCTCGAGGCGATCGCCAACTCCTTCGACGGTGTGGACGAGTCCTTCGCGATCCAGGCCGGCCGGGAGGTGCGGGTCATCGTCAAGCCCGATCGGGTGGACGATCTCGCCGCGAGCCGTCTCGCGCGCGACGTCTCCCGCAAGATCGAGGAGACGATGCAGTATCCCGGGGAGATCCGCGTGACCGTCGTTCGGGAGACGCGGGCCACAGCCACCGCGCACTGATGCGGGTGCTCATGGTGGGGGACGTGGTCGGGAGCCCGGGCCGGCGGGCGGTGTCCCGGCTGCTCCCCGGGCTCCGGCACGAGCTCTCCATCGACATCGCGGTCGCGAACGCGGAGAACGCCGCCGCCGGGCGCGGGCTCACCGTGCGGACCGCGAACGAGCTGCTCGACGCCGGCGTCGACGTGCTCACCTCCGGGAACCACATCTTCGACGTGCGCGACTTCGTCCCCTCCCTCGACGGCGATCTCCCGGTGCTGCGCCCGGCAAACTATCCGGAGACGACGCCGGGGCGGGGCGTGCTGACGCTCGGGGGCCTCACCGTCATCAACCTGATGGGCCGCGTCTTCATGCCGGTGCAGGTGGACGACCCGTTCCGCGTTGCCGACGCGCTCCTGGACCAGCGCGCGGGGCCGGAGCCGGTCGTCGTCGACTTCCACGCCGAGGCGACCAGCGAGAAGCAGGCGCTCGCCTGGTACCTGGACGGGCGCGTCGCCGCGGTCGTCGGCACGCACACGCACACGCCGACCGCCGACGCGCGGCTGCTGCCGCGCGGGACGGCGCACGTGGGCGACCTCGGCATGGTCGGGGTGCTCGATTCCGTCATCGGCGACGACGCGGAGTCGGTGATCGATCGCTTCCTGACCGGAATGCCGACGCGCCTCCCGGTCGCCTCCGGCGATCAGGCCGTGCTGCAGTCGGTGCTCATCGACATCGACGAGGGGAGCGGGCTGGCGACGGCCATCGAGCGCGTCGACCGGCAGTGCCTCGTTGCCTGAGCGCGGAGGCCGCCGGCGGTGGGGGGCGGAGTGAGCCGGGGCGACTTCCACACGCACTCGACGCGCTCCGACGGGACGCTCGCCCCCGCCGAGCTCGTCCGCCTCGCCTGGCGGAACGGCGTGCGCGTGCTCGCGCTCACCGATCACGACACGCTCGACGGGATCGCCGAGGCGCGGGATGCGGCACGCGAGCTGCCGGGGATGCGGCTCGTGCCGGGCGTCGAGCTCTCCTGCGACCTCCCCGGCACCGAGCTCCACATGCTCGGCCTCTTCGTCGACCCGGAGCACGAGCCCTTCGCGGCCGAACTCGCGCGCTTCCGCGAGAACCGCGTCGCCCGGGGGCGGGCGATCGTCGGGGCGCTCGAGGAGCTGGGCGCCCCGGTCGACTGGGAGCGCGTGCGCGAGATCGCGGGCGACGCCTCGATCGGCCGGCCGCACATCGCCCAGGCGCTGCTCGAGCGCGGCCACGTCAGGAGCATCCGCGAGGCGTTCGACCGCTTCCTCGCCAACGAGGGGCCGGGCTACGTGAGCCGCGAGAAGCTCGAGCCGGAACGCGCGATCGAGATGATCGCGGAGGCGGGCGGCGTCTCCGTCTTCGCCCACCCCTCCTTCACGCGGAACTACGCGGAGATCGCGAGGCGCCTCGCGGACGCCGGCCTCTTCGGGGTCGAGGTCTACTACAAGGACTATGCCCCGGAACTGGTCGAGGAGCTCAGGGAGCTCGCAGAGGGCCTCGGGCTCTTCCCGCTCGGGGGCTCCGACTTCCACGCGCTGCCGGGCCAGCGCGAGCGGGAGCCGGGCGACATACCCCTCCCCGATGAGGTGGTGGAGCGCCTGCTCGAGGAGGTCGGGCTCCGGGGGTGCCTCGTGCCCGAGCCGGCGCCGCGCGGCGCCGGCCGGCCGTCGTCCTAGGCGGTCGCGCCGTGGCCGGGGGTAGCTGCGACCACCTCGACACCGGCACCGAGCTGGGCTGCCAGCGCTGCGGGATCCGCATCTGCCCGCGCTGCATGGTGGGAACGCCGGTCGGCTTCCGCTGCGCGGAGTGCGCGGCCGTGAGGCGTCTCCCGATGTACGAGCTGGCGCTGGGGCACTACGCCCGGGCGCTCGCGGTGGCGGCGCCGCTCGGCGCCCTCGCCGGGGCCGGCGGGGCGCTGCTGCTCGGGCCGACGCCCCGGGCCGGCCTCGTGCTGCTGGTACTCGCCTTCCTTGGCGGGGCGGCCGCGGGCCGTGCCGTCGCGTACGCGATGGACCTCGCCACGGGCGGCAAGCGCGGGAAGGCGATGCAGGTCATCGCGCTCGCCGCGCTCGTGGGCGCCGGGATCGTGCGCCTGGCGGTGGCCGGGGAGCTCGATCTCGTGACGCGGGATGTGAGCGGCCTCGTCGCGGTCGCGGCGGGCGTGATGATCGCATGGGAGCGGCTCCGCTAGAAGTGCCCGGCTACCGCAGCCTGTCGACGGCGATCAGCAGCACCAGCAGGCCGAAGCTCGCGATGGAGACCGTCAGCACGCGCATGAGCTCGCCGCCGATATGGGGGTAGGTGGTGCGGCGCGAGCGCACGACCGGTCTCGCCGCCACGGGCGGGGCGGCGAGCGCCGCACGCTCCCCAGTCGCGGACTGCTCGCCGGACCCGGCTGCGGGCGCGGCGGGCGGGCTGGGTCGAGCCCTGCGGCCTCGTCTTGTGCGGCGGCTTCTCGACATCGTGCCGACCCTCCCCGGGCGCCAGTCTATCGAGGTGCGGTGCGGCGAGGAAGGTCGCGTGCCGTTGACCGGCAGATTGCCCGCGACTACCGTGAATGTGACGTCGCGGCCCCGTAGTGTAGCGGTTTAACACGCCACCCTGTCACGGTGGAGATCGTCGGTTCGAATCCGATCGGGGTCGCCACTCTCCAAACCTGAGATCGGGCTCTGGGACGCTGCGGTTCGTGCCGTCTGGCCCACTTTGGGGCCATTTTGGGGCCATTCGTTCAAGAGGTAGGTCCAGCGGGAATGCCGCAGGGAGTGTCTCCCGTAGTCCTCACTCCTTGGGCAGACCCGCGAATGCGATCCCCTGTCGCCGGATCCTCATCGAGCCCCCGTGCGGAATGTCACCCCACGAGTGGTCTTCCCCACCCTAGGCGAGGGCGCAGCTGTGACGTCCCGGTGGCGGACCCGGCGGGCCGCAGTGCCGCCGTCCGCCGCACACCGCTTCGCAGTTCGATGGTGCTGCCGCGCCGGGGGGGGGTCCACGGCGATGAGCGGCCCCTACCCCGCAGGCATGACAACGTGCCCGTCCTGTCGCACGGCTCCAGCGCTCCAGGCTTCGCGGGCGGCGGGCACGACCTGGCAGTCCCGTCTGGGGGTTGACACGGTCCGTATGCTGTTGGGCTTGTCTTTGCAATCCTCACGTGCTCAACGCACGGCGGAACCGGAACTCAAGGAGACAAATGTCCTCTGAGCGGCGACTAGCGGACGAGGCCGCCGAGCTCCTGGCCAGTCTCGGCTACCGGCACGTGGCGCGCGAAGTCCGGGTCGGAGCCGGTGCTAGGGCGGTTGCCCGAGCTGACTTGGTGGCTTGGGGCCCCGATGAGTCCGGCGCGCTCTCACCGCTTGTGCTCGTCGAAGTCAAGGATGCCTCCGGTGATCCGCCGACCCGGAACGCGCTCGCGCAACTTGCCGCATACGCGAACGTCTTGGGCACGGCACAGAACTTCGTGTACGACGGGTCTTGGCACGAGGCTGACCCGTCCTTCGTCGAGTTCTTGCGCTCCGAAGGCCCACGGCCATCGCGTACGACTGACCGGCCTTCTGTGAGCCGAGAGGCGTTCGCTCAGTTGCTGCGTGACGTCGCCGACCAGAGACGGGGGCCGGTGGACGGGCCTGGATCACCCGACTGGGGAGCGCTCCTGGCAGCGAGCAGCGATGCGCTCGAGCTGGGGACGGCTTTCGAGGCGGGAAGTGGTGCGGTTTGGGGAAGCGTCGACTGGGTCAGAGCGCAAGACAAGCATCTCTTGCGCCAAGCGGCTACGCCTGAGCCGGTAGCGCGCGCAATGGCGCAGCTGCTACGGCCGTCTTCAGACTCGGTGGTCCTTGACCCCGCCTGCGGGATCGGGTCGATTCTCTGGGCGGCAGCAGATTGGGCGCATGCTGAGGGCGTAGGGCTCCGCTACGAGGGACAGGACATCTCCCCGGCTCTCACTAACCTCGCAAGCGCGATCGCGCATCTTTCCGGTGAGGAGTTTGAGATCCGCTGCGTTGACTCTCTCACCGCCGGGGCAGACCGCGTCGACTACATCGCGTGCGATCCGCCGATGGGGGCGCGGCTCGCTAGTCCCTACTTCATGGCCGACGGGTCGCCGACGACTGACGCCGATGTCGCATTCATAGATCGTGCACTGTCGCTGCTGCGGCCGCGCGGGCGGGCTGTGCTCTTGGTGCGCCGCGGAATCCTTGGCGGCGGCGGCGCCGCTCGCCGCCTTCGCGAAGCGCTCCTCGGGCGAGCTCGGGTGACCGCGATCATCGGGCTGCCCCCCGGCGTCCTCGAGCCCTTCACCGCCCTATCGCCGGCACTTCTCGTGCTGGAAGACGCCGCGCCAACTCAGACGCTCATGGCGGAACTGCGCGAGGACTGGAGCGAGCAGGTGTCCCCTGACGGCGACTTCCTTCGTGAGTACCTACGGCACTTGGAGGCCGAATGAGTCGTTGGGGGCTCTTCTGGGTGGAGCGCGAGTCCTTCGATCCCAAGTCTCTTCCTGAGCTCGCGGGGGGTGCACACCCCGCCTCATACAGAGGCCCCGTCCAGCTCGTATCCGATGTCGCTCAGACGATCGCCCCTCTGCGGCGCTCTCGCACTGGCGAACTCGTGGTCACCCCGCGGAGTATCGACCAGTCCACAGGACGGATCACACGACTCTTCGAGTCCCAATCAGGGCTAGTGCAGCGCGTCGAGGTCGACGGACTAGCCCCCGGTGATGTCCTCGTGCCGGCGGCCGGTGGGCTCTGTCACCTCGTAGACAGCCAGAGCGCTGAACTGGCGTTCTCGTCGAGGTTCGTGGCGCTGCGACCTCACTCTGTATCGGGGCTGATGCTGTGGGCGCTGCTGTCCTCTCGCTGGGGAATCCGGGCACGTCGATCGGCCGCTCCGGCGATGTCTCGGTCTCTCTCCCCAAGCACGCTCGGCTCCGTCCGGATTCCCAGTCTCGGCCAAGGCGACCTCCCGGATAGTCTCCACCTCTCGCCGCCCCACGATCGGTTGGTCAGACTCCTTCCCGAGCCATCCGTGGCTCTCGAGCGAGAAGGCTCCGAGTCGAGCCATTGGCGCACAGTCCACCTGCAGGCGACGGATGCTTGGGACCCGCGAGTCCTCGACACAGTCACCATCACTGGGCCGCGCCGGCAAATCCGAGAGTTCGCCGATGTCACGGCGGCGAGGGGCGTAGCGAAACGTCATCAGCTTGCCGGTCCTGTTGGCGGGTCACTGCCCATGCTCTCGGCGCGCGACGTGAGCATCGGGGCGAGCGCGACAACGTGGGCTCCGAGGGACCTCGTAGCGACGGTCGCCGAACCAGGAGACATCGTCGTCACCAGCATCGGGCGCCGCCACCGAGTCGCCCTCGTCGACCACGAACTAGCGGTCGGCTCTCAGCTACTCGTCGTCCACTGCGGGGACCCTCAAGTAGGCCACGCCCTTGCCTCGTATCTCGACAGTCCGGAGGGACGCAAGAGGCTCGGCGGACTTGAGGGCGGATCCGTCTTGCGGCGAGTACCCGCGGCAGCGCTGGCCGGGCTAGAGGTGCCCTGGCCCCTGCGAGACGGGGAGTTCGAGGCCGGGAATCGCAGGGAACTCGCTGACAGGATCGCCAAGGAGCTGCCTTGGCACTAGGCTGCGAGCTGTCGCCGCTCGTCTTCAGCACGCTCTATGAGGGAGTGCTGAACCTCGATTCTAATAGGTCCCTGGTAGCTTTCAGCGACCGCGCCGCGCAACTCCGTCTGGATGACACTTGGTTCCGATACGCGATCGACGCGTACCGGCGCATGGCGGAGCTCGACTACGCGGACATGCACACGAACCACTCCCTGCTGGCAACATGGCTGCTCGCTGGTGAGAGACGGAACGACAAGGTGACGAGCGCGGAACTGGACGCCGACCTCGCCGCGCTCCCCACGAAGGACGCCGGACGCAACGCAGTACTCAGATGTTGGACTCTGGGCAAGGTGGCATTGGCACCCGACCAATGGGGCCCGCGCGCGCTCGCTGTGCCGGCCTGTCCGCCTGCCGATCCCAATGTGACCGCTGCCTACGAGGGGCTGATCCGTCACGCTACGGCGCTTGCCGACCACGGCGAGCTCGGGGAGATGGCGCATACGGCTGTCATCTTCAGGCTGTACGCCTTGGTCGAGGGCATCCTCCCGGACACGGGTCCGCCCGAGGCACGCTTCCGGGAACGGCTAGCGAATGTCCGAAGCATCCTCACTCCTAACGAGGCGGACACTTGGCGTGCCGGCGCGGAGCACCTCTACCACCCGCGGAATGTGATGACACACCTGCACCAAGGGGGAAGCCCAACCAGCTTCAGCAACTATGCGAGCGAGTACGATGCCGTCGACTCGGTGCGGGATCCCGCCCTCGCCTGCGCGCTCTTGGTGTTCGACCAGATCAGTCTCGAGCAGAGCGAGGCTCCCGGACCTGGAGTGATCGCTGCGGTCGAGCACGACATCGACATGGTGTGACGTTGGGTCACTCGGCACGCCACGAGTTCATGGCGTTCCCATCGTGGAGTAGGCAGGTCTGCATCCCTCACAGTGACCTGCCCTTCACCCAGCGGTGGGACCCTTGCGGCGATAGAACACGTGGCCGCTCCGTCGGGAGCCATCCCGGTCAAGTCGGCGACGCTACATGGCGACACGACTAGACTTAGACGAGACGACCGGCAGGGGAGAGTTCCTCGGAGCTCTCCTGACTTGAGCCGAGCCCCTGCTCCCGTAGGCGAGGTCGCCTCGCGTAGGGCGAGAATACCGCGAGCGCAGACAAATGCCCATCCGTGACCGTGACGACGCAGAAGAAGTTGAGACCGGGATCGCTCGCGCGTTCGGCACGGCGCCCGATGAACGCGCGGCTGCGATCCGGCGACTGTTCGTCGAGGCGCTCGACTTCAACCCGGCACGAGGGCAGGTGGTTCTGGCCAGCGCTCCATCCGCCGTCGACCCGCCCGGCGTCGCCGAACGCATCGCGTCGCTCGATGGCGTGCATGTGCTGCATGTCTCCCTAGCGACCGGCGCTGTACGAAAGGCGGATGTGATCGCAGCCGCTCGGCGCGTCGCCGATGAGCTGAGCGACAACCTAGTTCTTGCGGTCACCAACGTGGACGGTAGCCAGTTGCATCTCGTCCGGCCCGATCTTGCGGGAGCGCGGCCTACGCTCCGGCGCATTGTCATGGAGCGCGGCGATCACCACTGGCGCACCGCCGTCGAACAAATCGCGAGCATCTATTGGCGCTACCGCGACACGGGCAGGCTCCCGGACGCGCTCCGCGGGGCTTTTGATGTCGAGCCGGTAACAGAGCGTTTCTTCGTCGACTACAAGAGGGTTTTTGAGCAGGCAGAGAAGAGCGTCATCGGCTTCGGCGACGGCGATAGGGGGAGGGCCGACAAGCGGCTGTTCGTCCAGACCGTGTTCAACCGGCTCATGTTTGTCTACTTCCTCCAGCGCAAGGGCTGGCTCGACTTCCGCGGGCACACGAACTACCTGCGAGCGTTGTGGGACGACTACACCCAGACACCCGATAGAGCGGAGACCGACAATTTCTACGCCAGCCGACTCAGGACCCTCTTCTTTTTGGGGCTCAACAACCCAGCTTCCCACGACGACCCGTTGATCGGAAACGTTCCGTTCCTCAACGGCGGCCTGTTTGAGGAGGGCTGCCTCGACAAGCGCGAGGGCGTCATCGTCCCTGATGAGGCTATCGAGGCCGTGCTGACGGAGCTGTTCGACAGGTTCAACTTCACCGTGATGGAGTCCACGCCGTTTGATATCGAGGTGGCGGTAGACCCCGAAATGCTAGGGAAGGTGTTCGAGAAGCTGGTGACCGGCCGCAAGGAGTCCGGTTCCTACTACACCCCGCGGCACGTCGTGTCGTTCATGTGCCGCGAGGCCCTCAAGGGGTACCTAGATGCGTCCGGCTCCAGCCTGACGCGCGAGGTGATCGCATCGTTCGTGGACGAACACCGCACCGAGGGGATCGACGTAGCGGCGGCGCGACGGGTAGCAACGGCGCTGGGCAAGGTCACGGTAGTCGACCCGGCGTGTGGGTCAGGTGCGTACCTGCTCGGAATGATGCAGGAGCTCGTCGAATTGCAGACTGTGCTCTTCAACGCAGGCGCGAACGCCAAGTCGCTGCACGATCTGAAGCTTGAGATCATCCAACGCAATCTCTATGGCGCCGATATCGACGAGTTCGCCGTCAACATCGCGAGGCTCCGGATGTGGCTGTCGCTCGCCATCGAGTACGAAGGCGCGCCACCAGTTCCACCGCTGCCGAACCTCGACATGAAGGTGATGGAGGGCGACAGCCTGCTGGGACCTGACCCCAGCTCCGGCGTGGTCGCACGCGACGCAGCGAGCGCGCAGATGACCCTAGGCCGGGATCCCGCGCGCTTGGCGAAGCTCGACGCACTCAAGGCCGAATACCTGCGCGCGGAAGAGCCGGACCGGAAGCAGGATCTGAGGGACGTGATCACCACCATCCAGGGAGAACTGCGCGAGGCGTTGGGAGACGCATCCACCGTTCCGGCCGACTCTGTCGACTGGCGCATCGCGTTTGCCGAGGTGTTCGCGGACGGCGGGTTCGACATCGCCGTCGCAAATCCGCCCTACCGCCAGCTCCAGAAGGAAGGTGGCAAGTTGGCGAACACCTACAAGAACTGTGGGTTCGAGACGTTCGCGCGAACCGGCGATATCTACCAGCTCTTCTACGAGCGCGGCTGTCAGTTGCTGAAGGCGGAACGTGGCCTGCTCGCCTACATCACATCCAACAGCTGGCTGCGCGCGGAGTACGGCAAACTCACGCGACGCTACTTTGCCGAGAGCCACGTGCCGCTGCGTTGGCTCGACCTCGGCAAGGATGTCTTCGCCAGCGCGATCGTCGATAGCGGCGTGCTCCTGCTCTCTACTGGCCCCGGCACAAGGAGCCCGTTCCCCGCGGTCGACATGGATCGGTTGCCAGCTCAGACGGCGATTCCACCAGCCAAGCCGCTGTGGGGCGAAGCTCGCCCCGACGGAGACATGCCGTGGAGCGTACTGTCGAAGGCCGAGTGGGCCGTGATGGACAAGATGCACTCAAAGGGGACACCCCTGAAAGACTGGGATATCGCGATAAACTACGGAATAAAGACCGGCCTCAACGAGGCCTTCATCATCGATAACGAGACTAAGGATGCGCTGGTCGCTGGGGATTCAAGATCGGCCGAGATCATCAGGCCCGTGCTGAGGGGCAAGGACATTCAGCGCTACCAAGCCGAATGGGCCGGCATGTGGCTCATCGACACGCACAACGGGTACGACGATCTGCCGCCGATCGAGATTAACGACTACCCCGCCATCAAGGCACTCCTCAACAGGCACTACGAGAAGCTGGCGAAGCGGCACGACAGGGGCACCACGCCGTATAACCTCCGTAACTGTGCTTACCACGCGGAGTTCTCCAAGCCAAAGTTGTTCTGGATGGACATGTCCCCTGAGGGCAGGTTCGCATACTCCGAAGACATGATGTTCTGCAACGACAAAGGATTCGTACTGTTCGGAGAACACCAGAAATACCTCTGCGCTCTTCTGAACAGCTCACTTGTGACTTGGATGGTGCGACACACAGCTCTGACCACTGGCATGGGACTCCCGCAGTGGAAGAAGTTCACTGTAGAACGCATTCCGGTCCCACGCATCAGCGAGGCAAGACAGCGCCCACTGATTGAACTCGTTGATCGCATTCTCGATGCGAAAGCGGCGGATCCGAACACGGATACGCAGGAGTTGGAGCGACAAATCGATCGCATCGTGTACACAATCTACGGTCTGGCCGAGGATGAGATCCGGGCAACGACCGCTGATCCGCGGGCCAGGGCCTTCTACGAGAGCGCTTCTTCTACGAGAGAGACCTCGTGAGGGGTCAAGCCGTACAAGGCGTACACGAGTCGGTCGATCTCTACTTCCCACCCCGCGGTCGTGGCGTCTGCGTTGGTCGTCCTAGCTTCGATGATGCGATCCACCAGATCAACGAACGGGCGCTGCTCAGCCTCGCTGATGTGCGGCACGGGGATGGTCGTGACGTACACCTTCTTCCACCGCAGCGTCCCCATGCCGGATGTCGGAGCGGCTTGCTCGAGAAACCAGGACACGAGCGCCGAGTTGAGCACGGCGCAAAGAAACTTGAGCGCGGGGCCCGTCATGAGGAACGCGGTCGTGTCGGCGTAGAGTCCGCTCTCGTCGTACGCAAACCTGCCACGCCCGACCAACTCAATCCAGAGCAGCTTCTTCTCGGCGAACTCCGCATGGTAAGCACAGGTATCCTGCATTTCGAACCAAGCGTTCCCCGTCTTCTTTCTGGCTCGAGCCCCACCGGGAAGGTGCTTCCCCGACTGTTCCAGCCGTTGTCTTCCGAACGAGAGCAGCTGCCGCTTGACGGCCGGGTAGTCATCGATACTCAGCCCGAGAGCAGGGAAGGTGGCGATGAGCCACAAGCCTTGCCAGTCGGCCCGGTAGCGCTCGATATCCCTGCCACGGAGCACGGGCTTGAGGATCTCGGCGGACCTAGGATCGTCTGCGACTAGCGCGTCCTTAGTCTCGTTATCGATGATGAACGCCTCGTTGAGACCGGTGACTACTCCTCGGTAAATCGCGTACCTGCGCACAGTTTGGGCAACGACAGGATCTCCCGGCCTGGAGAGCTACGGTGATGTCCTCTTGGAACTACTGCGCCGAGTGACACTAGCCTCCGCCGCCGACCACGTGCGAGGAGACGGAGGCGTGAAATGGAAGCACTGGCCACGATTGCTGACGGCGTGCAGCGAGAAGCGCTCTACGCAGAATTGTCGGCGAACACTCGCACCGCCTACAAGAAGGGCTGGGACCGATTCATCGACTACTGCGGCGCGGAGCAGATTCCAGACCCTCTGTCAGCATCCCCCGAACAGGTTGCCCACTTCTTCGTTTATCTGGCCACGCACCCGAGCCCTCGCAGCGGAATCGTCCTGTCGATGGGCACGGTGATGCTCTACAAGAGCGCCGTGAACAAGAAGTTCGCCGAGGCGGGAAGGCCACCGCCGGCGAACCATCCCGTCGTTGGCTCGACACTCAAGGGACTAGCTCGACTCAAGGGCTCCGCCCCTCGCAGGGTGGAAGCGTTACGGGAGCACCAGATAGAGGCCATGCTGCAATCCTGTCCTGACACGTTGATTGGGAAGCGGGATGCTGCAATCATCGCCGTCGGATTCGCTGGAGCCTTGCGCCGCTCGGAGATGTGCGCGCTAGCGATCGAAGACGTCGAGTTCTTGGGCGATGAGAGCCAGATGTGGTTGACGATTCGCAAGTCGAAGACGGATCAGCAGGGGTGGGGGCAGAGGATAGCCGTGCAGGATGGTGACGGGATCCGGCCGATCAGGCGCCTCAAGCGATACCTGAGGAGCGCCAACATCACCGAAGGGCCACTCTTTCAGACGATGCGACGCGGCGGCCACCTGCGGGGGAAGCCGATGCACCACAGTGACATCCCCCGCATTGTTAAGCACTACGCAGCTCTAATCGGCTTGGACCCCAAGGACATAGCGGGGCACTCGCTGAGGGCTGGATTCGTCACCAGCGCTGCCGTCCACCATGCCAGATTGGACAAGATAATGGCGGTCACCCGACACAGGAGTCCCTCCACCGTCATGGGCTATATCCGTGATGCGGATGCCTTCGCAGATCATGCGGGCCAGGACTTCTTGTGAGTCCGGCGTGCGGCAACACCTATCGTCTTCGGTTGCCCGTCCGGCATCCCCTCTCGCCAGGCGTGGCGGTCACCGTTGCGCGGCCAGGGCCTGCGAGCCCCGTCCGGGCCGGTGATGACGTCGTCGTCGTCGGGGTTCCAAAGGAGTCGTCGCACCATTCCCCTGTCGCGGAGGCTCATGCTCACAGCAGGACATCACGGAGGCCCTGATGAGGAGCTGCAGCGTGGCGATCCGCGGTTGCCCATCGATAGCGGCACGCCAGGCCACCGTTGAGCTGTACGCTAAGCGTCTGGACAGACGTGGAGCCGCACGGACCTTGCGAGCTTCCTCGTCATGGAGGAACGGAGCGCCACCGAGACGCTCGCCTACGAGCGGGACTTCGAACAGGCAAGCTTCACCGCCCTGCTCCGATAGGCCGAGCAGGAATCAGCATGTGACCCAGCGTCGCGGTGTAGCCCCTTGAACGTCCTCCACGCCTCGACGCATCCGGACCTCCTCACCCGACTGCGGGAGATGTTGGACAGTTCGGCCCGCGCCGATATTGCCGTCGGGTACTTCTTCATGTCCGGCTTCCGCGCCGTGAGCAAGGAGCTATCGCAGCTTGGGAAGGTCCGCATCCTGGTCGGCCGGGCCGATCGTCCAGTGCTGGAGGCGGTGGCCGCTGGGCTGCAGCAGCCTGACGCCCTGCAGGCTCGGCTCGACGCGGACGCGCTAGTGCAGCGGCGCGAGCGCCCGGCAATCGCCCGTAACGCAGTGGAGCGCATCGCCAAGGGCGTGGCCCTGTTGCCACAGACGGATGACGCTGAGGATGCGGTACGCGTGCTGCGCGACATGGTCGCCTCGGGCCGGGCGGAAGTTCGGGCCTATCGGCGCAGCCCGCTGCACGCCAAGGCGTATCTCTGCTGGTACGACGATCATGCTGAGCCGGGCTCAGCGGTCGTCGGCTCCTCGAACCTGACGTTGGCCGGCTTCAGCGGCAACACCGAGCTCAACGTCCGTGTCACCGGCGACGCCGAGATGGCGGCGCTCCGTGAGTGGTTCGAAGCGTTGTGGGAGGACTCGGAGGACGTTAGCCAAGAACTGCAGCTCAAGCTGGAACTCTCCTGGGCATTGGCCGAGACGCCTCCGTATCACGTCTACCTGAAGGCGCTCTACGAGCTCTACCACGGCGGCACGGGCGCCGCAGAGTTGCCGTTGCCGCCGCGTGACGAGGAGCTTGCGAACTTTCAACTCGACGCGGTGCGGAGTGGCCTAGCGATGATCGACGTCCATGGCGGCTGCTACATCGGCGATGTCGTTGGCCTCGGCAAGACCTTCATCGGTGCCGAGCTACTCCGCCAGCTCCAATTCAGCTACCCGCACGATGGTCCGCCCCTCATCCTCTGTCCGGCCGGCCTCATTCCGATGTGGCAGTCGTTCAACGAGCGTTTTGGGCTGGGCGCGGCGGTCGTCTCGCACAGCATGATCGCCACGACGGGTGAGCCGGAGTTCGACGAAGATGTCGGCCGTTACGTGGACGCTCCTCCGGCTGAGCGCGGCATCGTGCTCGCGCAGCAGCACCCCAACCGCGGCCCGGTCCTAGTGGACGAGGCCCACAATTTCCGCAACCGGAACCGTCGTTCAGAGGGGCTGCGTGAGTACTTGGCGACGGGCGACCACAAGGTGGTGCTACTCAGCGCCACCCCGCAGAACTTGGGACCCATGGACATCTACCGCCAGCTCAGCCTGTTCCTCGACGACACCGAGCACGGCCTGCCGCTCGAGCCTCTCAACCTTGAGGCGTACTTCTCGAACGCGCAGAAGTGGAGTGAGTATCGGGTAGCGTTTGAGAACTACCGGATCGAACACGAGGATTGGAACCGTCACCGGCAGACGCCGACACCGCCGGTGCCGCCGCCCGAACCGACCGTGCCGAGGGCCGACATGGAGCAGGTTTTGGGCCCGGTGTTCATCCGCCGCCGCAGGCGTGACATTCGAGCCCTGTACGGGGACACGGCTACCGTGAACGGCGAACCTGTCCGCTTCCCGCACCCGACCCTGGAAAACGTCGAGTACCGGCTCGACCGGGTCTACGCGCGGGCGGGAGCGTTCGAGGAGATTACCGCCGCGCTCGAGGCGCACAAGGCTTGGCGCTACCAAGCATCGACATATCTGGATGAGGAGTTCAGGGGACGCCCCGAGTACCGGGGGCTGCTCCGCGCGAGGGACCGCATCGCGGGATTGATGAAGGTGCTACTCCTCAAGCGCTTGGAGTCGAGCGTGGCTGCCTTCCGTTCGACGCTCGACTCGCTGATCCAGAGCAACCGAAATTTCCACGAGTCGCTCGAAGCTGGCTTCGTCCCCGTTGGTGCGACTGCGACCCGCATGCTCGCGGGCCAGGGATTCGATGCCGACGAGCTGCTCGAGATTCTGGAGCAGGAGGACGAGCGGGGAGCCACTCGCGGCGCAGCGTACCCCGCCGAGCACTTCGACACTGCCCGGTGGATGGCTCAGCTCGACGAGGACTATGAGGTGCTACAGGGACTTGCCGAGCGAGTGCGGGACATCACCCCGGACGACGACGACAAGCTGCGGGCGCTTCGCGCATTCCTCGACCAACAAGAGGTTCGCTCGGGCAAGGTGCTGATCTTTTCCGAAGCCGAAACGACCATCGACTACCTGTACGAGCAGTTGAATCCCGGCGGCCATGACCCGGAGATCGCTCGGCTCAGTGGGAGCAATCGGGGCGAGGCCGAGAACATCATCACGCGATTCTCGCCGCGCTCGAACATGCCCCGGGAACGCCCCCTACCTGGTCCCGAAGTCCGTGTGCTTCTAGCGACCGACGTCGTGTCCGAGGGGCAGAACCTGCAGGACTGCGCGCGCGTCCTGAACTATGACCTCCACTGGAACCCGGTGCGCCTGATCCAGCGCTTCGGGCGAGTCGACCGGATCGGCACGGAGCACGATGTCATTGACCTGCACAGCATGTGGCCCGACACCGATGTCGACGCCGGCCTCGACTTGACCGGCCGCTTGCATCGGCGCATCCAGACGTTCCACGACCTGATCGGCCTCGACAACCGCCTGTTGTCGGAGGCCGAGCGCCTCAATGCCGAGGCGATGTATCGCATCTACGGGGAGCGACGGATGCCGGAGTCCGACGACGGACTAGACGAGGTGGCGGCACATCAGCGCGCGGTCGCACAGCTACAGCGCATCCGTGAGGACGCCCCGGAACTGTGGGAGACCGTCACGACGCTGCCAGACGGAATACGCTCCGCGCTGCTCACCGTATCGGCCAAGCAGCCCGAGACCACCGACGCGGCGTACGCACAGGACGTGATGCCCATCGAGGGCTCACAGCCGCCGCTGTTGTCGCCATCGAGTCTCGCATCAGTCGGGCGGGCCGC
>DAOULG010000191.1:0-2784 GCA_034420495.1 Dehalococcoidia bacterium
CCCGATCACCCTCCCGCGCTCAGCGGCGCCGGCGCCCGCCGGTGGCCCCACTCCCGGCGCTGTGAAAGAGTAGGCCGCGGCCGCCCGCGGCGGCCGGGGAGCGCGGACGAGCGGGAGGCGACGTGGAGCGCACGCTGGTACTGGTGAAGCCGGACGCGATGCAGCGCGGGCTGGCGGGGGAGGTGCTCTCCCGCTTCGAGCGCCGCGGGCTGCGGCTGGTCGGGCTCCGGCTCGTGCACATCGACGAGGCGCTGGCGCGCCGGCACTACGCCGAGCACGAGGGGAAGCCCTTCATGGAGGGGCTCGTCTCCTTCATCACGAGCGCACCGGTCGTCGCCGCCGTGCTGGAGGGTCCCCGCGCCGTCGCCGCGGTGCGCCAGACGATGGGGGCGACCGACCCGCTGCACGCCGCGACCGGCTCCATCCGGGGCGATCTCGCGCTCGACCTGGGCCGCAACCTCGTGCACGGATCCGACAGCCCCGAGAGCGCCGCCCGCGAGATCGCGCTCTTCTTCGGGGGCGAGCCGCTCCTCGAGTGGAGCAGCGATCGCGATCGCTGGGTCGCCGAGTAGGCGGGGGCGGCACCCCGCTACTGGATGCGCACCACCTCCTGGGCGCGGCTCCAGAGCCCCTCGAGGTCGTAGTAGGCGCGGCACTCCGGCGTGAAGAGATGGACGACCACGCCGTGGCAATCGAGCAGCACCCACCCCCCGGGCGGCTCGCCCTCCTGCTCCGCCCGGCCGAGCCCCGGCACCGCGCGCATCACGGAGTCGACGAGCGTGCGGAGCTGCCGCTCGCTCATCCCCGTCGCGATGACGAAGTAGTCGCAGAAGGCGTTGAGACGGGTGAGATCGAGCAGCACGACGTCCTCGGCCTGCCGGTCGGCGAGCACGTCGAGGAGCCGGCGTGCCAGCGCGAGCGCCTCGGGGGCCGGGGGGGCGTCGTCCCGGGAGCCCGCCCCCTGCTCGCCCGCCGCCTCGGCGCCCGCCTGCTCCACGCCTGTCCTTTCCCCGGCGCCCGCCCGGGGCGCCGCTTCCAATCGTAGCAGAGCGATCCCGCCCTAGAATGGGGCGTCGGGTGGGGTCGGAGGGAGGGGGAGATGAGCCCGGAGCGCGTGCTCGTGGCGATGTCGGGGGGCGTCGACTCCGCCGTCGCCGCCGCCGTCCTCGCGCGCCGCGGCTACGACGTCGTGGGCGTCACGCTCCGCCTCTACACGGCGCCCGACGAGGCGGCGCTGAGCTCCCAGCGCACCTGCTGCGGCGTCGAGGAGGTCGACGACGCCCGCCGCGCCGCGCAGGTGATCGGGATCCCCCACTACGTGCTGAACATGGAGCGCGAGTTCGAGCGGGAGGTGATCTCAGGCTTCGTCTCGGCCTACGCCTCCGGGCGCACCCCCAACCCCTGCCTGGAGTGCAACCGCCGCGTGAAGTTCCACACGCTGCTCGACCGCGCGCTCGCGATGGGCGCGGAGCGGCTCGCCACCGGCCACTACGCGCGCGTCGAGGCCGAGCCCGGGGCGGGGTCGGCCCCGCCCCGCCACCGCCTCTACGCCGCCGCCGACGCCGGCAAGGATCAGTCCTACGTGCTCTACACGCTGGGGCAGCGCGAGCTCGAGCGGACCCTCTTCCCGCTGGGAGCGATGACGAAGCGGCAGACCCGCGCCGTGGCGAGGGAGCTCGGCCTCGGCGTCGCCGAGAAGCCCGACTCCGTGGACATCTGCTTCGTCCCCTCGGGCGACTACCGGCGCCTGCTCGCCGAGCGGGGGGTCGCGCTCGAGCCGGGCGCGGTGGTGGATGCGGAGGGCCGCGAGGTCGGTCGGCACCGGGGAGCCGCCGGCTACACCGTCGGTCAGCGCCGCGGCCTCGAGCTCTCGGGCGCGGGCTCCGGCGGCCGGCGCTTCGTGACGGCGGTGGACGCCGCGCGCAACGTCGTCGTCGTCGGAGCGGAGCGCGACCTGCAGGCGGGCGGGGTGGAGGCCGCGACCCCGCGCTGGGTGGTCGGGCGGCCGGCGCCGGGCGAGCGGCTCGCCGCCCGCCTCCGCTACGGCGGCCCTCTCGTGCCCTGCCGGGTCGAGGAGGCCGCGAGCGGCGGCTTCCGGCTCTCGCTCGAGCGGCCGGTGCGCGCCCCGGCGCCCGGGCAGGCGGTCGTGCTCTACCGTCCCGCCCCCGGCCGCCCCGCGGAGGTCGTCGGCGGCGGCACCGTGGAGGCGAGCACCCCCTGGGAGCGGCGACCCAGGTCGACGGCCGCGCTACCGCGGCGCCCGCGGCGGGGGTAGGATGGCCCCCCGACAGCGCCCGGGATGAGGGGTCGCGCGTGAGAGTCTGGTGGAGGCCGGGGCCGCCACGCCGCCGCCGCGGCCGGCCGCGGCGCGGCGCTCCCGACGGCGGTGCCGCGTGAAGATCGCGCTCGTGGTCTTCCTGCTCGCCGCCGTCGTCGCCGGCGCCGTGGCGGCCCCCGTGCTCCTGCTCGAGCCGAGCCTGGAGGAGAGCCGCGACGTCGTCATCATCGTCGCCGGGATCGCGGGGCTGGTGCTGCTCCTCGCCTCCCTCGTCACGCTGCTCGTCCTCGCTCTCGCCGTCCACCACCTCTCGCGGGCCCTGGGCCGGCTGATCGAGGATCCGGTCCGCCCGGCGCTGACGGAGGTGCGGGAGACGGCGCGCCAGGTGCGCGGCGCCACCGAGTTCGTCTCCGACTCCACCGTGCATCCCCTGATCCGCGCCATCGCGACCGCGCGCGGCATCCGGCGCGGGCTGGCGGTCGTGACCGGGCTGAGGCGCCGGTGAG
>DAOULG010000192.1:0-27541 GCA_034420495.1 Dehalococcoidia bacterium
CGAGGCCCTGTGGGCGCTCGCGCTCCTGCACGAGGCGTTCCCGGGCGAGGGATGGGACCGGCGCGCCCGGGAGGCGGCGCGCTACCTCGTCGAGCGCCGCGACGAGGACGAGATGATCCCCTACCCGCCCCTTCCCGATCACTGGCTGGCGTACGGCCTCGCGGAGATGGCAGAGTGGGCCCTGCCGGCCGACGAGGCCTTCGTGCGCGCGCTCGCCGGACGCTTCGGGCTGCTGATCCGGACGGAGGCGCAGGAGGGCGGGCTCAGGCCCGTGCTCGGCAAGCCGGCGCGGATCTCCGGCGGCTCGCTGGGCGTGCTGGTGGAGGGGCTGTCCGCCCTCTGGCGCCTCTCCACGGCCGACCCGCGGCTCGCCGACCTGACGCCGGCGATCGAGGAGCGCCTGGCCTGCGGGGCGGCGATCCTCGCCCGCCGCCAGGTGGGAGCGAGCGAGGCGGCGGCCTCCGCCCGCCCGACGCTCACCGAGGGGGCGTGGTTCCACCACGGAGAGACGCGGATGGACGACCAGCAGCACGCGTTCTCCGCCCTCCTCTACGCGGGCGACGCCCTCGAGGGGCGCGCGCGGCGCGGACCCGGTGACCGCCTCGCCGCAGAGCCGCGGTCCGGGCGATGAGCGCGCTCGCGCTGCTCACCCTCGCGCTGCTCGCGGCCGTCAACCCGCCGGCGGTGATGCTCGCCGCCACCCGCAGCGAGGCGCCGGCCCGCGAGCGCCGCCGGCGCCTCGCGCTGCCGGCGCTCGCCGTCGCCGGACTCCTCGTCGGCGGCGGCGCGCTCCTCCACGAGCGCTGGCGCGATCTGCTCGAGGTCTCCGCCGCCAGCTTCGCGCTCGCGGCGGGCATCGTCATGATCGCCGCGGGCGCCGTCGCGCTCCTGCGCGGCCGCACGGTGGAGGCGGACCTTCTCGCGACCGGCTCGGGCGTCCGGTACGCCGCGGCGCTCGCGGTCCCCCTCCTCGCGAGCCCCGCGACGCTCGCGGCGGCCGTCGCCTA
The DNA here is from genome assembly GCA_034420495.1 of Dehalococcoidia bacterium. GTDB lineage: Bacteria > Chloroflexota > Dehalococcoidia > UBA2979 > UBA2979 > VYDC01. The sequence continues at coordinate 1,008 of DAOULG010000192.1, forward strand.
CGCCGAGCGCGACGGCGCCGCCGCGACGCTCGCCGCGGCGGCCTCGGCGCAGGCCCGGGCACCGCTCTCCCGGCGGCGCGAGCTCTGGCTCGGGCTCGCCGCGCGCTCGCTCGCGGCGCTCCTCGTCGTGCTCGGCGCCGGACTCGTCGTCGACGGGCTCCGCGCCGTCTGATCGCGCGGCTACGCGCCGGCGGCGATGCGCTCGAGCTCGTCGAGATCGGAGGGGATGGCGGCGGAGAGCACGTCGCGCCCGGTCTCGGTGACGAGCACGTCGTCCTCGATGCGGACGCCGATCCCGCGGTACGCCGGGGGGACGGCGTCGGCATCCGGCCGGAGGTAGAGCCCCGGTTCGACGGTCAGCACCATGCCGGGCTCAAGGACGACCGACTCGTCGCCCTCGCGGTAGGGGCCGGCGTCGTGCACGTCGAGGCCGAGCCAGTGCGACGTCGCGTGCGGATAGTACGCGCGCACCGCATCGCCCTCGGCACCCGGCGCCGGCTCCTCGATGAGACCGAGATCGCAGAGACCCGCCGCCAGGGTCCGCACCGCCTCCTCGTGGACGTCGTGGAAGCGGACCCCCGGCGCGACGGCGGCGATCGCGGCCCGCTGCGCCGCAAGCACGAGTTCGTAGACCAGGCGCTGCGGCACCGAGAAGCGGCCCCCGGCGGGGAAGGTCCGCGTGACGTCGGCGGCGTAGTAGTCGACCTCCGCTCCCGTGTCGACCAGCAGGAGATCGCCCTCCCCGATGCGAGCGCGGTTGGACACGTAGTGAAGCGTGCAGGCGTTGGCGCCGGCGGCGACGATCGACGGGAAGGCGGTGCGCGGCGATCCCCGCCGGCGGTACTCCGCCTCCAGCTCCGCCTGGATCTCGTACTCGTGCATGCCCGCGCGCGCCACGCGCATGGCCCTCTCGATACCGTGTCCGGTTATGTCCACTGCACGGCGCAGCGACTCCACCTCCTCCGGGTCCTTGCGGAGCCTGAGCCCCGAGACCAGCGGGGCGGGATCGAGCACGCGTTCGATCGGCCGCCCGCCGCGCACCGACTCGGCGCGGCGGCGAGCGAGCACGGCGAGCAGCGCCTCCTGGACGCGGCCCGCAAGACCCTCGGCGGGGCGGAGCGAGTAGTAGAGCAGGGACGCGCCGTCGAGCAGCTCGGGAAGGCGGGCATCGAGCTCCTCGATCGAATGCGCGGCGTCCGCCCCGAAATCGGCGACCGCTCCCTCCACCCCCGCCCGCGGCCCGGCCCACAGCTCCTGGTCGGCGTCGCGCGGGCGGACGAAGAGCGTGTAGGGGCTGTCGGCGCCGGGGCGCAGCACGGCGACCGCGGAGGGCTCGTCGAAGCCGGTGAGGTAGTGGAGGGTCGACTCCTGCCGGAACTCGTAGTCGACGTCGCCGTTGCGAAGCAGCTCGCTCGCCCCGACGAAGACGGCGGCCGCGCCCTCTCCCAGCATCGCCATCAGCCGCTCGCGGCGCCGCGCGAAGGAAGCGGCGCCGACGGCCGACGTTCCCGCCCCGGCGGCGCCCCGCCCCGGGTCGTCGGCGCCGCTCATCGGCGGCGCTCCCGACCCCGGGCCGTCCCCCGGTCGCGCCCCGGCCGGATCACCATGACGCCGCCTCCCTGCTAGGCCCCGGTGCGATCGGCGCGACCGATCGCCGAGGTGCCGTCGACGTTGCTGTAGCCCGAGACGAAGTTCTCCACCGTGCGCGCCTCCGGGTCGAAGCTCTGCCGCTCCACCGTCCCGAGATCGTTCGCGAGCACGTGCAGCGAGACCGACGCGCCCCCCGAGGTCGTCTCGACCGCGTGGATGTCGAGGTCGGGGTGGAGCAGCGGCGTCAGCTCGCCCTCGGCGACGGGCGTGGCGGAGACGCGCTCCAGCTCGGCGAAGCCGGGGCGCGCACCGTCGTCCACGCGGCGGTAGATGTGCTCGACCTGCCCGCCCTCCAGCAGGGCGACCCAGCCGTCGGTGAGGTGATTGTGCACGCGCGTGCGCATCCCCGGCGGCACCACCATGGTGAAGAGGCAGAGATCGGGATCGCGCGAGCGGTAGAGCGCCCACGCCGCCACATCGCCGGGGATCGGGCGCAGGAACGGCTCCTCGAGCCACGCCCGCGAATCGAGAAGAGCCTCCAGGGGAGTGCGCAGCGCATCGAGCAGCGCGCGGCCGCGCGCCCCTTCCGCAACGACGGTGCGGAAGTCCTCGACGAAGTGCCGCAGCGCGGCATCCCGCCGCCGCGTGTAGTAGAGGCCCTCGCCCATGCCCACCCCCGCTCGAATCGTCCCCGGACAGCGTAGCGCCCGACCCCGCAGAGGCCGAGCGGAGGCCTCCGGCATCCCGCCGCAGGCGGTTGCGGGGCGCTCGCCCGATCCGGTAGCCTCTGCTAGCAGAACATATTTTCGCTTCTGCGATCGTGGGGAATGACATATGCGCATATGCAGGTTGACAGGTCTGTCCTGAGCGGACTATCGTGCACGCCCGCTGTTGATCAGCGAACCCGCATAGGTGAGTGACCACCTGAGCCGGGGACGCGGACCCCGCAGCGAGGCCGCGAGCGACCCAAATCCGAAGGATCCTCCGATGCGTATTCGCCGCCACTTCACCACCGCCGGAGAGGACCCCTACAACGGCGTCTCCTTCGCCGATCGAGACTCGCGCATCGTCAACCCCGACGGCTCCGTGGTCTTCGAGGCGACCGACGTGAGCGTGCCCGCCCGGTGGTCCCAGGTCGCCACGGACATCCTGGCGCAGAAGTACTTCCGCAAGGCGGGCGTGCCCGACTCGCTTCAGCGCATCCCGGAGGAGGGCGTCCCCGAGTGGCTGTGGCGATCCGAGGCGGCGCCCGGCGCCTCCTTCGGGGCCGAGAGCGACGCGCGCCAGGCCTTCCACCGGCTCGCAGGGACGTGGGCGTACTGGGGCTGGAAGCACGGCTACTTCGACGCCGAGGAGGACGCGAGCGCCTTCTACGACGAGCTCTGCCACATGCTCGCCACGCAGCGCGCGGCGCCGAACTCGCCGCAGTGGTTCAACACCGGGCTGCACTGGGCCTACGGAATCACCGGCCCGCCCCAGGGCCACCACTACGTCGACGCGGAGTCGGGGGAGCCACAGCTCTCCACCAGCGCGTACGAGCGCCCGCAGCCGCACGCCTGCTTCATCCAGTCGGTCGCGGACGACCTCGTCAACGACGGCGGCATCATGGATCTCTGGACGCGCGAGGCGCGCGTCTTCAAGTACGGCTCCGGCACCGGATCCAACTTCTCCGCGATCCGCGGCGAGGACGAACCGCTCTCCGGGGGCGGACGATCGTCCGGGCTGATGTCGTTCCTGAAGATCGGCGATCGCGCCGCCGGCGCCATCAAGTCCGGCGGCACGACGCGACGCGCCGCGAAGATGGTGATCGTCGACGCCGATCACCCCGACGTGGAGAAGTTCATCGACTGGAAGGTCAACGAGGAGCACAAGGTCGCGACGATGGTCTCGGGCTCGCGCGTCCTGCGCCGGCACCTCTCGGCGATCCTCGACGCCGCCCGCCTCGGGGACGCCGGGCACGACGGCCCGGCGACCGACCCGGCCGCGAACCGGCCGCTCAGGCGAGCCATCCGCAGGGCGAGACGGGACGGCGTCCCCGAGCTCTACGTGCAGCGCGTCCTGCAACTCGCCCGGCAGGGCGAGCAGGATCTCGATCTCCGCACCTTCGACACCGACTGGCAGGGAGAGGCCTACCAGAGCGTCTCCGGACAGAACTCGAACAACTCCGTGCGGGTCTCGGAGCAGTTCCTCGGCGCCGTCCGCGACGGACGGGAGTGGTCGCTCAGGAACCGCACGGACGACGCGGTGGCGCGCACTCTTCCGGCGCGCGAGCTGTGGGAGCGCATCGCGCGGGCGGCGTGGCAGAGCGCCGACCCCGGGCTCCAGTTCGACACCACGGTCAACGAGTGGCACACCTCGCCGGCGGGCGGGCGCATCAACGGCTCCAACCCCTGCTCCGAGTACATGTTCCTCGACGACACGGCGTGCAACCTCGCCTCGCTCAATCTCCTGCCCTTCCTCGACGAGGAGAGCGGCGCCTTCGACGTCGAGGCCTACGAGCACGCCGCGCGGCTGTGGACGATCGTGCTCGAGATCTCGGTCCTCATGGCGCAGTTCCCGAGCCGCGAGATCGCGCAGCGCTCCTACGACTACCGCACCCTGGGTCTCGGCTACGCCAACATCGGCGCGCTGCTGATGGTTCAGGGCATCCCGTACGACTCCGCCGAGGCGCTCGCCTGGACGGGGGCGCTCACGGCGATCCTCACCGGCATCTCCTACGCCGCGTCGGCGGAGCTGGCGTCCGACCTCGGCCCGTTCCCGCGCTTCGCCGAGAACCGCGACGAGATGCTGCGCGTGATGCGCAACCACCGGCGCGCCGCCTACGCCGCCGGCGCCGACGAGTACGAGGGCCTCTCGGTCCTGCCGGCCTCACTCGACGAGAGCGCCTGTCCGCCGGATCTGCTCGCCGCGGCTCGCGCCGCCTGGGACCGCGCGCTCGCGCTCGGCGAGGCGCACGGCTACCGCAACGCGCAGGCGACGCTCATCGCGCCCACCGGCACCATCGGGCTGCTGATGGACTGCGACACCACCGGGGTCGAGCCGGACTTCGCGCTCGTGAAGTTCAAGAAGCTCGCCGGCGGCGGCTACTTCCGCATCATCAATCACGCCGTCCCGCGCGCGCTCGCCCGCCTCGGCTACCGTCGCGAGCAGATCGACGAGATCGTCGACTACTGCGTCGGCTCCGGGCGCCTCGAGGGGGCCCCCTTCATCAACCGCCACACGCTCGCGCAGGCCGGGCTCACGCAGCCGGCGCTCGACCGCATCGACGAGTCGCTGCGCACGGCCTTCCACATCCGCTTCGTCTTCAACCGCTACACGCTGGGCGATCAGCTCTCCGCGGAGGTGCTGGGAGTCTCGGATGAGGAGCTCGACGATCCCGGGTTCGACATGCTCGCGGCGCTCGGCTTCGACGACCGGCAGGTCGAGGCCGCGAACGACCACATCCTGGGCCGCATGACGATCGAGGGAGCGCCGCATCTGCGCGAGGACGACTACCCGGTCTTCGATTGCGCGACCACCTGCGGCCGCTACGGCACGCGCTACATCGAGCCGATGGCGCACGTCCGGATCATGGCGGCGGCGCAGCCGTTCCTCTCCGGGGCCATCAGCAAGACGATCAACATGCCCAACTCGGCCACCGTCGACGAGGTGGAGCAGGTCTACATGGCCTCCGCCGAGTCGATGCTGAAGGCGATCGCCCTCTACCGCGACGGATCGAAGCTCTCGCAGCCGCTCGCGGCGGCGCTCTTCGACGCGGCGGAGAGCGACGACGAGGAGACCGACGACGTGATCGGCGAGATGCTCGACGAGCTCGATGCCGCGAGCGCGCCGGACCGCGTGATCGCGGTGGCGAGCCGCCTCGCCCACCTCGCGGAGCGCGGACTCGCCCCCGCCGGCGAGCGGGCGCTCGGCCGCGGCAGCCGGGAGCCTCTTCCCTCCCGGCGCCACGGCTACGCGCAGAAGGCGAAGGTCGGCGGGCACACCATCTACCTGCACACCGGCCACTTCGAGTCGCCCGATCCCGACACCGGCCGGCCGCGGCTCGGCGAGCTCTTCATCTCCATGTCGAAGGACGGGGCGGCGTTCCGCTCGCTCATGAACTGCTTCGCCATCGCGGTGTCGATCGGCCTGCAGCACGGCGTGCCGCTCTCGGCCTTCGTCGACTCGTTCGTCTTCACGAAGTTCGAGCCGAACGGGATCGTCACCGGTCACGACCGCATCCAGATGGCGACCTCGATCATCGATTACGTCTTCCGGGAGCTCGCGATCAGCTACCTCGGGCGGGACGAGCTCGCGCACTTCGGGCCCATCGACCTCGACTCGGGCTCGACCGCCGAGACCGAGGAGGAGCGCCAGGCCGCGGCGCCGGCCGCGGTCGCGGCACCGGCGAGCGCCGAGCCGCCGGCCCTGCGCGAGGGGCTCGCGGCGGCGGCCGTCATCTCCCCGGATCGCGCCGGCGTGTACGTGAGCACTCCGCGCATCTCGCTCGTCGCCGTCGCGGAGGGGGCCGACGCCGACTACGAGGCGGTCGCGCGGGCGCGGCAACAGGGCTTCGAGGGCGATCCCTGCGGCGAGTGCGGCCAGATGATGATGGTGCGCAACGGCACCTGCCTGAAGTGCATGAGCTGCGGCTCCACCAGCGGGTGCAGCTAGCCGGCGGACCCCGGCCGCGGACCGGCCGCGCGCCCTCCCGGGAGATGACCGCGGGGGTCCCCGCGCCCGGCGAGGGGCGGGGCCACTGGCGCTTCGTCCGGCCCCTGATCCACGATGGATCCATGGTCGAGCCCGTCGCCGTCAACGAGTTCGTCACGGTCCAGACGGAGCGGCCGCCGCGCCGCCGCGAGCTCCACGCCCGCGAGGAGCGCCGGGCGCGGCTCGCCGCATTCGAGTTCCGCGCCGACGAGGCCCTCTTCCGGCTCGCCGGCCCGCCCGACGCCTTCAGCGGCCTCGAGGGCGGGGTCTTCGCGACCTCGGACGGGCGGCGCTTCCGCGTCAGCTGGGTCAAGCCGATCGCCCATGAGGATGACGGGTACGAGGTGGAGCGGATCTACCGCGCGGTCGCGCTGACGCGGCGCCTCTCGTGAGGGCGGGCGCGGCAGGCCCGGTCGTGGACGAGGTGCTCTCCATCCGCATCGGCGGCCGGCGCGGCCTCGTCCACGCCCGGGAGCAGCGACGGGACGAGGAGGGGCGGGTGCGCCTCTTTCTCACCGGCGACCCGCAGGCGCTGCCCCACCTCGGGGGGATGCGGATCGCCACCCGCGCCGGGGAGCACTTCGAGCTCGGGGCCGTGCAGCTCGTTCCGCCGCCCGCCGAGCCGGGGGAGGAGCCCGCCGCCGCGCGCGCCGGGCTGGCGCTCGCCCATCCGGTCGGGCCCGGACGGTGGGCCACCCCCGGAGAGGCGCGAGCGGCGCAGAGCCCGGCCGGAGCGCGGCCGTGACCTCCGCCGTCCACGGCTATCCCCGGATCGGCCCCGGGCGCGAGCTGAAGCACGCGACCGAACGCTACTGGGCCGGGCGGGCGGGCGCCGACGAGTTGCTCTCGACCGGGCGGACGCTGCGACTCGCCGCCTGGCGGCGAATGCGCGAGGCCGGCATCGACCTCATCCCCTCCAACACCTTCTCGCTCTACGACCACGTGCTCGACGCCGCGGCCCTGGTCGGCGCGGTTCCACCGCGCTATCGCTGGGACGGCGGGCAGGTCGACCTCGACACCTACTTCGCCATGGCGCGCGGGGCGCAGCGCGACCACCTCGACGTCACCGCCATGGAGATGACGAAGTGGTTCGACACCAACTACCACTACATCGTCCCCGAGCTCGGGCCGCAGACGCGCTTCCGGCTCACCTCGACGAAGCCGCTCGACGAGTACCGGGAGGCGCGCGACGCCGGGATCGAGACGGTGCCGGTCCTGCTGGGGCCGCTCTCCTTCCTCGCGCTGGCGAAGTCGCCGGAGGATCCGGACTTCGCCCGCCTCTCCCTGCTGCCGGCTCTCGTCGAGGTCTACGCCGAGGTCCTGCGCGCGCTCGCTGCGGCCGGCGCCGCCTGGGTACAGCTCGACGAGCCGGTCCTGGTCCAGGACCGCGACCCGCGCGAGCTCGCCGCCCTGACCCGCGCCTACGGGACGCTCGACGCGGCCGGCGGCGACGCGCGCCTGCTGGTGCAGACCTATTTCGGCGATGTCGACGAGGCGTTCCACACGCTGCGCGAGCTCCCGGTCGCGGCGATCGGGCTCGACCTGAGGAGGGGCCGGCGCAACGCCGGGCTGGTGCGGCGCCACGGACTGGGCGGCAAGCACCTCGTCGCGGGCGTCGTCGACGGGCGCAACATCTGGAGAGCCGACCTCCGCGCCACGCTCGACGAGCTGCTCCGGCTCCGCGAGGTGATCGGGGAGGACCGGCTCATCGTCGGCAGCTCCTGCTCCCTGCTCCACGTCCCGCTGGACGCGGGCAGGGAGCAGGAGCTCGACGGGGAGCTGGGCTCCTGGCTCGCCTTCGCCGACCAGAAGCTCGAGGAGATCGCGACGCTGTCGCGGGCCCTGGCCGACCCGCAGGACGCAGAGGTGCAGGCGCGGTTCTCCGCGGGCGAGGAGGTCGCCGCCGCCCGGCGCGCCTCGCTCCGGGCACGGGATCCCGCGGTGCGCGATCGGCTCGCCGCCACCACCGAGGCGGCATACAGGCGCGCCTCGCCCGCCGGGGAGCGGCGCTCCCTCCAGCAGCGCCGATTCGGGCTGCCACCGCTCCCGACGACCACCATCGGATCCTTCCCGCAGACCCCGGAGCTCCGGCGCGCGCGACGGCAGCGCGATGCCGGCGACATCGACGAGCAGGCCTACGAGGGCGTGATCGAGTCGACCATCGAGCGCGTGATCCGCCTGCAGGAGGAGATCGGGCTGGACGTGCTCGTCCACGGGGAGCCCGAGCGGGGCGACATGGTCGAGCACTTCGGCCGGGAACTCGACGGCTTCGCGTTCACGAGGTTCGGCTGGGTGCAGTCGTACGGCTCGCGCTACGTGAAGCCGCCGATCATCTACGGCGACGTCTCCCGGCCCGGCGAGATGACGGTGCGGTGGTCGCGCTTCGCGCAGTCGCTCACCGACCGCCCGGTGAAGGGGATGCTGACCGGCCCGGTCACCATCCTCAACTGGTCGTTCGTGCGCGATGACCAGCCCCGGGCCGAGACCTGCCGCCAGATCGCCCTGGCGATCCGGGACGAGACGATCGCTCTGGAGGCGGCCGGGATCTCGGTCATCCAGATCGACGAGCCCGCCCTGCGCGAGGGGCTCCCCCTCCGGCGCAGCGACTGGACCGCGTACCTGGCCTGGGCGGTCGCCTGCTTCCGCCTCGCGACCGCCGGCGTCGCCGACGAGACGCAGATCCACACGCACATGTGCTACGCCGAGTTCAACGACATCATCGATGCGATCTCCGATCTCGACGCGGACGTGCTCTCCATCGAGAACGCGCGCTCCGGCGCGGAGCTGCTGCGCGTCTTCTCGGAGCACGCCTACCACAAGGGGATCGGGCCCGGCGTCTACGACATCCACTCGCCCCGCGTGCCGCCGGCCGACGAGATGGCCCGGCAGCTGCGCGAGGCGCTCGGCGCGCTGCCGGCGCCGCTGGTGTGGGTCAACCCGGACTGCGGGCTGAAGACGCGGGGCTACCCCGAAACCGAGCCGGCGCTCCGCCACATGGTCGAGGCCGCCCGGGCCGTCCGCGCCGAACTCGCCGAGACGCGGTCGCCGCCGGAGGTGCCCCGGCGCCCGCGCTGAGGTCGACGCGGGGCGGGCGCGGCCGGGCGCGGCCCTACTGCTCGACCCAGATCCGCCGCGCCGCCTCGAGACCGAGCACGAGTTCGCGCTCGCCCAGCGCGATGGTCACCGTCCCGCGATACGGCGCCACCTCGCTCAGGCGCACGTGCGCTCCCGGGCGGATCCCCTCCCCGTCGAAGAAGCGCAGCAGCTCCTCCTCCTCCTCGTAGACGCGCTGCACGACCGCGCGGTCGCCGGTCGCGAGATCCGAGAGGCGGCGATCGGAGAGCCGCGGGGCGCGCGGGTGGCCGGGGACCGGGTATCCGAACGGGGAGACGGCCGGGTCGCCGAGCCGCTCGACGATGAGCGTCTCGGTGTGATCGGAGATCGCGTGCTCCATCAGGTGCGCCTCCTCGTAGGCGCGCCACCACTCCAGCCCGAGGGTCTCGACGAGCAGGCACTCGGCGAGCCGGTGCCGGCGCACCATGTGCTCGGCGCGGGCGAAGCCGGCCGCCGTGAGCGAGATGCGCTTGCGGGAGTCGACGGCGACCAGCCGGTCCCGCGCCAGGCGGGAGAGCATCCCCGCCGCCGAGGCCGGCCGGATGCCGAGGCGCTCGGCGACGCGCGCCGCTATCACCTCCTCGTGCTCGTCGTGGGAGAGCCGGTAGATCGTCGTGAGCGCATCGTCGGATGCGACGTTGGTCACCTGCTTGGGCATCGCGCCTCCCGGACGCCATCGTCCCATGCGCGGCGCGGGCGCGGCAACGCGCAGGGCCGATACTCGCTCGGCGGGCGCATCTGGCCGACCCGCGTTATGATCCGCTCTTCCCACCGGCCCCAGTCGACAGCCCCCGGAGGTCGAACCGTCCAAATCGAGAGCGCCCCACCGTCTCCGCCCGACATGGACGCCGTGCTCAGCGCGCTCGTGCGCGTCGTCGAGGAGGCGGCCGGGGACGACGTCTGGGCGCTCGTCGGGGCGGCCTCGGCGAGGATGCAGGGGGCCGACGCCCCGTCGCCGAACCTTGAGTTCATCACCACGGCGACGACCTCCGGCCAGCTCGCGGAGATGCTCGACCTCGACGCACGCTGGCTCGCCGGGCGCCGGCTCGCCGCCCAGCGCCTGCACTTCCTGCGGGACTCGGTCCCGGTCTTCGTCTTCGGCGACGCCCAGTTCCAGGGCCGCTACGACGTCCTCCGGCCGCGGGACATCCCGGCGCTCTGGGACGCCCGCGTCCGCTTGTCGTGCAACGGGGTGACGGTCCTGGCCACCCCCCTGGAGTGGGAGCTCCTGCTCGCCGTCGTCCTGGACAACGGCGACCGCGCGAGCGAGATCGCGCGCGTCCTGCGCGGGCGCGGGTGGGACGGGCGGCTCATCACCAGGCTCACCCGCGAGGGGCACGTCCACGCCGCCACCGAGGAGGCGGTGTGGCAGCTGCTGGAGAACGGCGGCCCGAGCCTCGCGCCGCCCGCCCGCTCCGGTCAGGGGGGATCGGCGGAGGCCGCCGGGGACGGGACGACCGACGCGGACGCCCTCCCCGACGATCCTGCGCCCGGTCCCGGGGACGAGTAAGCCCGCGACCGATGCCGCCCCCCGACGACCCGCCGCCGATGAGCGTCGGAGGCACCGCCGCGGCGGAGCTCTCGACGATCGGACGGACCGCGCGGGAGGCCGAGGCGCTGGGCTTCGACTCGCTCTCGGTCGGCGAGACCACGCACCATCCGTTCCTCCCGCTCGCGCTCGCCGCGGAGCACACGACGACGATCGCGCTCGGCACGGCGGTGGCGATCGCGTTCCCCCGCTCGCCGCACATCATGGCGAACCTGGCGTGGGACCTCGCCGGCTACTCGGGCGGACGCTTCGTGCTCGGGCTCGGGACCCAGGTGAAGAGCCACAACGAGCGCCGCTTCTCGGTGCCGTGGGCGCCCCCGGGGCCGCGGCTCGTCGATTACATCGCATGCCTGCGCGCGATCTGGGAGTCCTGGCAGCACGGGACGCGGCCGGCCTACGCGGGCGAGTACTACCAGTACCGGCTCACGGCCCCGGCCTTCAATCCCGGGCCGATCGCGCACCCGCGCATCCCGATCCTGATCTCGGCCGTCACGCCGTTCACGGCGCGGCTCGCGGGGAGCATCGCGGACGGGGCGATCGTGCCGCAGGCCGTGAGCTTCCGCTACGCGCGCGAGGTGATCCGGCCCGCCCTCCTCGAGGGCGCGCGCGGGGCGCACTCCGCCGGAGCGGACGCCGGGGCCGGGGGCGGGGGCGCGATCCCGCCCCGCGCGCTGCACCTGCACGGCGCCGGCTACGTCGCGACCGGGCCGGACGAGCGCAGCGTCGCGGCGGAGCGCGAGCGCGTCCGCAACGAGCTCGCGCGGGCGCTGGTGACCCGGGCGGCCGCGGGAGTCGTGAGGCTCCACGGCTGGGAGGAACGCGCGGAGCGGATGCGCCGGCTCGCCGGCCGCGGGCGGTGGGACGAGATCGCAACGGAGGTGAGCGACGAGGTGCTCGACGAGTTCTGCGTCGCCGGCACCTGGGAGCAGCTGCCGGCGGCGGCGGCCGCGCGCTGCGCGGGAGCGATGACCCAGCTGGAGCTCCCGCTCCCCGCGCGCCCCCTCGACGCCGACGAGAGCGTGCGCGTCCAGGCGCTCGTCGCGGCGCTGCGCGAGATTCCGCGCGCGGCGATGATCTGACGGCGGCGTCCGTGCCGCAGGCCTCCCCGCCCGGAGCGCCGGACGCCTAGCCGGCGCCGGAGCCGGCGGCGCCGGGACCCGAGCGCCCGGAGCGCAGCCGCGACCCCGCTCCGCGGGCCAGCCGGTCGTAGCGCCGCAGCAGCGCCCGGCGGGCGCGCGGCAGACGAGACAGCTCGTCGAGCAGCCGCGCCATCAGCCGCGCCATCGCGTCGAGATCGCGCAGATCGACGCTCTCCGCGGCGACGCGGTCGCGGGGCCCGCCGTTGTGATAGTTCGCGAGCGCGACGCAGAGCGCCCCGGTCTCGTACCCGTAGAGGTCGTAGGCGGTCGCCTCCGTCACGCCGCCGTCCATCAGCTTGCGCTGGTAGCGGAACTCGCCATCCTCGCGCGCGAGATCCCGGGCGACGTCGGTCATCCACAGCGCGACCGCCGGAGAGAAGAGGTGCATCGCGTCGCCGACGCGCACGATCGGGCCCGCGCCCGGGCGCGCGCGGCCTCCCGCCGCCGAGGACGTCTCAACCGCGATCACCACGGCGCCGTCCGGCAGCAGCCGGGCGCGCGCCGCCGCCGAGGCGCCGAGCAGACCGACCTCCTCGGCGCGCGTGAAGAGCCCGATGAGCTCCCCGGGGGCCTCCGCCGCGGCCGCGCGGTCCAGGGCGGAGAGCACCGCGGCGCAGCCGGCGAGGTCGTCGCAGCCGCGCGCCACCAGCCGCCGCCCGCGCACGCGCGCCGGCTCCACGTCCCACAGCGCGAGATCGCCGGGCCGCGGAGCGGAGCCGGGGGCGGCCGTCGCCACCGCCGAGCGGATCCGCCCGCGCTCGTCGGCCCCGACCTCCTCGATAGCAGCGACCCCGAGCGGCTCCCCCCGCCCGCCCCTCCCCTCCTTCCCCGCCGGTGCGGGGAAGAGGCGCAGCCGTTCGCCGCGGCCGTACGAGGCCGGGAGGCCGCCGCGGAACTCGAGCTCTAGCCGGCGGCCGCGCACCGCCGTCACGACGAAGCCGGGGTGGTCGGTGTGCGCGCTGAGCACCAGCGCGCGCGCGGCGGCGCCGCGCCGCCGCCTCCCCCGGTAGCGGACGTAGCCGTTGCCGAAGCGATCGAGCGTGAAGCCGAGCCCGCGCTCCCCGGCGAAGCGCCGGACGTAGGCCAGGACGTCCTGCTCGAGGTACGGGGCCGTCGGGATCGGGACGAGCTCGCGCGCGATGCGCGACAGCGGGGTCGGCGTGAGGCGGGGCGGCGGCGCCCGCAGCCGGGATCTGCGGGCGCGCCCGGCCCGGGACCTGCTCGCCGGCTCCATCGCCGCTCCCCCCGAGATCGGCGCGTGCCCCGCCCCGCAGCAGGGGACGCGCTACGATCGCACCATGCCCGGCCCCGACGATACGCAATCCGGCTCCGAGCCGCCGCCCACCCCCGGGGTCGATCCCCTGGCCGGGCCGCCGCGCCAGAACAAGCGGGAGCGGCGGCGCAGGCGGCGCAGGCGGGCTCGCGGCGAGCTCCCCCCGCCCGTGGAGTTGACCGTCGACGGCTTCGCGGCGGGCGGCTCGGGCGTGGGCCGGGGTCCGGACGGGCGCGTGGTCTTCGTCGAGTACGCGCTCCCGGGCGAGCGCGTCGTCGCCGAGGTCACGGCGGAGTCCCCCTCCTATCTCGAGGCGCGGGCGATCGAGATCCGGGAGTCGTCGCCGCGGCGGGTCGAGCCGCCGTGCCCCTACTTCGGAACCTGCGGCGGCTGCCAGCTCCAGCACGTCGACTACGAGGAGCAGCTCGCGCTGAAGACCGGCCTCGTCCGGGACCAGCTGCGCCGGATCGGCCGCTTCGACGATCCGCCCGTCGCCCCGGCCCGCGGGATGGAGCATCCGTGGGGCTACCGCAACCACATGCGCTTCACCGTGCGCCGCAACGGGGAGATCGGCTTCATGCGGCGCGGGACGCACCAGTTCCTGCGCGTCGACCGCTGCCTGATCGCGCACGACGCCGTGAACGCGGTGCTCAAGCGCGCGCAGAGGAGGACGACGGGCACGCGCCAGCTCTCGGTGCGCGTCGGCGAGGCGACGGGCGAGCTGATGATCCAGCCGGCGCTCCGGTGGAGGCCCGGCCGCCGGCCGCTCCCCTCCGGGCAGAAGCACTACCACGAGCGGCTCGGCGGCCGTCCCTTCCGCGTCTCGGCCGCCGCGTTCTTCCAGGTCAACACCCGGCAGGCCGAGCAGCTCGCCCGGATGGTGCGCGAGCGCGTGAAGGAGGCGCGGCCCGCCGTCGTCGTCGACGCCTACTCCGGCGTCGGGACCTTCGCGGCACTCCTCGCCGGCGACGGGCCCTGGAGCGTGATCACGCTCGAGGAGTCGGCGGCCGCCGGCGACGACGCCGAGACGAATCTCGCGGGCCTGCCGAACGTGACGCGCCTGGTCGGGAGCGTCGAGGGGCTGCTGCCCGGGCTCGACCCCGCCCCGGATCTCGTCATCGTCGATCCGCCGCGCACCGGGCTCGCCCCGGCCACCGTCGACGCCCTGCTCGCCTCGGCGTGCCGGCGGCTGGTCTACGTCTCCTGCGATCCCGCGACGCTCGCCCGCGACCTGCGCCTGCTCGTCGACGGCGACCCGGCTCACGGCCGGCCCGGCTTCGCGCTGGGATCGGTCGAGCCTCTCGACATGTTCCCGCACACGCAGCACGTGGAATGCGTGACGACCCTCGATCGCGCACCGGGAGCCGCATCCGGCGCGACACCGTGAGGGGGCGGCGAGATCCCCCGCCCCTCGTGCTCGCCTCGGAGTCGCCGAGGAGGCGTGAGCTGCTCGCCGCGCTCGGCGTGGAGTTTGCTGCGCGGCCGCCGGCGATCGATGAGTCGAGCGCCGAGAGCGACCCCGACCGCCGCGCGGTCGCCCTCGCGCTCGCGAAGGCGAGGACGGTGGCCGGCGGGGCCCCGCAGGCGCTCGTGCTCGCGGCCGACACGATCGTCGTCGCGCCCGACGGCTCGCTGCTGGGCAAGCCCCCCGACGCGGCGGCGGCGTACGCGATGCTCGACGCGCTGCGGGGCCGTCTCCACCGCGTCGTGACGGGCGTCGCCGCGGTCCGCGGCGGCCGGGCCCGCACCGAGTGCGCCTCGACCGCGGTCCGCATGCGGAGCTACTCGCGCGCGGAGGTCGAGCGCTACGTCTCACGCGGCGAGCCCTTCGACAAGGCCGGGGGCTACGCGATCCAGGATCGCGCCTTCGCCCCCGCCGCCGGGGTCGAGGGCTGCCTCTGCTCGGTGATCGGGCTGCCGCTGTGGAGCGCGCGGCGCCTGCTCGCGGCGGCCGGCGGCGTCGTGACGGATCCCCCCGCGCGCGAGCCCTGCCCCGCCTGCCCGCTCCGCGACAACGCCGCGGCGGCCGGCCGGCGCGGAGGCTGAGGGGAGCCGCGGCCCGCAGGGACGCCGCGCGGCGCTACACCGCCGGCCGCTCCCCCGCCTCGATCTCACGCCTCACGCGCGCCTCGCCGACGAGCGTCGAGACGTGGAGGCGGAGGCGCCGCGGCGCCTCGTCGTAGCCCGCCGTCCGGGCGTCGACGTCGCGCACCAGGCCCTCCTCGCGCCGGCCCAGAGCGTCGACCGTGCCCACGAGCACCTGCGCCGAGACCGAGACCGCGAAGTCGTGGGGCACGACGACCTGCAGCGTCCCGAGCCAGCAGAGAAGCGTCAGCTCCGTCTCGCCGGACGGCAGGTCCGTCCCGCGGAAGTCGAGCGAGATGTCGCCGAGCACGGTCGAGATCACGGCGTCGTCGACGCGCCAGCCCTCTTCGGCGGAGCGGACGTGGCCGAACGCCCGGCGGAGGCGCCGCGTGAAGCGGCGCGCCCGCCATCCCGCGAGCGCCGTCAGCACCCCCATCGCCATGAGGGCCAGCCCGGTAGCGGCTCCCGCCACGCCCGGGATGCCGAGGGGCCGCGCGCCCGTGCTGTCCGCGAGCAGCACGGCGCCCAGGGCGAGCAGGTAGAGGCCGAGGGTGACGGGGAGGACGAACGAGAGCCGGTAGCTCACGGGCGGACGACCCCCGGCGACTCAGCCGCGTCGGAGCGAGCGGCGCAGGCGCTCATAGAGGATGACCCCGCCGATCCCTATCAGGATGAGGGGCCAGAGCTCGCCGATCCCGTACTCGCTCAGGCCGAGAGACTCCAGCAGGAAGATCGCCCCGATGATGATGAGCGCGACACCGAGCGCCATTCCCGCCCCCGCCCGCCGTGCCGGCCCTGCGTCCCCGGGCCTCCGCCAGTGTACGCCCGCCGCAACCGCCGTCGACGCTCCGGCCCGGCGCCGGGGGAGCGCACGCCGACCCGGGTCGGTGGCCGCGCGGCGGCTAGTCCCCCAGCACCGATCATGGTAGGTGTAGGACGGGGCGGGCGAGCGGGGGCGGAGCGGGACATGGCGGAGCCGATCATCGAGGTCGAGGGCCTCGCGAAGGCCTACGTGAACGGCGACGTCCGGACGCACGCGCTGCGGGGCGTCGACCTCCGCGTCGAGCGCGGCGAGATGCTCGCCGTGATGGGTCCCTCCGGCTGCGGCAAGACGACGCTGCTCAACTGCCTCGCCGGCATCGACGATCCCTCCGAGGGGGTCGTCCGCATCGCCGGCACCGATCTCGCCACGCTCGACGACGACACGCGTACGGCCTACCGGGCGCGGGAGATGGGCTTCATCTTCCAGTTCTACAACCTGCTACCGGTCCTCTCCGCGGCGGAGAACGTCGAGCTGCCGCTCCTCATCTCCGGCACGGCGGCCGACGAGTCGCGCGAGCGCGCCCTGGCCTCGCTCGGGCGGGTCGGCCTGGCGGAGTGGCAGGCCCATCGCCCCGCCCAGCTCTCCGGAGGCCAGAGGCAGCGCGTCACGATCGCCCGCGCCCTGGTGAACGACCCGGCCATCGTGTGGGCCGACGAGCCCACCGGCGATCTCGACACCGCCAACGCGAACGAGATCATGTCCCTCATGCAGGAGCTGAACCGGGAGCGCCACCAGACCTTCGTGATCGTGACCCACGACCCGGAGATCGCGGCGCGCTGCCACCGCACGATCCACATGCAGGACGGGCTCATCCGGAGCGAGGAGACGCGGGTCGCCGCCGCTGTCGATGGATAGCCTCTTCGGCATCCCCCTCACGAGCATCCTGTTCGGGCTGCTGATCCTGCTGGCGCTCTCGCTCTCGGTCGTCGGCTGGGTCGCGCTGCGCCAGCCGATCCTCTTCCGGATGGGCATCCGGAACCTCGGCCGGCGCCGCGCGCAGACGACCCTGATCGTCGTCGGGCTGACGCTCTCCACGCTCATCATCAGCGCCGCGTTCACGACCGGCGACACGGTCGGCTACTCGATCACCTCCGGGGTGTACGACACCTTCGAGCGGGTCGACATCGCCGTCGCACACGACCCGGCCCTCGCGCGCGAAGGCTCGCCGCACTACCTGACGGACGACTTCCTCGCAGAGCTGCGCGGCGAGTTCGCGACCGACCCCGACGTCGACGCCATCGCCGGGATCTTCAGCCGCGATCTCCCCGTCCTCAACGTCGGGGAGCGCCTCTCGGAGCCGAGCGCCGCCGTCGTCGGCGTCGATCCGGCGACGATCGACGCGCTCGGCTCCCTCCGCGACCTCGACGGCGAGAGCGTGAGCGCCGGCGCGCTCGGCGGGAACCGCGTCTTCATCTCCCGGCAGCTCGCCGAGGAGATCAACGCCGTCGCCGGCTCGTCCCTCCAGCTCTTCGCCGGCAACGAGCCGCGGGGCGTCGAGGTGATCGAGGTGGTGGAGGACTCGTCGCTGACCGGATCCGGGATCCTGCTCGGGGGCGGCGGCCTGGTCGGCCACATCGATGCCGTCCGCGAGCTCGACGGGGAGCCGGAGGAGCTGACCCTCATCCTGATCTCCGCGCGCGGCGGGGCCCGCGACTCGCTCGACGCCGCGAGCGCCGTCCAGGACCGCCTCGAGGACTACTTCGAGAGCGCGGGCGCGCCGGCCGAGGTCGCGTTCACCAAGGCGGAGGCCGTCGCCGCCGCCGAGCTGATCGGCTCGGTCTTCGTGACCTTCTTCCTGCTCTTCGGCCTCTTCTCGATCGCGGCCGGCGTGATGCTGATCTTCCTGATCTTCGTGATGCTCGCGGCCGAGCGGCGCTCCGAGATGGGGATGGCGCGGGCGATCGGCATGCGCCGGCTGCACCTCACCGAGATGTTCCTCGCCGAGGGGAGCGGCTACAACCTGGCCGCCGCCGTGATCGGCGCGCTGCTCGGCGTCGCCGTCGCCTTCGCCATCACATGGCTCGTCGGCATCGCCTTCGCCGACTTCAACCTCGCCATCATCTTCCACGTCAATCCCCAGGGCTTCGTGATCGCGTTCTCGCTGGGGATCGTGCTCACCTTCGCCACGATCGCCTTCTCCTCGCTGCGCGCCGCCAACCTCAACATCGTGCGCGCGATCCGCGACCTCCCCGAGCCGGAGCCGCTGCGCGGCGCCGATCGCTCGCTCCGCGGACTCGGCCGGGCCGCGGTCGGCGCGCTCTGGGTGCTCGCCTGGGTCGCCCTCGTCGGCCTCTGGGCGGCCGCCGCCTTCGGGGCGTTCCTGATCGGTCTCGCGACCTACGGCCTGGGGCTGCTCGTCCTCCTGCTGGGGGCGGCGCTCTTCGTCTTCGGCGCGCGCTCCGTGCCGGCGGGCCGCTTCGTGCCCCGGGAGGGATGGCGGCCCTGGCTGCTGTGGGCGCTCTGGCTGGTGACCTTCTCCCTCCTCGCCCTGGCGACGCTGCTGCTCCGGCGCACGCGCGGCTGGGCGTCCCGCCACCGCAATGCGGGCGGCTGGGCGCTCTGGATGCTCATCGTCGGCGCGGTCGGCCTCTGGCTCGGCGGCTGGGTCTGGGGCCAGGCCGCCCCGTACGCGGGCGGCCTGACGCTCGTCGTCCTGGCCGCGGCGATGCTCGCCGTCTACTTCGGGACGGCCACCCGCCTCGCCTTCACCACGGCGGCGGGGCTGCTCCTGGTCTTCTGGCTCACGCCGCTCCCGTTCTCGCTGATATGGGATGTCACCGGCGACGACACCGACCCGGTGCGGCTGATCGCCCGCCTGCTCCCGCTCGTCCCCGAGCCCCTGGAGATCGCCGGCAACGTGGAGATGTTCTTCGTCTCGGGGATGGCGATCACGGTCTCCTCGACGCTCCTGGTCATCTTCAACGCGCACCTGCTCCTCACGGGCGTCCGCTCGGCCGGCGGCCTGCTCCGCGGCATCGCCCCGGCCGCCAAGATGGCCGTCTCCTATCCCCTCGCCGCCCGCTTCCGCACCGGCATGACGCTCGCCATGTTCGTGCTGATCGTCTTCAGCCTCGTCGTCATGGCGACGCTCAACTACAACTTCTCCCAGCTCTTCTTCAGCTCAGATGCGAAGGCCGGATTCGACGTGGTCGTCGACGGCAACCCCTCCAACCCGGTCGGCGATCTCCGGAGCGCGCTCGGCGCGAGCGGCCTCCGCGACGGGGAGCTCGCCGGAGTCGGGCGCACGCGCGCCCTCTTCCTCCGCGCGACCGAGGAGGGTCCGGCGGCCGCGACGGAGGCGGCCGACTTCTACCGGCTCGTCGAGGCCGACCGGGAGTTCCTCGAGGTCGCCGAGATCCCGCTCGCCAGCCGCGCGCGGGGGTACGACAGCGACGCCAGCGTCTTCGAGGCGCTGCTGCGCGATCCCGGCGTCGCGATCGCCGACGACGCGATCCTCGGGACGGAGGGCTTCGGCCCCGGGGGCCAGCTCTTCAGCCTCTCGACCGCCCTCGCCGCCTCGATCCGGAGCGGCGAGCCCTACGAGCCGGTTCGGGTGACGGTCGCCGATCCCGAGAGCGGGAACGCCAGGGAGCTCCTCATCATCGGCTTCATGGAGGCGCAGGTCTCCGGGATCCTCACCCAGCTCACCGGGATCTTCGTCCACGGCGCCGAGATCGAGGGCCTCTCCTCCGACGGGCGCATCCCCGAGACCTTCTTCGTCCAGGCCGCGGGGACGCCGTCGACCGGGGAGCTCGAGGCACTCGCCGATCGCATCGAGTCGGCGCTCCTGGAGCGCGGCGTCCAGGCCTCGGCGATCCAGACGCTGATCGACGATCAGGCGCGCGCCTCCACCCAGTTCCAGCTGCTCTTCGAGGGGTTCATGGGGCTCGGGCTGATCGTCGGGATCGCGGCGCTCGGCGTGATCGCGTTCCGGACGGTGGTCGAGCGGCGCCAGCAGATCGGCATGCTCCGCGCCCTGGGCTACACCAGGAGGCTCGTCGCGCTCTCCTTCTTCATGGAGTCCTCCTTCATCGCGCTGACGGGCATCGTGCTCGGGCTCGCGCTCGGGACGGCTCTCTCCTACAACCTGCTGACCGATCCGGCGTTCACCGAGGGGACCGAGATCGCCTTCCGCTTCCCGTGGGTGCGCATCCTCCTGATCTCGGGGATCGCCTACGGCGCCTCCGCCCTCATGACGCTCGCACCGGCGCGCGCCGCGTCGCGGGTCCCCGTCGCGGAGGCGTTGCGCTACGCGTAGCCGGCAGGACGGAGTCCGGCGGGAGAGAGGGCGCGCCTTCGCGCGCGCCCCTAGCGCCTGAGGGCGGCGGGGGCCGTCCCCTGCATCGCCCTGAGCGTCCGGAGATGGCGCCGCACGACGACCATCGCGCCGTCCTCGGTCACGGCGAACTTCGGCGCCACCCGCCAGAACTGCGGCAGGTAGTGCCGCCAGTCGTTGAGGATCTGGGCGGCGCGGGCGGAGCCCGTGAGCTCGAGATGGCGCTGGATCAGCGCCTCGAGCAGCTCCACGCCCTCCGGCGTGGTCACCTGCTCCAGCCCGACCAGCTCCGGGTTCACGCGCGTCCGGAAGTCGCCCGCCTCGTCGAGCACGAAGGCGACGCCGTTCGACATGCCGGCACCGAAGTTCCGCCCCGTCGTGCCGAGGATGACGACGACGCCGTCGGTCATGTACTCGCAGCCGTGATCGCCGATCCCCTCGACCACGGCGCGCGCGCCCGAGTTGCGCACGGCGAAGCGCTCGCCGGCCCGCCCCGCGATGAAGAGGTTTCCCCCGGTGGCGCCGTAGAGAACGGTGTTCCCGACCAGCACGCCCTCGTGCGAGGGGAAGCCGGCCTCGGCGGCCGGGCGGATCGTGATCTCGCCGCCGCCCATCCCCTTGCCGACGTAGTCGTTCGCCTCGCCGACGAGGTGGAGGCCCACGCCGCGCACCAGGAAGGCGCCGAAGGACTGTCCCGCCGAGCCGTGGAACGTCAGGTCGACGGTGCCGTCGGGGAGGCCCTCGTCGCCTCGCTGCTCGGCGATCATCCCCGAGATCCGCGCCCCTACGGTGCGGTCGGTGTTGCGGATGGGGTAGGAGCCTGACGCCTCGAGCCCGCGCGCGATCGCGCCGCCGATCTCGGCCAGCACGCGGTCATCGAGCGGCTCGTCGCCCGGGCGGTCGTTGCGCGGCTGGATCCGGTGGTGCGGGCGGCTCCCCTCGGGATCGACCGGCGTGATCGCGCGAGAGAGATCGGCTCCCTCGTAGCGGTGCCCGGGAGCGAGATCGGTGCGCTGCCTGAGCAGATCCGCGCGGCCGATGAGATCGTCGAGCCGCTCGTAGCCGAGGTAGGCGAGGATCTCGCGCACCTCCTGGGCGACGTGCGTGAGGTAGTTGTGGAGCATCGTCGGCTCGCCGAAGTACTTCTCGCGCAGGTCCTCCCGCTGCGTCGCGACGCCGACCGGGCAGGTGTTGAGGTGGCACTGGCGCGCCATCTTGCAGCCGAGCGCCACCATCGCGGCCGTCCCGAAGCCGTACTGCTCCGCGCCGAAGAGCGCCGCGACGACGACGTCGCGACCCGTGTGCAGGCCGCCGTCGGTGCGCAGGATGACCCGGCCGCGCAGATCGTTCATCACGAGCACCTGCTGGGTCTCGGCGAGGCCGAGCTCCCACGGCGACCCCGCGTACTTGATGGAGGAGAGGGGGCTCGCCCCGGTGCCGCCGTCGGCGCCGGAGATCTGGATCACGTCGGCGTAGCCTTTCGCCACGCCGGCCGCGATCGTCCCGACCCCCTCCGACGCCACGAGCTTCACGCAGATGCGGGCGCGCGGATTCGCGATCTTCAGGTCGTAGATGAGCTGCGCGAGATCCTCGATGGAATAGATGTCGTGATGCGGCGGCGGCGAGATGAGCGTCGTGCCCGGCATCACGTGCCGCAGCTGCGCGATGTACGGCGACACCTTGTGGCCGGGGAGCTGTCCGCCCTCGCCCGGCTTCGACCCCTGCGAGATCTTGATCTCGAGCTCGGCGGCCGCGGCCAGGTAGGCCGGCGTGACGCCGAAGCGTCCCGACGCGACCTGCTTCACGAGCGAGTTCGCGTCGCGCCTCTCCCCGCGGGGCAGGTAGCGCTGCGGATCCTCGCCTCCCTCGCCGGTGTTGGAGCGGCCGCCGAGCAGGTTCATGCCGCGCGCCATGTCCTCGTGCGCCTCGGGCGAGAGCGCACCCAGCGACATCGCCCCCGTCTGGAAGCGCTCGGTGATCTCGCGGACGGACTCGACGCGCTCCAGCGGGATCGGCTCGCGGTCCGGGGCCAGCTCGAGCAGATCGCGGAGCGCGGTCGGCGGGCGCTCGTACACCAGCCGGGTGAAGTCGCGGTACCCCTCGGCGCCGGCTCCCTGCGCGACCTTCTGAAGCTGCCGCCAGACGGGCGGTTCGTTGGCGTGGTAGTCGCCGTCGCGGCGGTACTTGTACCAGCCCCCGTGCGGGAGGCCGGGCTGCTGGTAGGCGGCGTCGTGGCGCTCGCAGACGTCGCGGGCGATCTCGGCGTACCCGATGCCGCCGATACGGGACGTCGTTCCCGGGAAGCTCGCGCCCACGAGCTCGTCGGAGATGCCGAGCGCCTCGAAGATCTGCCCCCCGTGGTAGGAGGAGACGGCGGAGATCCCCATCTTGGACATGATCTTGAGGATCCCGGTGTCGACGGCCTGCTCGTAGCGCTGGAGCGTCTCGTCGAGCGAGCGTTCACCGAACTCGCCCTCCTCGTGCATGCGCCGGAGGGTCTCGAAGGCGAGGTAGGGGTTCACCGCCGAGGCCCCGAATCCGACCAGGCAGGCGAGGTGGTGGACGTCGCGGGCGTCGCCCGCCTCCGCGACGATGCTCACCCGCATCCGCCGCCGCTGGCGGATCAGGTGGTGGTGGACGGTCGAGACCGCGAGCAGCATCGGCATCGGCGCCCAGCGCTCGTCGGTGAGGCGGTCGCTGACGATGATCACCGTGTGCCCCTCGTCGACCGCCAGCACGGCCGCGGAGCAGAGCTCCTCGAGCCCCCGCCGCAGCCCCTCCTCGCCGTCAGCGACGGCGAAGCGTGCGTGCAGGGTGGTGACGGAGATGTCGGCGAGCGGCACCTGCCGGAGCGCCACCATCTCCTCGTCCGTGAGCAGCGGGCTCGTGAGGTGCACGAGGCGCGCCGCCTCGGGCGTCGCCTCCAGCAGCGAGTGGCGGCGCCCGAGGTAGGTGTCGAGCGACATCACGATCTCCTCGCGGACGGAGTCGATCGGCGGGTTCGTCACCTGCGCGAAGCGCTGGCGGAAGTAGGTGTAGAGCAGCCTGGAATCGTCCTGGAGCGTCGACGGCGGCGTGTCATCGCCCATGGAGCCCGTCGGCTCCTTGCCGTCGACCGCCATCGGCTTGATGACGTACTGGAGCTCCTCGCGGGTGTAGCCGTGGAGCCGCTGGAGGCGCGCGAGATCCGCGTCGGGGGCGTAGGCGCCGTCGAGGGCGCCGGGCGCCCGGCCGTTGCCGGAGGCTCCCTCCCGGCGCTCCCCCGCGTCGCGGTCGGAGGCGCGGGGAAGGTGGTGGAGGTTGCGGCGCACCCATTCCGCGTAGGGGCGGCGCGAGGAGACCTCGCGCTTGATCTCGTCGTTGTGCAGCAGCCGCCGCCGGGCCGTGTCGATCGCGATCATCTGGCCCGGCCCGAGCCGCCCCGACTCCACGATGTCGCCGGGAGCGATGTCGAGCAGGCCCACCTCGGACGCCATCACGACGAGGCCGTCGCGCGTCACCTGGTAGCGCGCCGGACGGAGTCCGTTGCGGTCGAGCACCGCGGCGACGGTGCTCCCGTTGGTGACGGCGACGGCCGCGGGCCCGTCCCACGGCTCCGAGAGGCAGGCGTGGTACTCGTAGAACGCCCGCAGGGTGGGGTCCATCTGCGGCATGTTCTCCCAGGCCTCCGGGATCAGCATCATCAGCGCGTGGAGGAGGCCGCGGCCGGAATGGACGAGGAGCTCGAGCGCCTCGTCGAAGGAGGCGGTGTCGGATCCGATCGGCCAGATGACCGGGAGCAGATCCGCCAGCTGGTCGCCCCACAGCGCCGATGTGAGCTCCGGTTCGCGCGCGCTCATCCAGTTGCGATTGCCGAGCAGCGTGTTGATCTCGCCGTTGTGCGCCGCCATCCGGAAGGGCTGCGCCAGCGTCCAGTTCGGGAGCGTGTTGGTCGCGAAGCGCTGGTGCAGCAGCGCGAGGGCGGAGACCGTGCGCTCGTCGCGGAGATCCGGGTAGAAGGCACCGAGCTGCGGCGCCGCCATCAGCCCCTTGTAGACGACGGTGCGCGCGGAGAGGGAGACGACGTAGCAGTCGACATCCTCCTCGCGGTAGCGGCGCTCGGCCCGGCGCCGCGCGAGGTAGAGCGCGCGGTCGAAGTCCGGGCCCGACTGCAGGCCGCCGGGCCTGGACAGGAGCAGCTGCTCGATCCCGGGGAGGCTGTCGAGCGCCACTCCGCCGAGCACGGAGGGCTCGATGGGCACCTCGCGCCACCCGATCACGTCGACGCCGCTCCCGGAGAGCGCCTCCTCGAGGATGGCGCGCGCCGCCGGACGTCCCGCCTCGTCGTGCGGAAGGAAGACCATCGCGACGGCGAGCTGATCGCGATCGTCCAGCGGGCGGCCCAGGCGCGAGGCCTCCTCCGCGAGAAGCTCGAAGGGGATCTGGATCGTGACGCCGGCGCCGTCGCCGGAGGCCGCGTCGGCCGAGACCGCTCCGCGGTGGGTGAGGTTGACGACACCCTCCACGGCGAGCTCGACGATGCGGTGGGAGCGCGTGCCGTCCACCTGCGCGACGAAGCCGGTGCCGCACCCGTCCCGCTCGTGCGCGGGATCGTAGAGCAGGCGTCCGGCGGCGACCTCCGCCACGGAGGCTCCACGCCGCGGCCCGGCGCCGGGGCCGCCGGGGGATACCGGTGCTCTGCCCTGTGCCACCACGGGCGTCCTCGCTACCCATCGGTCGGGAGGGTTCGGCCGCCGCGCACCGAAGGGGGAATCATACCCGGCCCGGCGCGACGGGCGGCCTCTCATATTGCGCGATCTCTCACAATCCGGCAAGGGCACGGGGGTGCCGGTCAGGGAACGCCCCGGCCCCCGTCCCCCGCCCGCTGGAGCGACGTCGCCGGCGCGGGCCGGCCCCCATCCTCCCGGCTCGCGAGCCGGCCCTCCGGCTTGTGGCGGCGCCGCCGCGAGTGCGCGCGGGCCGCAGCCCGCGCTACCGCGTTCGCGTGCGCTTCCAGACGAGCGTACGGGGGGTCTCCCAGGAGGAGCGGATCTTGATCCCGCACTGGCGGGAGGCCTCCTGGAGTCGCCGCTTGACGATCGCCTGCCTCTCCCCGCGCTGGAGCTCGATGCGGCCGGCCTCGCCGGCCTTCAGGGCCTCGATGTAGGGCACGCGCTCCGCCATCGCCGCCCGGCCACGCCCGATGGCGACCTCGCCGGGGTCCATTCGCTCGAATCGGGGCACGAAGACCCTCCTTTCTGGTACTCACTTGGAGGGAGAATAACGCAAGATCGTTTCCCCCGGAAAGTCGCCTGCAGAACTCTCGGGCTAGCGGCGGCGCGACGGGCACATTCGCAGGCAGTCTCGATCGGCGCGAGTTCGATGCCAAGTGTGAGGCCTACACGACGATCGCGGCGTCGATTTCGCACCCGTCTCGACACCGCGCTGGTCCGTCGGGAACGCCGATGATCGCGCGCGCCCGTTCGGAGGGCGCGCGGGATCAGCGAGGCGGACGCAGGGCCGCCGGCGGTCGCCTGCGGCCGAGGGCCACCCCGACCCCGAGGAGCACCACCAGGGAGCCCGCGACCTCCCACCTGCCCGGCAGCTCGTCGAGCAGCAGCGCGGCGATCGCGGTGGCGCCGACGGGCTCCCCGAGCGTCACCACCGCCACCGTCGCGACCGGCAGCGCGCGCAGGGCCCAGTTGAGGGCGTTGTGCCCGACGAGCTGGGGTCCCGCGGCGAGCGCGACGATCAGCAGGTACGCCTCCGCCGGGTGGCCGGTGAGGGATGTCCCGGAGACCGCGACCGCCGCGAGCAGCAGCAGCGCCGCCACGGAGTAGACGGCGGCCCCGTAGGTGAGGTTCGAGAGCCGGCGCCGGAGACGCCGGCCTGCGACGAAGTAGCCGCTCACCAGCACCGCCGCGAGCAGCGCGAGCAGGTCCCCGACGAGGGTGCCGCGCTCGCCGAGATCGTCGGCGACGAGCAGCAGCGCGCCGGCGAAGCCGATCGCCATC
>DAOULG010000193.1:0-11299 GCA_034420495.1 Dehalococcoidia bacterium
GGGCTCCTCCTCCCGGGCTCCCGCAGGGGCGAGCCGGCGGCGACCGCACCGTGGCGCGCCGCGCGAGAGCCGGTCGGGCTCATCGCCGCCCCCCGCGCCTCGAGGGGCACCCGGCCCCCGCCGTGGCGGTCGCGCCCGCGGGACGTCGGCCGGCAGCCCGGCCGCCGCGCACGTGCGCTGCGATCGCCTCCCTACTGCGTGAGCAGCCCCTGCATCTCCAGCCACTCGCGCGCGACGTCGTCCGACTCGCGCAGTTCGATGTCGGTCTCGATGTTCCACGCCACCAGGTCCTCGGTGGTGATGGCGGCGCTGAGCTCGTTGAGGGCGTCTCGCAGTCCCGGTCCCCACGCCTCCAGCACGGCGGTGTCGATGATGGGAGCGATGTTCTGGGCCGGGTGGAGACCGCGGTCGTCCTCCAGGACGCGGAAGCCCTGTACTCCGATCTGCGGAGCGGTCGTGTTCCACACGACCGCGTCGACGACGCCCGCCGCGAGCGCCTCGCCGAGGAGCGGCCCGAACTCGATCGTGACCGTGTCGGCGAACTCGATCCCGTAGATCGCGGGGTCCGTGTAGCCGAGGAAGCACTGGGGTCGTTCGAAGCAGGCGGCCGCCGCCCCGAAGACGTAGTCCAGGTCGGCGACGTCGGAGATGGCCGTCGCCTCGGAATCGCCGCGGACGACGAAGGCGTCTCCGTCGATCGCAGGCGAGTAGTCGAGCACGGTCGCCCCCGCCGCCTCGTGGATCGGCCCGATGGTCGCGATGATCGCGTCCGCGTCGGCGGCGTCGATCGCCGCGTCGGGCGCGAGCGCCGTGAGCTCACCGCCGATGTAGTCGATGATCAGGTCGATCTCGTCGTTCCGGAGGCCATCGATCGCCTCGGTCCGGAAGCCCGCCGGCGTCAGCAACTCGACATCGTAGCCCCGACCGCCAAGGAACTGCCCGTAAACCTCCGCGATCGTGACCGACTCGCTGAAGTCCTGGCCGCGGATGCGGATGGTGGGCCCGTCCGCCTCCCCCTCATCGTCGCCGCACGCCGCGACCGCCAGCACGGCCAGCGCGACAGCGACAGCGACCACGAGCACACCCGCGACTCTCCTCATCCGACGCTCCCCCTCCTCACCGCCGGCCGCTGCGCGAGCCGGCGGACTCCATGCGGCACGACCAGGCGCTCGACCGCGCTCACGGCGACGCTGGTCGTGGCCGCGAGCGCCGCGATGAGCAGCGCGCCGCCGATGATCAGCGTGTCGTTGTTCTGGCCGAGGCCGTCCCGAACATACCGGCCGAGTCCGTCACCGCCAAGGAAGGCGCGGATCGGCTCGGTCGCGACGACCTGAACGGCGGCCACGCGGATCCCGGTGAAGACGACGCTCATCGCGAGCGCGAACTCGACCCGGATGAGGAGCGACCGCTCCCCGATGCCCATCGCCCGCGCCGCATCCACGACGCCCGCCTCGACGTGGCGGATGGCCGTGTAGGTGTTGAGGTAGAGCGGCGGAAGCGCGAGCAGGAGCAACGCGATGAAGATCGGCCACGGCTCGAATCCCCAGCCCCGGCGCAGGGCCACCGGCACCAGCAGCGCGGCCACCGCGAACGTCGGCACCGCGCGGCCGAGCGTCACCAGCGCGGTCGCGGTCAGCTCTCCCCGCCGCGAGTGCGCGAGGAGCGCCGCGGAGGGGAGTGCGATGAGCATCCCGGCGCCCATCACCGCGGCGCAGAGCGTGACCGTGTCGAGCCCCGAGCTCAGGATGCCGTCGCGACCGAGCCATGTGTCGGCGTCGACGAGCCACTCCACCAGGCCGGTCCCGCGCGGGACCGCCGCCTGCGCGACGGGGAGGGGGATCATGCGCCCCTCCGCCTCGTCCAGGGCGTCGCCGCCGCGCCGAGCCGGTAGATCGCGAGGTCGAGCATCAGGGCGAGCAGGATGGAGAGCGACGCGCCGATCGTCATCGGCGTCCAGAACGTCCGGCGCAGTCCGTCGAGGATCAGGCGTCCGAGGCCGCCCTGCCCGATGATGGCGGCGACGGTGACGAGGCCCACCGTGGAGACGGTCGCGATCCGGATGCCCGTGATGATGTAGGGGAGCGCGAGCGGCAGCTCGACGGTCAGGACGCGGCGCCGCGGGCTCATCCCCATGCCGGAGGCGGCCTCCCTCACTTCGGCCGGCACCGAGCGGAAGCCGTCGATGATCGCCGTGATCAGGATCAGCAGCGTGTAGCCGGCGAGCGGGAGCACGGCCGTCGCGCGGCTGAGCCCCGTGTAGGGGACCAGCAGCCCGAAGAGCGCGACGCTCGGGATGGTGTAGAACGCGGCCGCGGCCGCCGTTATCGGGGGCGCTCCCCGCTCGTAGCGCAGCGCCGCCGCGGCGAGAGCGGCCGAGAGCAGCAGGCCGAGGCCGAGCGCGAGCAGCGTGAGCTCCAGGTGCTGCACGAGCGCGGCCTGGATCTGGTCCCACTCGTCGATGAACCACGACCAGCGGAGGATCGGGTTCTGGGCCTGCAGCGGCGCGATCACGAGGCGCGCCGGGCGAGCTCCGAGCGGATCTGCTCCAGGGTCACGATGCCCCCGAAGCGGCCGCCGTCGTCGATGACGGCGACCGACGTCCGGGAGTTCAGGATCACCTCCATCGCCTCACGCAGCGTGCTGCCGGGGTGCACCTGCGCCGCGGGGAGCTCCCGCGGCAGCACGTCGAGCGCGGCCTCCGTGCCGACGTGCTCGCGGCCGACCCAGCCGACGAAGCGCTCCTCCGACGTCAGTCCGAGCCACTCCGAGCGGGCGTCGTCGAGCAGCGCTCGCGCCTCGGCGGGGGCGCTTCGGATGTCCAGCACCGGGCCCCGCTCGAACGGCAGATCGGCGACCCGCTTCAGGGCCAGGCGCTTCATCTCGCGGTCCTCGCCGAGGAACTCCTCGACGAAGGCGTTCGCAGGCGAGTGGAGGAGGTCGTCCGGCGGCGCGTATTGCTCCAGCCTCCCGCCGATGTTCAGCAGGGCCACGCGGTCGGCGACCTTGACCGCCTCGTCGATGTCGTGCGTGACGAGAACGATCGTCTTGTGCAGCCGCTCCTGGAGCGCGAGCAGCTCATCCTGCAACCGGGTGCGCACGATGGGATCCACCGCCCCGAACGGCTCGTCCATCAGCAGCACGGGGGGATCGGCGGCGAGCGCCCGCGCGACGCCGACGCGCTGCTGCTGGCCCCCGGAGAGCTCGTCGGGGTAGCGGTCGAGCTGCTCCGCCTCCAGGCCCACGAGGTCGGCGAGCTCGAAGACGCGCTCCTCGATGCGCGCGCGGTCCCAGCGCAGCATGCGCGGCACGGTCGCGATGTTCTGCGAGACCGTCTGGTGCGGGAAGAGCCCGACCTCCTGGATCACGTATCCGATGCCGCGGCGAAGCTCCGCCACCGGCCTGGCGCTCGCGTCCTCGCCGTCGATCTCGATCCGTCCCGACGTGGGCTCGACGAGCCGGTTGATCATGCGGAGCGTCGTCGTCTTCCCGCAGCCGGACGGACCGATGAGGGCCACGATCCTGCCGCGCGGGACGTCGAGGCTGAGCGCCGTCACGGCGGCCTCTTCCTCGCCGTCGAAGCGCTTGGTGAGGTCGAGCAGGCGTATGGCGGACTCGGTCATGGCGCGAGGATACAGTCGGACCGGAACGCGCGCGGGGCGCCGGGACCGGGACGCCCGCGCCGACTTGCCTCCGGCGCCGGCGGCGACCGACACTCACCGCCGGGCGGGCCCGGGACGGCGGATCACGGCGATGGAAGAGGTCCGCGTCGCCCCGCCCGGCCCTCCGGGAGCCGGGCGGGGGCGGCGGCGATGAGCGGGGGCCGGTGGCGCCCCGGCGCGTCGATCACCGGGCGCAGCATCTGGCACGGGCGCGTCTTCACGGCCTGGCCGTTCGTCGTGGTCGAGGATCGGGGCGATGTGATCGCGGCGTGCACGCCGCCGGGCAGCCTCTGGAAGAGGCCGACGGACCTCGCGGGGAACGACATCCGGCTCCCGCACGGGGAGTGGCGTCTCCGCGACGACGTCTGGCACGGGTCCGGCATGGTGCGCGTCTTCCTCGCGGGTGCCGCCCACTCGGTTCTGGTCTTTCTCGGCGACGGCGACGTGCGGAGCTGGTACCTGAATCTCGAGGCGCCGTTCCGCCGGACCGCCATCGGTCTCGATACACGCGACCACCACCTCGACGTCGTCTTCTCCCCCGATCTCACCGACGCGCGGTGGAAGGACGAGGACGAGCTCGAGGAGGCGGTCGCCCGCGGCAGCATGAGCCGCAGCGAGGCCGAGGCGGTTCGCACCGAGGCCGAGCGCGCCGCGGAGTGGATCCGCCGGGGCGATCATCCCGCGATCGATGATCGGTGGCGCTCGTGGAGTCCGCCGCCCGCGTGGGGCGTCCCCGCCCTCGCCCCCGGCTGGGAGACCCTCCCGCCCCGCGCGGGCTGACGAGTACCGATGCGCCCGCGCGCCCCGCCGGGGGGACTACTCGGCGGGCGGCGTCTCCGAGTCCACGATGCCGATGAGGTTCCCCTCCGGGTCGCGGAACATCGCCATCGTGACCATCCCCGGGATCGTCGTGATGTCCATGACGACCGTCCCCCCGAGCGACTCGACGCGGTCGAGGGCCGCGCGCAGGTCGGCGACCTCGATGTAGAACGTCACGTACGGCCCGGCGTCCTCCTCCACGGGCACGCCGACGCCTCCGCCGATGCCCCCGCCCTGCGCCTCCACGAGCCCGTACGCCATCGGGTTGTCGGCGTTGATCTCCCAGTCGAAGACCTCACGGTAGAAGCGCTGGAGCGCGGCGCCGTCCCTCCCGACGATCTCGAAGTGAACCACGGGATTCGGCATCGCTTCTCCTCTCTCAGTCGTCTCTTCGACGCGCGACCCTCCGGCCGCACGGATTGTGGTGCGCGACGGGACGCTCCGGCAAGGCGGCTCGGGCGGCGAGGGCTGTGAGCCGCGATTCCGCGACGGCCGGGCGGTCGCGGCCTGCGGGTGACACCGCCGAAGCCTCGGGCGGCGGCCGAGTATCGCACGCACCGCCGCCGGCGGCGTGGATCTCGGCGGCGACGACCCCGCCGGCCATCGCTGCGGCCTCCCCCCCGGGTGCGCCGGCGTCGCCGACCGCGCCGGGTGGGCGTGCGATACTCGGCCGGCCATGCCGCCGACGCTCCAGACGCAGCGCCTGCTCCTGCGGCCCTACCGATCCGACGACGTCGACGACATCCTCGGCTACGCGACGGATGCCGAGTGGGCCCGCAGCATCCCCGTGCCGCACCCGTACACGCGGCGCGATGCCGAGGAGTTCGTCGCGGCGACCATCCGGGCCGACGACGAGACGCGATTCCAGTGGGCGATCGAGCACGGCGGCCGGGTCTCGGGCGGCATCACGCTGTGGATCGTGAGGTCCGGTTCGGCCGAGATCGGCTACAACATCGCACGCCCGCTCTGGGGAGGGGGCCTGGCGACGGAGGCGGCGGCGGCGGTCATCGCGTTCGGCTTCCACGAGCTCGGACTCGCCCGCGTCCAGGCCTCCACCGACATCCGCAACACGGCCTCGTGGCGCGTGATGGAGAAGCTCGGGATGACGCGGGAGGGACTGGCGCGAGAGAACCGCCTCCTCAAAGGCGAACGCGTCGACGACGTCCTCTACGCGGTGCTGCGCGGGGAGTGGCACGCGCGCGAGCGGTCCCTGGGGAGCTGAGTGCGGGCCCCTGCGTCCCTGCCGACGCGTGCGACCGGCGCGGCGGGGTACCCCCCGGCGGGGAGAGCGAGGCGGGGCGCCACGGCCGCTCAGCGCGCCACAACCGTGCCCCCGCAGAGGTTGATGGACTGGCCCGAGATCCAGGAGCCCTGGTCGCTGCAGAGGTAGACGGTCGCCCAGGCGACGTCCTCGCCCTGGCCGACGCGGCCGAGCGGGATGCGCGCGAGGCGTACGTCGAACTCCCCGTCGTCGAAGAGATCGGAGACGCGCGAGGTATCGACGAAGCCGGGACAGAGGGCGTTCACCCGGACGCCGTGCTGCCCGATCTCCTGGGCCATGGAGCCGGTGAGACCCTGGAGGCCGGCCTTGCTCGCGACGTAGGCGGACGCATTGGGGCCCAGCGACTTCCCGGCGAGCGAGGAGATGTTGACGATCGAGCCGCCGTTCCCGGCGTCGACCAGTTGCTGGCCGAAGACCTTCGACATGAGGAACGGGCCCCGCAGGTTGATCCGCAGGACCGTGTCCCAGACGTCGACCGGCATCTCGACGACGGGGACGCGGTCGGGGCCGCGCGCCGCGCCGGCGTTGTTGACGATGAAGTCGACCCGCCCGAACTCGGCGAGCGTCCGGGCGAGCAACTCGCGCACCGAGTCCTCGTCGCCGACGTTGCTCACAACGGGCAGGGCCCTGCGGCCCCGAGCCTCGATCTCCTCGGCGACCGAGTCGATGTCGCGCCACCCGGCGGCCTTCTCGTCGTCCGGGTAGCGCTCGGGAGGGCGCCCGGTGCCGGTGACGACGACGTCGGCGCCGGCGCCGGCGAGCTCGAGGGCGATGCTGCGCCCGATGCTCTTCATGCGGCCGGCGCCGGTGACGACGGCCACCTTGCCCTCGATCCCGGTCAGAGTCAGTCCCGCCATTGCGCCCTCCTGTCCGCTCCCGCCGCGGCGTCGCCGCGACTATGTCGCGTCGCGGATGTCCCCTCAAGACGGGCCGGCGCCGGGACCCGACGGCCCGGAGAGCCGCGCTACCGGCGCGGCATCGCCCGCAGGCTGCGGGGCGCGTCGAGGACGGCGCCGGACTCGCGCAGCGCGGCGAGCTCCTCCCCGTCGACGCCGAGCTCGGCGAACACCTCCGCGTTATGTTCACCGAGGAGCGGCGCGGGGCGCGCACGGGCGGCGGGCGGGGTCGCCGACAGCCTCCACGGGAGGCCCTCGTAGCGGTGGTAGCCCACCTCGGGATGCACCGTGTCGACCCAGTAGCCGCGCTCGTAGAGATGCGGATCGCTCACGATCTCCCAGTTCGCGAGAACGGGGCCGGCCGGCACCCCCGCCGCCTGCAGCCGCCGCGCCGCCTCGTTGTGGTCGAGGGCCGCGCTCCACTCCCCGATCGTCCGATCGATCTCATCGTGCGCCTCCCGGCGCGACTCGACGGTGGGGAATCGCCGGGCGAGCTCGTCGCTCCCCAGGACCGCGCAGAGCGCTCGCCACTGCCCGTCGGTCTCGACGCCCAGCGCGACCCAGCAGTCCTCGCCCGCCGAGCGGTAGGCCCCCTGCGGCGCGATGCGCTCGGAGCGGTTCGCCAGCGGGCCGGCCACCCGGCCGTTGAGCCGGTAGTCCATCAGCGCCTCGACGGCGAAGATCGCGCCGCTCTCCAGCAGCGGCACCTCGATGTGCTGGCCCCGGCCGCTGCGCTCGCGCTCGATGAGCGCGGCGATGATGGCGGCGGTCGCGTGCGTGCCCCCGATCGGATCGGTGTGGTAGGAGCCCGTCGCCTCGAGCTCCCCGGGCCCGTAGCCGGTCCGCGAGACCACCGTCGTCGTCGCCTCCATGTTCGATCCCGCCGCGCGGTACGGGGCGAAGGGCCCCTCGGAGCCGAAGGCCGGGATCGAGCAGCTGATGAGGCGCGGGTTGCGCCGCCCCAGCAGATCGACCGGGAGGCCGAGCCGGGGGAAGACGCCGGGGCTGTTGTTCTCGATGAGGACGTCCGCCGTCTCGATCAGGCGCAGGAAGAGCTCCCGGCCCCCCTCGGTCGTCAGGTCGAGGCAGACGCCCCGCTTGTTGCGGTTGAACTGGTGGAAGCCGTGCCCGCGGTCGTGGGCGCGCGGCCAGTCCTGCCCGGCGGGGTAGTGCCAGGAACGGGTCGCCTGCGCTACCGGGGGATCGACGACGATGACGTCGGCGCCGAGGTCGGCGAAGTGCATGCCGCAGAGGGGACCGGCCCAGCTGTTCGTCACCTCGACGACCCGGAGCCCGCTGAAGGGATGGGCGCCGCCCTCCCCTCCCCCGGGGCGCTCCGCGCCGCCGCCGAGCGCTCCGTGGACGCCGAGCAGGGGCGCCGCGCCGGCGGTGCCCGTCCGGCTTCGCGACATCGTCCAGGGCGCACCGGGAAGCTCGAGCGCTCCGGCCCGGGGGTGCTCGACGCGTCGCCACCACCCCCGGAAGGCGAGCTGCGGCGAGGCGGCGAGCTCCGCGACCGAGGCGACGGGGGTGAGGGCGTGGATCCGGAGCTTCTGGGCGCGCTCGTGCACCTCCGAGCTCGTCCGGTCCGAGACCCATCCCGCGACGCGGTCGATCATCTCCGCCTCCGCCTCGGCCGCGCGCGCCGGATCCTCCCACCGCGGATCGTCGGCGCGCTCCGGCTCGCCGATCAGCGCGTAGAGCTGCGGTCGGGGGAAGGTCACGAGCAGGAGGCCGTCCGCGCAGGCGAGCAGCCGCGTGCCGTGGCGCCGCTCCACCACCCCTTCCTGCATCCAGTTCGAGAGCAGGAAAACGTGCGCGCTCACCATCGACTCGAAGGTGGAGACCTCGACGTGCTGCCCGGCGCCGGAGCGCCGCGCGTGCCACAGCGCCGCCAGCGAGCCGGCGGCGAGCTGCATCCCGGCGTGGAGCTCCGCCTGGTGGCCGGGGACCATCAGCGGGGGCCGGTCCGGCGCCCCGCAGAAGTACATCCAGCCGCCCATGGCGTAGTCGACGATCTCCGAGCCGAGCCGTGAGGCGTACGGGCCGTCCCGGCCGAAGGGGGAGTGGGAGGCCCGGACGAGCGAGGGTCGGCCCGCCGAGAGCTCGCCGTCGCCGAGGCCCCGCGACCCCGCGACGCCCGGCCCCGCCGACTCGATCACGATCTCCGCGGAGTCGAGCAGCCGCGCGAGCCCGCGGCGCCCCGGGGCCTCCTCGAGGTCGAGCACGACGCTCTCCTTGCCCGCGTTGAGGGCGAGATGGAGCCCCGCGAGCTCGGGGTCGGGGCGGTCGCCCGGGAAGGGCCCGAGCCGGCGCAGCCGCTCACCGCCGGGGGGCTCGACCTTGAGCACGCGCGCGCCGAGGGCGGCCAGCAGCCAGGAGGCGTAGCCGCCGGCGACGCCCTCGCTGAGATCGACCACGACGGTGCCGGCGATGGGGTGATCCGCCACCGGACGCCCCTCCCCGCGCCGCGCCCCGGCGGGACGGCGGGCCCTACACGGAGCCGAAGTCGACGTTGCTGAAGGCCTGCTCGGCGGCCCGGAAGCAGATCCCGTCGCGCTCTTCCTCCGTGAAGCCGATCCCGTAGCGAGACCCCCACTCCGGGAGGTTCGTGACGATGTC
This sequence comes from Dehalococcoidia bacterium, assembly GCA_034420495.1. Lineage (GTDB taxonomy): Bacteria > Chloroflexota > Dehalococcoidia > UBA2979 > UBA2979 > VYDC01. The sequence continues at coordinate 9,279 of DAOULG010000193.1, forward strand.
GGTCCAGGTCTCGGTCCGGCCGCGGGCGAGGCTCCCGACCCCGGCCTGCGGCAGGTCCGTCCCCCAGACGATGCGGTCGGAGCCGACGCGGTCGAGGAAGATGCGGATGACCCGGAGGAGCGTGGGGATGTTGTCCGCGTCCACGGCGCCGGTGACCTGCCAGTCGGTGAGATCGAGCCAGACGTTGCGCTTGTTGGAGGCGGCGATCAGGCCGCGCCAGTAGGTGCCGCTCTCGAACGGACCCGAGAGGTTCGCGTGCCCCATGATGATGCGCAGCTCGGGGTAGCGGCGCGCGACCAGCTCCACCCACTCGGCCCAGGTCCAGATGTTGCCGCCGGTGTGTATGAGCGCGGGGACGTCCAGCTCGATCGCCTTCTCGTACATCGGGAAGCAGCGCTCGTCGTTCGCCTGGTAGCCGTTGGGCGGGTAGACCTTGAGGCCGACGGCGCCGTAGTCCCGGACGCACTCCTCGAAGAAGGCGACGGCGCGCGGACGGCGCGGATCGACCCCGCACATCGCCCACAGCTTCCCGGGATGGCGCGCCGCGGCCTCGTAGGTGAGCCGGTGGAAATCCTCCACATCCAGCTGGTTGTCCTCCTCGGGCCCGTAGGCGAGCCCCCAGTCGAGGGTCTGGATGACCGAGTGGTCGATCCCGTAGTGCTCCATCTCCGCGACGGCCCCCGTGCCCGTCGACTCCATGGTGGGCGACTGGCGGATGCGCTCCATCACCTGCTCGACCGTGCGCCCCGTCCGGCGCGCGAGCGACTCGGCGGTCAGCTTCGGCAGGTGGCTCGGCGGGAACCAGTCGAAGCCCCAGAGATGCCGGTGCACGTCGATGAGCCTGACCACGTCTCCCGTCCTTCCCTTCCCGCCGGGCCCCGGGCCCGGCGGCCGACCCGCCGCGGCGCCGCTACCCGGCGCCGCCTCCGACCGGGCGCTCGTAGCGCGCCGCGCGCTTCTCGACGAAGGCCGTCATCCCCTCCATCAGGTCGTGATCGCGGGCGGTGCGGGCGCGCCGCTCGCGCAGCGTCCGGAGCCGCTCCCGGTGGCGCTCCGCGCTCGCGATGTTCCCCGAGGCGAGCTGGAGGTCGAGCGAGCCCCGCTTGAGGTGCCGTATCGAGTCGGGGCCCATGCGCGCCGACGCCTCCGCGAGCGCGAGCGCCCTCCCGAGCACGCGGTCGCGGGGCGCGACGTGGTTGGCGAAGCCCCAGCGGTGGCACTCCGCGGCCGTGAGCCGGCGGTCGGTCATGGTGAGCTCGCGCGCGACCATCGGCGGCAGGAAGGTGTTGAGCGAGATCATGCCGCCGGCGTTGATCTTCGCGTGCAGGTCGGCGATGTAGGCGTCCTCGGACATGACGATCATGTCGCACAGGATCGCCAGCTCGAGGCCGCCCCCCACCGCGGGGCCGTTCAGCGCCCCGACCAGCGGCTTGCGGATGTGCCAGTGGTTGACGGTCGCGCCGAACATCTCGTGCCCGGGGTCGTCGACGGGCCGCAGCGCCCGCGCCTCCCCGGCGCCGTAGGTCCCCACGAACTCCTTGATGTCGCGCCCGGCGCAGAAGAAGCGGCCCGCTCCCGTCACCACCGCGGCGCGGATCCGCTCGTTGCGGTTGATCTCCTCCCAGCACGCCGCGATGTCCCGGTGCATCGCGGTGTTGAGGGCGTTCAGCGACTCGGGCCGGTTCAGCGTCACGACGGCGATCTCGCCCCGGAGCTCGAAGATGCCGGCCTCCATGCTGGTCAGGTCGACGCCGTAGAGCGCCATCGGAGCCCCTCCCCGCCCGACCGGCGACGGCCGGCCCACGCACGGCACGCTAGCACATCCGTGATGCCCGGGACGGGCGCGGCGCAGCGCGCGCGCCCGGCCCGGGCGACCGCGTCCCGCTCGGGTCGGTAAGCTCGCGCGTGCCGGCCCGAACGGCCGCGGCGCGACGACGCCGCGGCGCTCCCGCGCCGGCGCACGGGCGGAGGAGCGCATGCGACTGGGATTGATGACGGGGTTCGGGAGCGACTGGGAGACG
>DAOULG010000194.1:0-4371 GCA_034420495.1 Dehalococcoidia bacterium
CGAGCGCGGCGAGCGCCCAGCCCCCGAGCGCCCGGCGCCGCCCCCGCCCTGCACGGCGCCGGCCGCCTGCCGGGCCGGCGCCGTGCAGCAGAGGTTCCTGCACGCGTCCGCGCCCCTCCCCGACCCCCGCCCGACGATCGTACGGCATCGCCCGCCGGGGGACTCCGCGGAGGCCGCGGGGACCGCCGCGCATGGACACTCCCGCGCGGCCGATGCTACGCTCGCTCGCCCGCAAGCGCTGCGGCCGGGGGTGGCACGGCGCCGCCCCGCGGCCGGCCGCAGGGCGCGGCAGAGCGCCGGGGTGTAGCTCAGCTTGGCAGAGCGCGTCGTTCGGGACGACGAGGTCCGCAGTTCAAATCTGCGCACCCCGACCACCCTTCCCCCGCGCCCGCGGTGACCGCGGAGCGCCCCGCCCAGGAGCGGGCCGGGGGGGAGCAGCTCCTCTACTTCGCCTACGGCTCGAACCTCGATGAGGCCCGCCTCCACCGGAGCTGCCCGGGGGCGCGGCCGCTCGGGCGCGCCCGCCTCCCCCACCACCGGCTCCGCTTCCCGCTCCCGAGCCGGCGCTGGGGCGGCGCCGTCGCCGACGTTCGCCCGGAGCGGGGCCACGAGGTCTGGGGCGCGCTCTGGCGGATCCCGGGCGCCGAGCTCGGCGCCCTCGACCGCCAGGAGGGCGTCGACGCCACGCCGCCGCGCTACCGGCGCGTCCGGGTGGACGTGGAGGGCCCCGCCGGCGAGCCTCTCTCCTGCCTCGCCTACCGGGTCGCCGATCCCGCGGCGGGCGCGGAGCTCGCGCCCTCCCGCGCCTACCTGGAGACGATGCTCCGCGGCGCCCGCGCCTTCTCCCTCCCCCCCGCCTACGTCGCGCGCCTCGCCGCGCTCGCCCCCGCCCCGCGGTAGCGCCCGCGGGCGGGCCGCTACCCCCGGCCGCTGGTAGAATCGACGCAGGCGGCGCCCCCCTCCCCGCGCCCCCGGCCGCCGAGCTGGTAGCGGTGCCCCGATGCGCCCCCGCGCGGGCGCGCGGCGCCGTGGAGGAGCCGAGCGGTGGTCCAGTCGGCCGAGCGCATCCGCCCCGCCCGCATCGAGGACGAGATGCGGGACTCCTACCTCGACTACGCGATGTCGGTCATCGTCTCCCGCGCGCTCCCCGACGCCCGCGACGGGCTGAAGCCGGTGCAGCGCCGCATCCTCTTCGGGATGCAGGAGCTCGGCGTGGGGCCGAACTCGGGCTTCAAGAAGACCGCCCGCACCGTCGGCGAGGTGATGGGGAAGTTCCACCCCCACGGCGACAGCGCCATCTACGAGGCGCTGGTGCGGATGGCGCAGGACTTCTCGCTGCGCTACCCGCTCGTCACCGGCCAGGGGAACTTCGGATCCGTCGACGGCGACCCGCCGGCGCAGATGCGCTACACGGAGGCGCGCCTGGCGCCCATCGCGCAGGAGCTGCTCGCGGACCTCGACCGCGACACCGTCGACTTCCAGGCGAACTTCGACGACACCATCAACGAGCCCGTCGTGCTCCCGGCGCGCATCCCCAACCTGCTGCTCAACGGCGCAAGCGGCATCGCGGTGGGGATGGCGACCAACATCCCGCCCCACAACCTGCGCGAGATCTGCCGGGCCGTGGAGCTCGTGATCCGCGAGCCGGAGTGCAGCGTCGACGACCTGATGGAGGTCGTGCAGGGGCCCGACTTCCCGACGGCCGCCTCCATCTTCAACCGCGCCGAGATCCGCCAGGCCTTCGCGACCGGGCGCGGCCGCATCACGATGCAGGCGCGCGTGGACCTCGAGGAGTCGCGCGCCGGCCGCCACCAGATCGTCGTCACCGAGCTCCCCTACCAGGTCAACAAGGCCTCGCTCATCGAGCGCATCGCCGATCTCGTGCGCAGCAAGCGCATCGAGGGGATCTCCGACATCCGCGACGAGTCCGATCGCCACGGGCTGCGCATCGTGGTCGAGCTGGCGCGCGGCGCGAGCTACCACGCGGTGCGCGCGCAGCTCTTCCGGCACACGGCGCTGCGCTCGACCTTCGCGGTGAACATGCTCGCGCTCGTCGACGGGCAGCCGCGGACGATCACGCTCAAGGAGGCTCTCGAGTCGTACATCGGGCACCGGCGCGTCGTCATACGCCGCCGCGCCGAGTTCGACCTGAAGAAGGCCCGGGAGCGCGCGCACATCCTCGAGGGCCTCCTCATCGCGCTCGGGGGACTCGACCGCGTCATCGCCATCATCCGGGGCTCCGACTCCGCCGAGGCGGCGCGCCGCGCGCTGCAGGAGGAGCCGTTCGGCGCCGCCGGCCTGCAGGGGGAGCTCCCGCTCGCCCCGGGCGCCCCCGACGGCCCCGCCCGCCTCAGCGAGCGGCAGGCGCAGGCGGTGCTCGACATGCAACTGCGCCGCCTGGCGCAGCTCGAGAGCCGGCGCATCCAGGAGGAGTACGGGCAGCTGGTCGACCTCATCGCCGAGCTCGAGGGGCTGCTCGCCGACCCCGGGCTCATCGACGACTCCATCGCGCGCGACGCCCGCGAGCTCGCGGAGGAGTACGGGGACGAGCGGCGCACCCAGGTCTTCCCGCAGGCGGTCGAGGACATCGCCGACGAGGACCTGATCGCGCACCAGCAGGTCGTCGTCACCATCTCGGAGCGCGGCTACATGAAGCGCGTCCCGCTGGACACCTACCGCTCGCAGGGCCGGGGCGGGCGCGGCGTCACCGGGATGACGACCCGCGAGTCCGACGCCGTGCGCCTCCTCTGGGTCTGCGACACCCACGACTCGCTCCTGCTCTTCACCGCCTCCGGGCGCGTCTACTCGCTCAAGGGCTACGAGGTGCCGGAGGGATCGCGCACCGCGCGCGGCATCCCGGTCGTGAACCTGATCGAGATCGAGCCCTCGGACCGCGTCACCGCCGCGGTCGTGGTGACCGACTTCTCGCGGGACTCGCTCGTGCTCGCCACGCGCCGGGGCGAGGTGAAGCGCACGCCGCTGGATCAGTTCGAGTCGGTGCGCCGCGCGGGGCTGATCGCGATGCGCCTGGGGCGCGGGGACGAGCTCATCGGCGCCCGCGCCGCCTCCGATCAGGACGACGTGCTGCTCGTCGGCTCGCACGGGCAGGCGATCCGCTTCACCGTCGGGACGCTGCGCGTCGCCTCCCGCGCCTCGGGCGGCGTGCGCGGGATGCGACTGCCCCGGCGGGAGGACTCCGTCATCGCGCTGGTCGTCGCCTCCGACGGCGACGACCTGCTCGTCGTCTCGGAGCGCGGCGGCGGCAAGCGCACCCCCATCGAGGAGTACACGACGCAGGGCCGCGGCGGCGCCGGCCTCCTCACCTTCCGCGTGAGCGATCGCTCCGGCCCGCTCCGCGTCGCCCGCGTCGTGCGCGACGAGCAGGAGCTGATGCTGGTCTCCCGCGAGGGGATCGTGCTCCGCACCCGTGCCGACCTCGTCAGCCAGCAGGGCCGGCTGACGCAGGGGGTCGCCGTGATGGCGGTGGGCGAGGGGGACGCCGTCGCCTCCCTCGCCCTCATCGACTTCACCCGCCGGGCGGGCGGGGAGGGGGCGTAGTGCCGCGCCCCCCCGGGAGCGGGCGACCGGGGCGGGTCCCCGGGCGCCGGCCCTGAGCGGCGCCCCCGGCATGCCCCCCGGCTCGCACCCCGGGGAGTTCGAGCTCATCGAGCGGCTCCTCGCCGTGCTCGGCGAGAGCGCGGCGCGCGCGATCCTGGTCCCGCCCGGCGACGACGCGGCCGCCTGGCAGCCGCCCCGGGGGGCCGCCGTCGTGGCATCGGTCGACGCGCTCTGCGAGGGGACGCACTGGCGCGCCGACACGATGGGCTACGCCGACGTCGGCTGGCGCGCCGCGGCGACGGCGCTCTCCGACCTCGCCGCGATGGGGGCCCGGGCCGACGTGCTGCTCGTCGCCTGCGTGCTCGGACCGGACCTCACCCCGGCCGACCTCGACCGGATCGCCTCCGGCCTCGCGGAGGCGTGCTCCGCGCACGGCGTGCGGATCGCCGGCGGCGACACGGGGAGGGGCGCCGCCACCGCGCTCTCCGTCACCGCACTCGGCCACGCGCCGCCCGGCGCCTCGGGCTCGCCGCCGCCCCTCCTGAGGCGCTCCGGCGCCCGCCCGGGCGACGCGATCGCGGTCTCGGGACGCCCGGGCGGCGCCGCGGCCGGGCTCGCGCTGCTGGAGGCGGGCCGCGGCGACGAGCCGGAGGCCGCTGCGCTCGTCGCCGCGCACCGGCGCCCGCGGGCCCGGCTCGGGCTCGGGCGGCGCGCGCTCGCCGCCGGGGCGCGCGCCGCCGTCGACGTCTCCGACGGGCTGCTGCAGGATCTGGGGCACCTCGCCCGCGCCTCCGGCGTCGCCGCGGAGCTCGA
>DAOULG010000195.1:0-4814 GCA_034420495.1 Dehalococcoidia bacterium
GTCTGGAGCGAGGCGAGATCGGATCCCGCGCCGGGCTCCGAGTATCCCTGCGCCCAGGTGATCTCGCCGGAGAGCGTCTTCGGGAGGAACTCCCGCCGCTGCTCCTCCGTGCCGTGGTGGATCAGGGTCGGCCCCAGCATCGCGGCGCCGGGCCCGCCGACGACCGGCGCCCCCTGCAGCGCGAGCTGCTGCTTGAAGATGAACTGCTCCATCGCGGTGAGGCCGGCTCCGCCGTACTCCGGAGGCCAGTGCGGGGCCGACCATCCGTGCTCCGCCAGCGCCTCGGCCCACTCGCGCGCCGCCTCCTGCGCGTCGCTCTCCCCGAGCATCAGGTCGAACTGCCAGTCGCTGTTGTGCACGCCCGGGCCCTTGCCCCCGCTCCGGCGCAGGCGGTAGAGCCCGGGGAGGCGCTCCTCGATGAAGGCGGAGACCCGTCGGCGGAACGCCGCCTGCTCCTCCGTGTCTGCCCAGTCCATCTCTCTCCCCCTCCGCGGGCCGACTATAGCAGTCGTCCGTCCCCCCGGCCGGGGTGGAGCGGGCACACGGGGCGGTATCATGGCTCGCCCTGCGCCGGGGCGGGCGGACGGCGCCGGAGCGAAGAGGGCCGATGTGAGCGAGAAGACCGGCGGCCCGGATCCCGCGCCGCGCCGGGTGACCGTGCTCGCGGGCGGCGTGGGCGGCGCCCGGCTCGCCGACGGCGTCGCGCGCGCGGCGCCCGGCTCGGTGCTCACGGTGATCGTCAACGTCGGCGACGACTTCGAGTGGCAGGGCCTCCGGATCTCCCCGGATCTCGACACCGTGCTCTACACCCTCTCGGGCCGGGAGGGCGGGGAGGGGTGGGGCCTCGCCGGCGACAGCACCGTCGTGCTGGAGGCACTCGGCGCCCTGGGCGGCGAGGAGTGGTTCCGGATCGGCGATCGCGATCTCGCGACGCATCTTCGCCGCACGACGCTGCTCGGGGCCGGCCGTCCGCTCTCGGAGGTCGCCTCGGAGCTCGCCTCGGCGCTCGGCGTCGCCGCCCGGCTCCTTCCCGTCACCGACGACCCGCACCCGACGCTCATCTCGACCGACGAGGGGGAGCTCGCCTTCCAGGACTACTTCGTGCGCCGCCGGCAGCGGGACGAGGTCCGCGGGGTTCACTTCCCCGGCGCCAAGGGCGCGCGGCCCGCCCCCGGCGTGCTGGAGGCCATAGCGGAGACGGACCTGCTGCTGCTGGCGCCCTCCAACCCCTTCGTCTCGATCGCGCCCCTGCTCGCCGTTCCGGGCGTCCGCCGGGCGATCGAGGCGGCCCCGGCGCCGCGTCTCGCCGTCAGCCCGATCGTCGGCGGCGCGGCGGTGAAGGGGCCGGCGGCGGCGATGCTGCGCTCGCTCGGGCATGAGGTCTCGGCGCTCGGCGTCGCCCGGCTGCTGCGCGGGCTCTGCGACGTCTTCGTGCTCGACGAGGTGGACGCCGGGCTGGCGCCCGCCGTCGCCGGACTGGGCATCGAGCCCCTGGTCACGGACACGATGATGACCGATCGGGCGCGGCGCGCCGCGCTCGCCGGGGTGCTGCTCCGCAGGGGGCAGCGGTGAGCCTCCCCCTCGCCAGCCGGACCGTCGTGATCGTGCCGGTCAAGCCGCTCTCGGAGGCGAAGTCGCGCCTCGCCTCGGATCTGCCCGTGGGGGCCCGTCAGGCGCTCGTGCGCGCCATGCTGGGCGATCTGCTCGCCGCGGTGCGAGCCGCCCACGCCGGGCCCCTGATGGTCCTCTCGCCGGACGATGCCTACGGCGACCTGATCGCCCGCGCCGGGGCGAGGCACGTGCAGGACGCGGGCGCGGGCTACCGCGCCGCCGTGGAGCTGGGGCTCGACTCGGATGAGGTGCGCCGGTCGGGGTCGGCGCTCGTGGTCCCCGCCGATCAGCCGCGGGCGCAGCCCCACGACATCGCGCGCGCCCTGCAGGCGCTCGCGCGCGCCGACGTCGTGCTGGTGGAGGCCGCCGACGGCGGGACCGGGGCGCTGGGCCTCTCTCCCCCGGGGGCGATCCCGCTCGCATTCGGGGAGCGCTCCGGCGAGGCTCACCGCCGGCTTGCCCTGCAGCGGGGGCGGCGGCTCGTCGAGCTCGATTGCCCGTCGCTCGCGCACGACGTCGACCGCTTCGAGGAGCTGCTCGATCCCGCGGCGCCGCCGCCGGGACCGGCGACCTCGCGGCTCCTGGCGCAGGAGCCCCTCGCCTCGGTCGCGGAGTCGGTCGCCGGCGTCTAGGCACGCGGCCCCGCCCGCGCCGGCGGCCGCGGGGGCTCGCCCGGGCTAGCGTCCGCGCCGGGGCGGACGCTCCTGGAGATCGCCGTCGACGTAGAGATCGATCCTCTCGTTGAAGAAGGCGAGCAGCCCCTCGATCTTCGGGCACTCCGGGATCGGGAACGGGTAGTGCCAGACGACGTCCTCGACGAGCTCACCCCCCACGCGCACGGAGTGGTAGGAGGCGACCCCCTTGTACGGGCACCGCGTGCGGCTCCCGGAGGGTTCGAGCAGGTCGAGCCTGACGTCCGCAGGCGGGATGTAGTAGCGCGTCGGGAGACCGGTCTCGAAGAGCAGCACCGGGCGCGTCGTCTCGGCGACGGTCTCCCCGGCCATCACCACGCGCACGTGGCGCGAGCTGCGGAGGGCGTCGACCCGCGTGTGGGGGTCCCGGGGATGGACGAAGATCTCCTCGTCCTCCTCGAACCACTGGTCCACCCGGTCCCAGGAGAACGCGATGTGCCCGGCGAGCCGTTCCCGGCCCGCGGCCGGGCGCTCGTAGCTCCACGCGACCCTCTCCTCGACGCGGCCGCCGGCGCGCAGCGTGTAGGACGCGGCCTCGCCCGTGGCGTCGCGGCGCGCCCGCTCGGGCTCGCGCTCCAGGAGGTCCATGCGGACGTCGGCCCGCGGCAGGTAATAGACCGGCACCCGGCCCCGCTCGAGCATCAGGAGCGCGGCGGTCGTGTCGGCCAGCCACTCGCCGGCGGCGCGCACGCGCACGCGCCTCCCGCTGCGCTCGATGCGGATCTCCCGCGCCCTCTCCGCCTCCGCCATCGGTCCCCCTCCGCTCCCGGCATCCTCTCACGCGGGCGGGCGGCCTCAGCCGCCCAGCCCGCGGTAGAGGATGCCGATCAGCCCGCCGCCGAGCACGAGCCACGCCGAGTTCACGCGGAAGCGCACCAGCGCGACCGCCGCCAGGACGGCGAGCGCTCCGGACATCACGTCGACGACGGCGTCGCGGGCCAGCACGACGGTGACCGCGGCCATCAGGCCGAGCGCCGCGACGTTGACGCCGTCGAGCAGGGCGGCCGTCCAGGGGTGCCGGCGGAGCCGCGGGAGGAGGGGCCCGATCAGGCCGACGAAGAGGAACGACGGAACGAAGATCGCGACCGTCGCGACGACGGCGCCGCCGACGCCGCCCACCAGGTAGCCGACGAAGGTCGCGGTCGTGAAGACCGGGCCGGGCGTGACCTGCCCGACCGCGATCGCGTCCAGGAGCTCCTGGTCGGTGAGCCAGCCCAGGGCCTCGACCAGGTCGCCGCGCAGGAAGGCGAGGAGGACGTAGCCGGAGCCGTAGAGGAGGGCGCCGACCTTGAGCATCACCAGGAAGAGCGTGAGGGCGGAGTAGCCGCTCACGGCGCCCGCCGCGGGGGCGCCGGCGGGGGCGGCGAGCAGGGCGAGCGGCAGCGCCGCCGCGGCGCCCGGTCGCCGGAGGGCGAGCCCGCCCCGGATGAGGGCGACGGCGAGCGCGCCGCCGAAGAGGAGCAGAAGCTCGTCGCCGCCCGCGAGGAAGAGCGCGGCGACCGCCGCACCGGCCGCGCCGAGCAGCGGCCCGCTCACGGCGGTGCGCCCGAGCCCCACGATCGCGTTGATGACGACGGCGATGACGACCGGCTTCACCCCGTAGAGGAGATCCTGGGCCCAGGGGCGCGCCCCGTACTCGACGTAGGCCCACGCCAGCGCCAGCACCATCAGGGCCGCCGGGACGATGAAGGCGAGACCGGCGACGACGAGGCCGCGCCAGCCGGCGCGCCGGTAGCCGAGGTGGATGGCGAGCTCGGTCGAGTTGGGGCCGGGGATGAGGTTCGTCGCGCCGAGCAGGTCCAGGAAGTGCGCGTCGGTGATCCAGCGCCGCCGGGTGACGACCTGATCGCGCATCATCGCGATGTGGGCGGCCGGGCCCCCGAAGGCGGTCGTCCCCAGCAGCAGGAAGAGCCGGGCGACCTCGCCGAGCGGCCCCCGCTCCGGTTCATGGGGCGCCGTCCCGGGCGCGTCTCCCACCGGTCCCGCCCCCGGCTAGAGCTCGAGCCCGTAGATGCGCGCGACGTTCTCGCGGAGGAGCTTGCGCCGCGGCCCCGGCCGGAGGCCCAGCTCGTCGATCTCGCGCATCGTCCGCCCGAAGTCGAGCACCGGGAAATCGGTCCCGAAGATCACCTTGTCCTGCCCGTAGCTGTCGATGTAGCGCACGAACTCCGGCGGCCAGTAGCGGGGCGAGTGCGCGTCCGACCCGATGTAGACGTTGGGGTGCTTCCACGCCATGGCGATCATCTCCGACGTCCAGGGGATGCCGACGTGGATGCCGATCAGCACGAGTTCCGGGAAGTCGCACGCGACGGCGTCGAGGGCGATCGGCCGCCCCGTCGACCGGAGCGGGCGGTCCGGGGCGTAGATCAGCGACTGCCCGACCTGCATCTGTATGGGGACGCCGAGCTCCACGCACTTCGCGTAGAAGGGGTACATCTTCGCGTGGTCGGGGGGGAGCTCGAACCAGTGCGGATAGAAGTGGGCGCCGATGAAGCCGAGCTCCGTGACGGC
>DAOULG010000196.1:0-12678 GCA_034420495.1 Dehalococcoidia bacterium
CTCGCGCGCGGGCGCGAGGGTCACATCGTCGGGACGTGGACGATTCGCTACGACAAGGGGCGAGGCGCCTTCTCCTTCGACAAGTGCGAGAACGACGGCTACTGCGAGGAGCGTCCGGCCGTGCTCGCCCTCGACGGCTCGGTGCTCGACCCGGGCGGTCCGATCGTGGTGGGGGGCTAGCCGTGGCGGAGACGGTACCGGCGGCGACGCTCTCTCACTGCGCGATCGCCGTGAACGACCTCGACCAGGCGGTCGCCGACTACGAGCGCCTCTTCGGGATGAGCGTCGGCGAGCGCGGCGAGAACCCGTGGGGGCACTTCCGCTGGGCGCAGATGGGGTGGGCGGGCGAGCAGGCCGTCCAGCTGATCCAGCCCGAGAGCGACGACACCCACGTCACGCGCGTGATGCGGGCCCGCGCCTCAGAGAAGAACCCGCATGGCGAGGGCTACTACATCTCCGTCTGGACCACGCCGGATCCCGTCGCGCTCGCCGCGCGCATCGAGGCGGGCGGCGGCCGCGTGATCGACCGCGGAGACGGCTCGGGCGTGCACTGGGTCCACCCCTCCGCCGCGCACGGCGCCTTCATGGAGATCGTGCCCCAGAAGCCGCCCGGGCCGGAGGGAACGCCGCTCCGGATCTCGCACCTGGGGGTCGCGGTGGCCGACCTCGACGAGGCGGAGGAGGACTTCCGCCGGCGCTTCGGCTGGGTCCGCCCGGACGATCGGTGGGTGCTCGAGTCGGGCGACTTCGAGGCGTCCTCGATCTTCGCGGGGGAGGTGCAGGCGATGACGCTGATCCACCCGCGCACCCCGGAGAGCCCGATCGCCGTGGAGATGCGCAGGCGCTCCGACGAGAAGAACCCGCTCGGCGAGGGGCCGCACATCTCGGTCTGGACGTCGCCCGACACGGCCGCCCTCGCCGAGAGCATCGAGGCTGCGGGCGGGCGGGTGATCCGCACGTCGGGGTGGCCCGGCGCGGGGAGCATGCTGATCCCCCCGTCGGTGACGCACGGGATGCTGATGGAGGTCACCCCGCAGCGAGCGGAGGCCGCGCGCTAGCGGCGAGGCCGCGGCGTCCGGGCCTCACGCCGCCGCGGGGCGTCGCGGCGGGCGACGGAGGGAGCGGCGATGAGCTGATCCCGGCGGCCTGCGCACCCCGCGAGAGGGAGCCACGGGCGGAGCGCCCGCGGCTCACGAGGCACAGATGGAGGTTCACCAGGTTATGGAGACTCTCAGGCGACCGATCGGAATCTACCTCATCGCCGTCGCCGTCGCCGTCGCGATCCACTTCGTCCTCGACCCCGTGATATACGACTGGGCGGACGGCGAGACGCCGCCCCTGTGGCTCGTTCTCGACGCCCTCATGGTGATCGGTCTCGTCCTCGCGATCATCGTCTCCTGCAAGGCGAAGCGGGCCGCAGACGCGATGGAGAGCGTCGACGTGCGGCAGTACGTACGCGCCAACGTGACCTTCTACGTCGCGGCCGGGCTGCTGCTGCTGACGCTCTGGAACATCGTGCAGATCGACTGGGCGGCCGGCGACCAGTCGCCCGACCCCCAGGTGTGGGTCGTGATCGACACGGTCCTGCCCCTGCTCTTCTTCTCCCTCGGCCGGCGCCTCGTCCGGGAGGGCTGACGGGCACCGCGCGCTCGCGCGCCGGGCGGGGGGCCGGGCTCCCCGCCCGGCGGCGCGCGGCTGGGGCGGCGGCCTAGGGTCCCCGCCCGGCCGCCCGTCCGGGCGGGCGCCGGTAGCGGGCGATCAGCTCGGACGGCGGATGCGCGGCGAGGACGAGCGGGATGCCGACGGCGACGACGGCGGCCGATATCAGCCAGCCCGGCGTGTAGCCGCCGCCCGCATCGACTATCAGCCCCACGGTGAGGGGCCCGCCGAACGATCCGATCGTGACCCAGAGCCGGGAGAGGCCGGCGATCGTGCCGAAGCTCGTCGTCCCGAAGTAGTCCGCGAGCAGCGCCGGGCGGAGCGGAGCGGTCCCGCCGAAGCCGGGTGCGACGATCAGCATGACCAGGTAGCTCTGCTCGAGCGTACGCACGAGCGGCATCAGCGCGATCCCCACCGCCATCAGCGCGATCGCCCAGGCGAGCACGACGCGCTTCTCGTAGCGGTCGGCGAGCCAGCCCCCGGCGAGGCGTCCGACGACCGAGGCGAGCGCGAAGGCGAGTACCGTGCTTCCCGCCTCCGCCTTGGAGACGCCCAGCGACTCCATGAACGGCACCTGGTGGACGATCAGGGCCGTCCAGCCGAACCCGTTCGCGATCAGGCCGAGAGCCAGCAGCAGGAAGGCGCGCGTCCGAACGGCGCGGCGGGCGGGGATCCCCCAGGCTTCGCCGCCCATCCCGCCCCCGTCCGGGGCCGCCGCGAGGCCATCCATCGGCTGTCGATGCCCGGCGGGCCGGCGGCGCACGTTGATCCCGGCGAGCGAGCCGGCGACGAGCACCACGACGGCGAGCACGCGGAGGGCGCTGCGCCACCCCAGCTCGTCGACGAGCAGCGCCACCGGCACCGTCATCACGCCGGCCGCCGCGCCGCCCAGCGAGAGCAGCGCCAGCGCGCGACCGCGCCGCGCCTCGAACCAGCTCGCCGCCGCCACGGTGCCGACCGGCCCCGAGGCGGAGCTGATGCCGAGGGCGATCAGGACCATCGCCAGATAGAACTGCCAGATGCTCTCCATGTAGGAGGTCAGCAGGACCCCGGCGCAGACCAGCGCCAGGCCGCCGATCAACACCTGCTGCGGCCCCAGCCGGTCGATCGCCACCCCGATCACCGGCGCGGCGATGCCGCCCGCCTCCGAGCGCACCGAGAAGGCGAGGCTCGTTGCCGCGACGCTCCAGCCGAACTCGTCGATGATCGGGTTGAAGACGGTCCCGAAGCCGTAGAAGAAGGCGCCCCCGATGAACGTCGTGATCGAGGCCGCCGAGACGACGACCAGCCAGCCCTCGTAGACGTTCGGGAAGAAACGCCTCAGCACCGGCCCGCCACTCGCCCCTCCCAGGCGCCCGCGCGCGGGGGGCGTCGGGCCGGCCCCGCGCTCCGGGCGGCGCGCGGCGAGCGCCATCATACAGAGGGCGGGGGTGGAGGGCGGCCTGGGCCGGGGGCCTTGTCGCCCGGGGGCCCCGTCGTGCACGGTGCGCGGGTGCCGGGCGGCCCGGCGAGGCGGGCGGGGAGCGTGCGATGGACTACTCGGGGTTTCGCGACATCATCGTCAGCGTCGAGGATCGCGTCGCCACCTTCCGCATCGACCGGCCGGAGACGCTGAACTCCTTCGGACCCGACAGCTGGGACGAGCTCCTGACCCTGGCGGGCATGCTCAGCGAGGACGACGAGGTGCGCGCCGTGGTCTGCGCCCCCGAGGGGCGGGGCTTCAGCTCCGGCGCCTACGTCGGCGAGCAGGGTACGCCCGACTCCTCGGCGGCCCCGCGCTTCTCAGACCGCACCCACCGCATGGGGAACGCCGCCATCGGGCTCGCGATGCCCTCCATCGACAAGCCGACGATCGCGGCCATCGACGGCGTCGCCGCCGGGGCCGGGATGGCCTTCGCCTGCTCCTTCGACATCCGGATCCTGGGCCCGGGGGCCAGGTTCACGACGGTCTTCGTCCGCCGGGCGCTGGGGCCCGACTGCGGCCTGACCTGGTTCCTCCCCCGCCTGGTCGGCCCGGGGCTGGCGGCGGAGCTCCTCTTCTCGGGGCGCGAGGTCGATGCCGAGGAGGCGCTCCGGATCGGGCTCGGCAACCGTCTCGTCGGCGACCCCCGCGCCGAGGCGCAGGCGCTCGCGCGTGAGCTCGCCGCGGCGCCTCCGCTCTCCATCCTCTGGTCGAAGCGCGAGCTCCGGGAGAGCGAGGGGCACAGCCTCAGCGAGCAGATCGAGTTCGAGTGGGTCGTCGCGCGCCATTTCCGGGGCACCCGCGACGTCGAGGAGGGGACGCGGGCGTTCCGCGAGAAGCGCGCCCCCCGCTTCACGGGGGAGTAGCCTCCCGCCCGGGCCGGCCGGGCGAGGGTGCGCGCCTACGGTCCCGCCGGCTCCACGGCCGGGAGCACCTCCTCGATCAGCGACTGAAGCGTGCGGTCGGCGTGCGCGGGGTCGATGCCGCCGAAATCGACCCAGGCGATCGCGGTGCCGAGGCCGAGCTCCGCGACCTCGGCGAGCCGCTCGGCGACCATCGGCGCGGATCCGTGGACGCAGGCCCGCTCGAGGAACTCGTCGAGCTCGTGCGGCTCGTTCACCTCGTTGGCGCGGGCGATGTAGCCGCCCATCGCCCCGCGCGCGACGGCGTGGGCCTCGCGATCGGTCGGGGCGATGACGACGTGCCGCAGCGCCGCGGACCGCCGGAGCAGCTCCGCGATCTCATCCTCGCCCGCCCCCGTCTCGGCGAGGGTGCGCCGGTAGATGTCGACGCTCGGCCGGAGCCTCGCCTGCGGGAAGCGGCCCAGCAGCATCGGCATCCGCGCGCGCGCCGCCGCCACCGCGGAGTCGTCGTGCACGATCGCCCGCAGGAGCGGCGGGTGCGGCCGCTGCTCGGGCCGCAGGCGCGTGCCGGGGAAGCCCGCCGGGAAGTGCGGGCCCGCGTGATCGAAGGCCTCGCCGCTCCAGATGCGCGGGAGCAGGGCCACGGCCTCGTCGAAGAGCGGGTGCGGATCCTCGAAGCCGAGGCCGAGGGCTCGCGCCTCGACGCCGGCCCTCCCGCTGCCGACGCCGACCAGGAGCCGCCCCCCGGAGAGGACGTCGAGCACCGCGAGCTCTCCGGCGAGCCGGAAGGGATTGTGCAGCGCCAGGATCAGCGCCGCGAAGCCGATGCGGATGCGGGACGTCCGCTCGGCGACCGCGGCGGCGAGCACGACGGGATTGCCTATCGTGCCGTAGGCGGTGAAGTGACGCTCGGCGAGCCAGACGGAGTCGAACCCGCCGGCCTCCGCCCGCTCGGCGTGACGGAGGTAGCGCCTGAGCGCCCCGGCCTCCTCGCCCGGCCGTGCCTGGATGGTGCTGAAGAGCCCGAGCTGCATGCGCCCCCGATACACGGACCCCCGATACAGGGACCCCGCCCGCGCCCGACCGCCGCCCCACCGCGCTCCTCCGGGGTTGAGCGGCACGAGTCTAGCGCCGGCGCGCGGACGGCGCGGGCGCAGCGCCGGGCCCGCGCCGGGGCGAGGAGCCTGGCGTACCCTGAGATCCGACCGCGGGCGGGAGGCGAGGGGCGCGAGGCGTGGGCGAGCGCGAGACGGGCTACGTGACGAGGGGCTTCGTCCACGGGCCGCACGGCAACATCGAGTACCTCGAGGGCGGGTCGGGAGCGGCGCTGATCCTGCTCCACTCGGCGCCGAGCTCCTGCGCGCTCTTCGAGGAGGCGATCCCGCTGCTCGCGGGCGACGTGCACGCGATCGCCATGTCGCAGCCCGGCTTCGGCGAGTCGGATGCGCCGCCGGCCGCCTACACCACGGTGCACGACTACGCGCGGGCGGTGATCTTCCTCCTGGATGGACTCGGCCTGGAGCGCGCGAGCGTGCTCGGGGCGCACACGAGCGCCCTGACGGCGCTCGAGGTGGCGGCGGCCTGGCCCGACCGCGTCGAGCGCCTGGTGATCGAGGAGTGCTTCAACTGGAGCAGCCCCGGGAGGCTGGAGGCGCTGCAGCGGCGGCACGGCTTCAGCGAGCGCGCGGACGGGAGTCACCTGCTCGCGATGTGGGAGCGCGCGCGCGAGCGCACCCTCCGCAACACCAGCGAGCCCGCAGAGGTCGCGCGGCTGACCCGGCGCGGCTTCCTCGACACGGTGCGCGCCGAGCGGCCGGGCCCCGACGGGATCAGCGGGCAGGAGGCCTCGACGCGGGCGCTCGCGCGCTACCCCCTGTGGGAGCGCGCCCCGCTCGTCCGGGCGCCGACCCTGGTCGTGCACGGCTCCTCGAGCCAGCTCGGACGCGCGCACGAGCGGCTGATCGAGGCGATCCCCGATGCGCGGGGCATCCGGCCGCCGACCACGCACCAGTTCACCTGGCGCGTGGCGCCGGAGCTCTGGGCGGCGGAGCTGCGCGCCTTCCTCCCCTGAGCCCCCCCGGGCGCGCCCCGGGGACCGCGGCGGCTCAGGGCGGCCACACCAGCAGGATCAGCGGGACGGCGACGGCCGTGACCACGACCTCCAGGGGCAGCCCGAGCCGCCAGTAGTCGCCGAAGCGGTAGCCGCCGGGGCCCATGACCAGCAGGTTGGACTGGTGGCCGATCGGCGTCAGGAAGGCGGCCGAGGCGCCGACCGCGACCGCCATGAGGAACGGATCCGGCGAGACGGCGAGGCGGCTCGCGACGCCGAGGGCGATCGGCGCCATCAGGACGGCGGCTGCGGTGTTGTTGACCAGGTCGGAGAGGAACATCGCGATGACCAGCACCGCGGCGACGCTCGTCCAGGCGGGCAGGTCGCCGCTCACCACGACGAGGGCGCCGGCGACGCCGGCCGCCACCCCCGTCTCCTCGAGCGCTCCCCCCACGGGGATCATCGCGCCGAGCAGCACGATGACCTTCCAGTCGATCGACTCGTACGCCTCCTTCGGCGAGACGAGCCCGACGAGCCCCATCACCGCCGCGGCGCCGGCTATGGCGACCTGGATCGGCAGCAGCCGCAGCGCCGCCGCCATCAGGAGCGCGCCGCCGAAGATCGAGACCGCGAGCAGCGCGCGCCGCTCGCGGCGGCCGACGCTGAGTCCCCGCTCCGCGAGGGGAAGGCAGCTCAGCCTCTCGAGCGCGGTCGGCAGCTCGCCGCGCTGCGCCTGCACGAGCAGCACGTCCCCGACCTGGAGCACCGTCTCCCGGAGCCGGGAGCGGGACTGCCGGCCGCGCCGCGAGATCGCGAGCAGGTTGACGTGGTGGAGACGCCTCAGGTCGGCCTCCACGACCGTCCGGGCGCGCAGCGGCGAGTCGGGCATCACCACCGCTTCGGCCACGACGACGTCGCCGGCGCCGAGCTCCGAGAGGGCGTCCCCGCGCGAGCCGGCCATCTCCAGGCCGGCCTCGGCGACGAGCACGTCGAGCGCGTCGCCGCTCGCCTCGACGATCAGCACGTCGCCGGCGCGCAGCGACTCGAAGCTCGAGGGGAGTGCCAGCCGCCGGTCGCCCCGCACGATCGCGGCGACGAGGAACTCGGCATCGCAGGCCTCGCCGAGCTCCGCGATGCTCCGTCCGTGCGTGCTCGACCCGTCGGGGATCCGCAGCTCGAAGAGGTAGTCGCTGATCTCGAAGAGGCCCGCCCCGGCCGCCACCTCCCGCCGCGGGATCAGCCGCCACCCCGCGAGGGCGATGAACGCGAGCCCGGTGACCGCGACCCCGAGGCCGACCGGGGCGAAGTCGAACATCGCGAAGGCCTCGCCGGAGGCGTCGGAGCGGAAGGTCGCGATCACGATGTTGGGGGGAGTGCCCACCAGCGTGACCAGCCCCCCGAGCAGCGAGCCGAAGGCGAGCGGCATCAGGACGGCGGACGGACTGTTCCCGGCGTGTCGCGCGATCCGGATCGTGGTCGGCATGAGGACGGCCAGCGCCCCCACGTTGTTGATGAAAGCGGAGAGCCCGGCGGCCATCCCGGAGGTCGCGGCGATCTGGCGGGTGGGCGAGCGCCCCGCGCTGCTGAGCCAGCGCGCCAGGACGTCGACCGCGCCCGAGTTCTGCAGGCCCCGGCTCACGACCAGCACGCCGGCGACCGTCACGACGGCCGGGTGGCCGAAGCCGGCGAACGCCGCCTCCCCCGGGACGATGTCGAAGAGGACGAGCGCGAGCAGCGCGAGCAGCGCCACGGCGTCGTACCGCCAGCGCCCCCACACGAAGAGCATGAAGGTCAGGGCGAGCACCAGGACGACGAGTAGCTGATCGATCTCCACGGCGGGGCTAGCGTAGACCACCGCCGGGCGGCCGTCCGGGCGCGCCGTCCGGGCGCGCTCCGCGCCCGCCGTCCCGGCGCCGGGTAGAGTGAGGCGGGGAGCCCCACCGCGCCGCCCGCCGGCCGCGGCGACGCGGCGGCGGCGCGAGGTGCGGCATGGCAGAACTCCGACAGCGGCGGCTCGGGCGAACCGGGCTGCTCGTCAGCGAGCTCGGCCTCGGCGCGATGGACACGCCGACCGCCGCCGAGGGTGCCGAGACCCTCGCCACCGCGCTCGACCTCGGCATCGACTTCGTCGACACGGCGCGCGAGTACGCCGGGAGCGAGTTCCTCATAGGCCAGCTGGTCCGGGCGCGGGGCGGAGCCGACTTCCACATCGCGACCAAGACGTTCAGCCACGGCGTCGACAACAGCCAGCGCGACGTCGACCGCTCGCTCTCGATCCTCGGCGTCCCGCGGGTGAGCCTCTATCAGCTGCACGACATCTCGACGCCGCAGGCCTGGGAGGAGGTGATGTCGGAGGAGGGGGCGCTCTCCGGGCTGAAGGTCGCCCGGTACCGCGGCCTCATCGACCACATCGGCATCTCGTCGCACAGCGACGACATCACCCGGGAGGCCATCGACAGCGGCGAGTTCGACGCGGTCATGCTCGAGTACTCCGCCTTCTTCCCCGGAACCGCCGCCCTCATCGACCGGGCGCGAGAGCGCGACGTCGGCGTCATCGTCATGCGGCCCCTCGGCGGATCGGGCCGGACCAGCGCCATGCGCGGCCTCCTGTCGGGGGGCTACGGCGGGCCGCTGACGCCGGCGTCGCTGCTGCGCTACGTGCTCTCTCACCCGGGCGTCTCGGTCGCGATCCCCGGCGCCCGCCATCCCTCGCGCATCCGCGAGAACGTCGCGACGGTTGCGGCATTCGAGCCCATGGGCCCGGCCGAGCGCCGGGAGCTGGAGCGGGCCGCGGAAGAGCTCTACTAGCGGAGCTGCTCACGGGGAGGCCGTGCCCAGGGAGATCCCCGCGTCCCGGGCGGCCCCGGCGCGGTGGCGCCGGCGCCGAAGCGCGGTAGGCTTCCCCCGTGCGCGAGCTGACGACGCCCGCCGGGGCACGGATCCGCTACCGCGACGAGGGGGCGGGCGGCGACGCCCTGCTCCTCCTCCACGGCTGGTGCTCCAGCGGGAGGGCGTGGGAGCGGACCGCGCGCGCCTTCGCCCGCCGCTGCCGGGTGGTGCGCGTCGACCTGCGCGGTCACGGCGCCTCCGGGGCGCCGGCCGGGGGCGGCTACCTCTGGGAGGACTTCGCGGACGACGTCTCGGTGCTCGTCGGCCGGCTCGGCCTCGACCGGATCGTCGCCGTCGGGCACTCGATGGGGAGCCCTATAGCACTCGAGCTCGCCGGGCGGCTGCCGCGCGCCGTTGCCGGGGTCGTCGCCGTCGACGGCCTCTCCGGTCTCGGTCTCACGGGGGAGCGGGCGGCGGCGCACCCCTGGGTCCGGGCGCTCACGCCGTCCAGCACGGCCGAGACGAGGAGGCGCCTGGTGGGGGCGTTCCTGCCGGCCGACGCCCGGGGCCGGCACATCGTCGAGGGCGACGCGGCGCGCGCCGACCCCGCAGCCGCCCTCGCGGCGTATCGCGACGCGGTCGTCACGGGATCGCCGCGCGGGGCCTGGCGCGACTCGGAGCACCCGTTCCTCTACGTCGCCGCGAGCCGCGGCCGCCGCACGGCGGCGGATGTGCGGGCCGTGATCCCCCGCGCCCGCTTCGGGCAGGTCGTGAACTCCGGCCACTACGTCCAGTTCGACGCCGCGGCGCAGCTCCACGCGATGCTCGACCGCTTCCTCGCGGAGATCCCCTAGGAGCGGCGTCGCCGGCTCGCCCGCCGGCCCCGGGACGAGCCGCGCCCCGTCAGCTCCCCCGTGCGATCACCTCGACGTAGAGGCCGTGCAGCGCCCGCGGATGGATCCAGTAGGTGCCGCCCTCCTCCCCGGCGACCTCGGCGCCGGCCTCCCGGGCGGCCTCCGCGCCGGAGGCGAGGTCCGGCACGCCGAAGACGACGACGTGCACGCCCTCGCCCTCCGGGTGCTCGCGCCCGGCGCGGCGATCCATCCGCGGCACGAGCGCAGAGGCGGGCGTCGCGGGTGTGAGCAGCGTGAACATGCGCCTCCCGCCCCGCCCCACGCGCTGCCACTCGAGATCCCCGAAGGGCTGCCGGTGCAGCTCGCTCACCGTCTCCGTCCCGAGCAGGCGGTGGAACGTGCCGATCGCGCGGTCGCGATCGCGCACGGCGAGCCCGATGTGCGAGAGCGCATAGGGAGCGTCCGGCGGCGCCGTGCGCGGATTCTCGACCTCGGGAGCGATCTCGAAGCGCACGCCGTGCGCCGCCTTCAGGTCGGGACGGAGCCCGCCGTCGCGGCGGCGCCAGACGGCGGCGCCGGACGCGCCCAGCACCGCGGACACCTCGGCGAACTCCGTGGTGCGCCACACCGAGAGGTAGTAGCCCTCCCCCTTCGGGTTGCGCTCGTCGGCGCGGCGCTCCATCACCGCGGCGAGCGGCCCCTCCCCGGTGGGCTCGAGGAGCCGGACCGAGCCCTCGCCCGCGGCGCCGAGCTCGAGCCAGCGCGCCCCCTCCTCGTCGTCGACGCCCGACGCCCCGACTCCGAGGCGGAAGACGCGCCGATACGCCTCGACGGCGACGTCGAGATCGGCGACCGCCACCTGCAGCTGCGCGTAGCGGAGCGGCTCCGCCATGACCGGACCTCCCATCCCTCCGCGGGGCGCTACGGAGCGCCCGCGATCGGCGGCCAGCGATCGCGCCAGGGGGCGGCGACCTCGACCGCGGCCGAGGCGCGGAGCACCCCGACGTCATCGCGCCAGCGACCGACCACCTGCAGGCCAACCGGCAGCCCGTCGACCTCGCCGCACGGCAGCGTGGCGGCGGGCTGCCCCGTCAGATTGAAGGGATAGGTGAAGGCCGTCCACTCCAGGTAGCGGCGCGGGCGTCCGGCGACCGTCCCCGGGCCATCCTCGCCGGCGGCGAAGGCCGTGACCGGGAGGGTCGGCGTCAGCAGCAGGTCGTAGCGGTCGAAGAAGCGGCGCACGACGTCGGCGTAGGCGTTCTGCTCCAGGATCGCGCGGCCGTAGTCCTCGCCGCTGTAACGCGCCGCCTCGCGGACGACCCCGGCGAGCCCGGGGTCGAGCCGATCCCCGACCTCGGCGAGACGCGAGCCGAAGAGCCCCGCCATCCGGCAGGACCAGAGCACATCGAGCACCGGGTAGGGATCGCCGGCCTCGGGGTGCGCCTCCTCGACCCGCGCGCCGAGGTCGGCGAGCCGGAGCGCCGCGGCCTCCGCCGCGTCGGCGACGGCGGGCTCGACGGCCGCGAACCCCAGATCGCGCGACCAGGCGACGCGCAGGCCGGCGAGCGCGTCCCCCCGCTCGCCGGCGGCCCGGCCCTCCCCGGCGGCGGCGAGGTGGCCCCCGGAGGCCGGCAGCGACCAGCGGTCCCGCGGGTCGCTCCCCTCCATCACGTCCACCATCAGCGCCGCGTCGGCCACCGTGCGCGCGATCGGCCCCACGTGCGAGAGGGTGGAGCCGGCGGGCCACTGCGGCACGCGGCCGTAGGAGGGCTTGATGCCGTAGATCCCGCAGAATGCGGCCGGGATGCGTATGGAGCCGGCGCCGTCGGAGCCCTGCGCGATCGGGCCGATCCCCGACGCGACCGCCGCCGCCGCTCCCCCGCTCGACCCGCCGGCGGTCCGGCCCTCGCGCCACGGGTTCTGGGTGCTCCCGCGGACGCGGTTGGTGGTGTCGCCCTTCCAGCCGTACTCCGACGTGTTGCTCTTGCCCAGCATCACCGCGCCCGCCCGGTAGAGGCGCTCCACGAGGGGCGCATCCTCCCCCGGCACATCGTCGGCGTGCAGCAGCGACCCGCGCGTCGTGCGTATCCCGGCGGTGGCGGTGAGATCCTTGATGGAGACCGGTATCCCGGCGACGGGGCCGGCGGAGCCCTCCCTGTAGGCACTCTCGGCGGCGGCCGCCTGCGCGAGTGCCCTCTCGGGCGTCGGGGTCACGAAGGCGCGGAGGCGCGGCTCGAGGGCCTCCAGGCGGTCGAGGACGACGCGCGCCACCTCGAGGGGCGAGAGCTCGCGGCGCTCGTAGAGAGCGCGCAACTCGACGGCCGGGAGAGCCCACGGCTCGGTCACGCCCGCACGCTAGCGGATCGGCCCGCGGGCCGGCCACCGGCGGCGCCGCGCGCGGCGGGTCGGCTCGCCGACGGAACCTCACGATTATCGCGCACCTTCGCGCAGTTTTGGCGAGATATCGGCGCTTGCCGCTGCGTCGCGGCACCCCAACGATGGACGCCGCCCGCAGGCATGGGGTGAAGGAGTGATCGTGCAGAGATGGATGCGCGCTCCCGCGCTCGCCGGAGCGCTCGTACTGCTGGCCGTCGCGCCGGCGATCGCGTGCGGCGGCGGCGACGACGACGGCGCGGCGCCGGGGGGCGGCGACGCGGCCTACCCGGTCACGGTGACCGATCTCCTCGGGCGCAGCGTCACCATCGAGGCGGCGCCCGAGCGCATCGTCACGACGAGCCCCTCCGCCATCGAGCTGCTCGCCGACGTCGGTGGCACCGCCATCGCGCGCTCGAGCACGGCGACCGCCGTGCCCGGCGCCGCCGAGCTGGCGGACATCGGCCCGTCCTACCAGCCCTCCTTCGAGCAGATCGTGGCGCTCGACCCCGACCTGGTCATCGCCGACGCCTCGGCGCAGGCGCACCTCGCCGGCGCCTTCGAGGAGGCGCTCGGGGGGACGCCGGT
>DAOULG010000197.1:0-3053 GCA_034420495.1 Dehalococcoidia bacterium
GCACCCCGCCCCCGCCCCCGCTCCTGCCCCCGCCCGGGCCGGCATCGCGCGGGGGAGGGACGGGACGCCACGGGGCGGCCCGCCGGGCGCCCGGCGGGCCGCTCCGCCGCCGCCTCGTGCCGGCCGCGCCGCGCCGCTGCTCGCCGCCGTCGTCGCCGGCGCCGCGCTGCTCCTGCTCGCGGCGGCGATCCGCCGGAGGCGGCGGGTCGCGCGCGTTGACGGGCGGGGCGGACGGCCGTAATAGTCGGGCCCGCGGGCCGCCGTGGTGGAGACGACGAGAGATGGATCAGCCGCTCGCCGGCATGCGCGTGATCGAGGTCGGCGGCACCATCGCGGTCGCCGCGGCGGCGAAGCAGTTCTCGGACTTCGGCGCCGACGTCATCACGGTGGAGCCCGTCACCGGCGGCGAGCTCCGGCGCACGCCGCCCTTCGCCGACGATCGCCCGCACCTCGACGCCGGCGCCTACCACCTCTCGCTGAACACCGGCAAGCGCTCGCTGGCGCTCGACGTACAGACCCCGTCGGGTCGCGAGGTGCTCGGGCGGCTCTGCACGGGAGCGCAGCTTCTCTTCGTGGACCTCCCCCCCGAGCAGGCCCGGCGCGTGCTCTCGGTGGTGGACGCCGAGTCCGGCCCCTCGACGATCGCGATCTCGGCGCACGGGCTCGACGGCCCCTACGCGGACCGCGTCGAGAACGACATGTCGATGTTCGCGTGGACGACCCGGATGTACCGCCACGCCGTCGAGGCCGACGGCGAGCCGCTGCGCTACGCCCCGAACGTCGCCACCATCCAGGTCGGGGCGACCGCCGCGGCGGTGGGGCTCGGCGCCGCCTGGGGACAGGCGCACGACGGCACGAGGCGCCACGTCGACGTCTCCGGCGTGGAGGCGATCGCCGGGAACGTCGACACCGGCTACGTCGACTGGGTGCTGCTCGGCACGGAGCGGCGCGCCCGCGGGCGGATGACGGAGAACTACCCCATCGGCAACTACGCCTGCAAGGACGGGTACGTCATGTTCGCGGCGACGCTGGGGCCGCAGTTCCAGCGCCTCTGCACCGCGATCGGTCACCCCGAGCTCGTCGATGACCCCCGGTTCAACGAGCCGATCGCGAAGTCGCAGCACTGGGCCGACTTCATGGAGTACCTCGGCCCGTGGCTCGACGCCCGCACGCGTTCGGAGGTCTTCCACGAGATGCAGGCGCATCGCGTGATGGTGGCCCCGGTCCTCGACATGTCCGAGGTGTCGGAGGATCCGCAGGCGAAGGCGCGCGGATCGTTCGTCACGGTCGAGCAGCCCGGGATCGGACCGGTCACGATCCACGGCGCGCCCTTCCAGATGGAGGAGGCGTGGGAGGCGCGCCCCTCGCCGCGATTCGGCGAGCACGGGACGGAGATCCTCGACGCGCTCGGCTACAGCCGCGACGAGCAGATCGCGCTCTTCCGGGCGGGGGTCACGGGGTGAGCTCGCGGGGCCCGGAGGCGCGCGGAGCCCGGCGATGACGGGCACGGCGCTCGCGGGGGTCCGCGTCATCGACCTCGCCGAGGTCTGGGCGGGGCCCTTCGGCGCCTGCCTCCTCGCCGACATGGGCGCCGACGTCGTCAAGGTGGAGTCCTTCCCCCGCCGGTCGCTGACGCGCCCGCTCGTGCCCGACGCCCGGGTCGCCGACGGCCCCGGTCCGGTCTACGAGCGGGTCGACTCGCAGATCCAGGGGAACCGCAACAAGCGCCACATCGCCATCGACTTCCGCTCCGAGGGGGGCTCCGCGATCCTCCGGCGGCTGCTCCGGTGGGGGGACGTGATCATCGAGGGCTTCGCGGCGGGGACCATCGACCGCGCCGGCTTCGGCTGGGAGGCGGTGCACGAGATCAACCCGCGCATCTCGATGATCTCGATGCCGGCCTGGGGCGTTCGCGGTCCCTACCGCGGCTACGTCGCCCTCGGCTCGAGCATCGACGCCCAGGTCGGGCACGTCTCCCTGCGGGGCGTCCCGGGAGGCGCCGTCGAGGATGTGCCGGGGGGCTTCCACACCGACGCGACGTCCCCCATCGAGGTCGTCTTCTCCGCGCTCGCGGCGCTCAACCGCCGCGAGCGGACCGGCGAGGGCTCCTTCATCGACCTCTCCCAGGCCGAGGGCTTCGCATGGGCCCTCGCCGGCTCCCTGGCCGAGTGGGAGATCGCCGGGCGCGTCCCGGAGCCGCTCGGGAACCGCGACCCCCACATCGTGCCGCACGGGTGCTACCCCTCCGCCGTCCCCGAGCAGTGGGTGGTGGTCTGCGCCCAGACCGATGCGCAGTGGTCGGGACTCGCCTCCGCGCTCGGTCATCCGGAATGGGCCGACGACGGCCACCCCTGGGCGAGCGCCGCGGGGCGGCTGCGGGGACGCCGGGAGATCGACGGCGCGATCGCCGCCTTCACCGGCGCGCGCGCGCAGGCCGACGCCGCGGAGGAGCTCCAGTCCCGGGGCGTCATCGCGGCGCCGGTCGCGGCGCCCTCGGCACTGCTCCCCTCGCCCCAGCTGCAGCACCGCGGCTGGTTCCGGCCCGTGGATCAGCCCTACTTCGGCACCCGGCTCTTCCCGGGCTTCCTCTGGCAGGTGACGCCCGACTCCCCGGAGTACGAGCGGCCGAGCGGGCTCATCGGCGAGCACAACCACGACGTGCTCGCCGAGCTCGGCTACGAGGAGGACGAGGTGCGCGCGCTGGAGGAGGCCTACGCCATCGGCGATCGCTACGACGCCGAGACGGAGGCGCTGCTCGGCGCATAGCCCCGGAGCGGGGCCGGGAGGCGCATGGCCGGACGGGCGATGGCGGGGGTGAGGGTCGTCGATCTGGCGGAGGTGCACGCGGGTCCGCTCGGCGCGACCCTGCTCGCCGACCTCGGCGCCGACGTGATCAAGGTCGAGTCGTACCCCCGGACCTCCCTGACGCGGCCGCTGCGGCCGGACGCGCGCGTCGCCGACGGGCCCGGCCCTCCCTACGAGAGGACCGCGCCTCAGACGCAGAGCAACCGCAACAAGCGCTTCCTCGCGCTCAACATCCGGAGCGAGGCGGG
>DAOULG010000198.1:0-6443 GCA_034420495.1 Dehalococcoidia bacterium
CGCGCCTACGGCGGCTTCATGGAGCTCCACGGCTGGTCCCGCGAGCGCGACGCGATCCGGGCGGTCTGGGAACGCGCCCAGCGAACCGGGACGCCGATCGACGGCTCCGAGATGGAGGCGATCGTGACCGACGCCATGGCGGAGGAGGTCTGCCTCGTTGGCACGCCGGCCGAGCTCCGGGAGATGGCGCGCGAGCGCTTCGCGGGGCGCGCCGACACGCTGCTCCTCTACCCCCTCCACGACTCGTACGCGGCGCCGGAGGAGCGCGAGCGGCGCACCCGCGAGAGCGAGGAGGATCTCTACCGCGCGATCGAGGCCTTCGTGCCGCTCGCCGGGGACGGGACGGGGTAGGGGGCGGCCTCAGCGCCCGTGGACCGCGCCCCCGGCGCCCTCCGCTCCCGCCGCCGCTGCGGTCGACGCGGCGCGGTAGGGGCGCGCGTCCGGCGGCGAGGCGAAGAGCATCAGCGGCACCGCGAGCGTGGCGACCAGGCCGCAGACGACCCACCCCATCGTGTACTCGCCGGTGCGGTCGACGATCCAGCCGACCACCGTGGGGCTCAGCACGGCGCCGACGGTGAGCAGCGTCATCCCCAGGCCGAGGATGGCGCCGAAGTGCCTGGTGCCGAAGTAGTCGGCGAGCAGCGCCGGCCTGGTCGGGAGCGTCCCGCCGACGCCGGCCCCGACGATGCCGATGGCGGCGGAGGCCCCCCAGAGCCCCTCCGAGAGAGCGAGCAGCGGCATCCCGCAGACCACGATCGCGCAGGCGACGGCGAGCAGGATGCGCTTCTCGTAGCGATCGGCGATGAGCGCGAACCCGACGCGGCCGGCGATCGACCCGAGGGTGAAGGCGGCGACGGAGGCGGCGGCGACGGCCGGGGCGATGCCGAGCGACTCGAGGTAGGGGATCTGGTGGACGATCACCGCGGTCGAGGCGAAGAAGGTCGCCCCCTGCCCGAAGGAGGTGAAGAGGAAGGCCCGCGTGCGCCACGCTGCGCGCAGGGGCATCCCCCACTCGACGCCGACGGCGACGGCCTCCTCGCCGTCGGCGTCGGGCAGCCCGTCGAGCGGCTGCGGGTGCAGGCGCGGCCGCGAGCGGACGTGGAGCGCCGCGAAGGCGCCGACCACGACGAAGACCGCGCAGAGCACGCGGAGCGCCGCCCGCCAGCCGAGCCCGTCGACGAGCGCGCCGACGCCCGCGACGAAGAGGCCCGCGAAGCCCGGGCCGAGGATCACGAGCCCGATCGCCCGCGCCCGCCGGCGGCGGAACCAGGTCGCCGTCGCGGTGATGCCGACCTGGCCGCCGACCGCGCCCATCCCCACCGAGAGCACCAGCATGGTGGCGTAGAACTCCCAGAGCGAGGCGATCATCGAGAGCAGCAGCACGCCGGCGGCCGAGACCGCCACGCCGACGACGAGCACGCGCCGGGGGCCCACCCGGTCGATCGCCATCCCCACCAGCGGCGCCGCCGCGCCCTGCGCCTCCGCGCGCAGCGAGAAGGCGAGCGCGGTGGTCGCCGCGCTCCAGCCGAACTCGTCGCGGATCGGGTTGAAGAGCGTCCCGAAGCCGTAGAAGAAGACGGCCGCCACCGTCATCGAGAGGAGGCCGGCGGTGCCGGCGACGATCCAGCCCTCGTAGACGCCGGGGAGGAGGCGGCGCAGCACGGGGCGCGGTGCTCAGCTCCCGCGCGCCGGGAGCGAGACGACGACGGGGCCGGGGCCGACCGAGATGCCGCGCGAGATCTCGCTGCGCATCTCGAGCTCGACGAGGTGCTCGCCGTCCTCCTGCCAGAGGCGGCGCACCTGACCCCGCGTCACCACCGTCTCGCCGACTGTGTTGAAGATGCGCATGCGCAGCGGCCCGACCCGCCGGACGCGCCCGGCGAGCCCGATGTACTCGCGCACGCAGCGTTCCCACCAGCCCTGGATGAAGACGTTGTTGGCGTACATCTCCGGCGCGCCGCTGGCCCGGGCGACCGCGGTGTTGTGGTGGACGCGGCTGAAGTCGAGGTTGGCCCCCGCCTCGACGACAAGCCTCGCCACCGTGAGGTGGATCGCGAGCGGCGGGACCTCGTCGCCGACGGAGACGTCCTCGATGTAGCGCTGCCGGGACCAGTCGACGCTCGACGCGACCGCGGGCGGCACCTCGCGGCGGGGCGGCGGCGCCGCCGGCTCAGGCGGGAGGGAGTCCTCGGCCGGCGCCCGCGGCGTGTACCTGAGGCTGCCGTTGCGCTGCACCGTCACGAGCTCGCCGCGCTGGTTGTGGAGGCGGCTCTCGAAGGTCAGGAAGGCGCCGCGGCCGACCCGCGTCTCCCGGGGGACCACCGCGACGAGCCTCCGGCCGCTGCGCGTGAGCCTGTCGCCGACGCAGACCGGCGCGTGGTACTCGATCTCGATGTCGGTCGCGAACGTCGCGGTGTACGGCGGCCCAGGCGGCTCGGGATCGACTCCGAGCTCCGTGTCGAGGATGACGGCGTCCGGCGAGGGCTGCGGATAGCGCGTCGGCATCCCCGGGCGCCAGTGGCCGCGGCGGCTGAAGGTCTGCGAGATCCCGCTCCAGGGCGCGAGCAGGTCGCGGTAGCCGTGCTCGCGCGCGACCGCCGGATCGTGGTGGAGCGGGCAGTCGAACTCGAGCGGCTCGCAGAAGCGGCGGATCGAGGCGGCCTCCACCGTCTCCACCGCCTCCTCGGGCTCGCCGCCGTAGTCGCTGCCGACCGCCGCGGCGGTGACGTCCCACGCCTGCTGCCAGCTCGCGCCGGTCACCCCGCACCCCCTCCGCCGCGGCCCCCCGCTCCAGCATAGCCCCCGCCGGCGCCGCGCCCGTCTAGGGGCGGGCGCGGTAGGCGTCGATCAGGCGGTAGAGGTTCCGCTCCGCGCGCTGCGGCTCCTCCTCGTCGTGCACGTACGGATCGTGGAAGGAGTAGAAGAGCAGCGTGTCCGCGATGCCCTCGTAGCGCTCGGCCGCCTTCTCGCGGATCTCGCTCGCCGTGCCGACGAGGCAGACCTCGTCCACCATCTCCTCGCTCACGATCCGCTCCATCGCCAGGGGATCGATGGGCGTGCCGCTCGCCATCGCCTCCGCCCAGACGGCGCGGATCGCCTCGCGCTCGGGCTCCCACCCGTGCTGCTGCATGAAGCCGCTGTAGGCGCGCGTGCTGAAGTACATCGCGAGGTTCCGCTTGCCGCGGCTGTACGCCTCCTCGCGCGAGGTCGTCTCGTCGACGAGCCAGAACATCGGCATCGCACACATCTCGAAGCCGCTACGGCCGCGGCCGCCTCGTCTGAACCCCTCCTCGATGCGCGGCCACACCGTCTCCCGGTAGTAGGCGGCGGTGAAGATAGGGTGGGCGATGAGGCCGTCGGCGACCTCGCCGGCGATGCGCAGGTTGAGCGGGTTCACCCCCGAGAAGTAGATCGGCGGCGGCGCCAGGGAGGCACCGCCCGACCGGAAGCGGATCGCCGGAATGTCGACGCGGTAGAAGTCGCCGTCGTAGCGGTTCTCGCCGGCCATGAGCGCGCGGATCGCGCGCATCATGTCCCGCGCCATGCGCGCCGGGCTCGGGGGGTCGAAGCCGGCCTGGGTGCGCACCTGCCCCTTCGTCTGCGAGCCGACGCCGAGCACGAAGCGGCCCCCGGAGAGCGACTGGAGCTCCATCGCCGAGAGCGCGTGCAGGTAGGGCGTCGCGTGGAAGAGCGGCACGATCGCGCTCGCGACGCGGATGCGCTCGGTCGCGTCGATGAGCCGCGTCAGGCGCGGGTAGTCGCCGCCCCCCGGGAGTCCCGCGATGTCGAGCCCGGCCTGCTCCGCGTGGCGCGCGAGGCGGCCGAGCTCCGAGAGGCGCGGCCCGATGAGCTGAACGCCGATGCGCATGTCCCGCCCCGCCTGACGCCGCCCGCGACGCTGCGACCGTAGCAGACCGGGCCCCACCCCCGGGCGCGACGACCGGGCCGTGCATTTCGGCTAGCATCACCCCATGCAGCCGCTGGCGGGGATCCGCGTCGTGGAGCTCGGAGGCGACGTCGCCGTCTCGGCGGCCGGCAAGCGCTTCTCCGACTACGGCGCCGACGTGGTGAAGGTCGAACCTCCCGGCGGCGGCGCCGCGAGGCGCATCGATCCCTTCCCGGGCGACCGGCCGCACCGCGACCGCGGCGCCTTCCACCTCGCCTTCGATACGGGGAAGCGCTCGGCCGTGCTCGATCACCGCACCGCCTCGGGCCGGGAGGTGCTCGCGCGGCTCGCCGCCACCTCCGAGCTCGCGCTCATCGAGCTCCCGCCCGATGAGGTCCGCCCGCTCCTGGGGCTGCTCGGCGAGGAGCGCCCCAGCGTCGTGACGATCACGCCGCACGGGATGACCGGCTCCCACGCCCCGCGGCGCGAGAGCGATCTCACGCTCTTCGGCTGGTCGACGCGGACGACGCGCCACACGCCGCCCGGCGGGACGCCGCTGCGCTACGGCCCCTTCGTCGCCACGGTGCAGATCGGCTGCACGGCCGCCGCGGCGGGGATGGCGGCCGTCTGGGGATCGCGCGCCGACGGGGAGCGGCGCGTCGTCGACATCTCGGGCGTCGAGGCGCTGATGGGCAACGTCGACTCCGGGTACCCGCTCTGGGCGATCAGCGGGACGATCCTCGCCTCGGGCCAGGTCGGCTCCCTGCGCGCGCGCGACGGCTACCTGATCTTCGCCGGCACGGGCGACGCCTTCTGGGGGAGGCTCTGCCGCGCGATCGGCCGCCCCGAGCTCGAGCACGACCCGCGCTTCGCGACGATGGGGGCGCGGGAGCAGAACGGCGGCGAGCTCCTCGAGCTGCTCCGCCCCTGGCTCGACGCGCGCTCCAAGCTCGAGGTCTTCCGCGAGCTGCAGGATTCCCGGGTGCCGGTCGCCCCGGTCCTCGACGCCTCGGAGCTGCTCGACGATCCGCAGGCGGTGCACCGCGACTCGTACGTGCAGCTAGAGCAGCCCGGCGTCGGCGAGCACTGGCTCGCGGCGGCGCCGTTCCGGATGGAGGGGGCGGAGCCGGCCTGGAGGATCGGGCCGAGCCCCGAGCTCGGCGCGCACACCGAGGAGGTGCTCGCCGAGCTCGGCTACGGCGCGGACGAGCGGCAGGCCCTGGCGCGCGCGGGCGTGACCGGATGAGCGGCGCCTTCACCGGGCTGCGGGTCGTGGAGCTGGCCGAGGTCTGGGCCGGCCCCTTCGGCTGCACGCTGCTCGGCGACCTGGGCGCCGACGTCGTGAAGGTCGAGACCTACCCGCGCCCCTCCATCACCAGGCCGCTCTCGGAGGACAGCCGCGTCGCGCCGGGCCCGGGGCCCGCCTACGAGCGCGTCAACTCCCACATCCACGGGAACCGCAACAAGCGCAACATCGCCGTGGACGTGCGCCGGCCCGAGGGAGCGGAGGTGCTCCGGCGGCTCGTCGCCGGCGCCGATCTGCTGGTGGAGGGCTTCACCGGCGGCACGATCGAGCGGCTCGGATTCGGCTGGGAGGCGGTCCGCGCCCTCAACGCCCGGATCACGATGATCTCGATCGCGGGGTGGGGCCAGGGCGGCCCCTACCAGGGGTACCTGATGTTCGGGAACGGCTTCGACGCCGCCGCCGGACACCACGCGATCCGCGGCTACCCGGGCACGCGTCCCGACGAGATCGTCGGCGCGCTCCACTCCGACGCGAGCGTCCCGCTCGCCATCGTCTTCGCGACCGGCGCCGCGCTCCTCCGCCGCGAGCAGACCGGGGCCGGCTGCTTCATCGACCTCTCGCAGGTCGAGGAGCTCCAGTGGCAGCTGCCGGCGGTGCTGGCGGAGTGGACGCTCAACCGCCGCGTCCCGGTGCGCGTCGGCAACACCGACCCGCGCATCGTCCCGCACGACTGCTACCCGGCCGCAGGGGGCTGGGTGAACATCGTCTGCCAGGACGACGCGCAGTGGGCCTCCCTCGCGGGGGCGCTCGGGCACCCCGAGTGGGCCGGGGACGCGCACCCGTGGGCGACGGTGCCCGGGCGGCTCTCCGCCCGCGCCGCCATCGACGAGGCGATCGCCTCCTACACCCGGGAGCGCCCGCCCGCCCTCGCCGCCGAGGAGCTGCAGGCCTCGGGTGTGATCGCCGCCCCGGTCCTTGCGCCGAACGAGCCGCCCGGGGCGCCGCAGCTCCACGAGCGGGGCTGGTTCCAGGTCGTCGATCAGCCCTACCTCGGGGAGCGGATGATGACGGGCGTCCTGTGGCAGCAGCAGCCCGATCCGATCGCCTGGCTGAGGCGCTGCGCGCTCCTCGGCGAGCACAACCGCGAGGTGCTCTCGGAGCTCGGCTACAGCGCCTCCGAGGTCGCAGACCTCGAGGCACGCGACGTCATCGGCGACCGCTATCCCCAGCCGGACTAGTCGCCCGGCGGCGCGCCGGGCCCGACGGGGGAGGAGAGGGCGCCGGTGAGTCGGGAGAGCCGCCCGGCATCGG
>DAOULG010000199.1:0-3673 GCA_034420495.1 Dehalococcoidia bacterium
GATCGCTAGTCCCGGTCCCCGTCCCCGGGGCGCGGGCTACGGCGAGCGGAGGTAGCGCTCGCGCGCGGACTCGACCAGCGACTCCGGCGGCCGGGCCCCCCAGAAGCCCCGGCGGCTGTGCCAGACGCCCGAGTCGCGGCGCAGCTCGGCGAGGAGCTCGGCGCTCTTCAGCGCCGCCGCCAGCGCGTCCACGACCGGGGCCCCGCCGGTGCGGCGGACCCCCTGCTGCCAGAGGATCTCGGCGAGCACCATCTGCCCGGGGATCAGGACGTCGGCGCCCGACTCCAGTGCCCGCTGCGCCGCCCTCTCGAATGCCGCCACGAGCGGCTCCGGCTCCTCGAAGCCCCGCGCGACGATCTCGTACTCCGTCTCGACCAGGACCGTCGGGGCGGCGCGCGCGCGCAGGCCGTAGAGGGCGATCTGCTCCTCGAGCAGCTCGAGCAGGGCGGGATTGAAGGCGAGCACCGAGAAGCGGCGCCCGAGGAGGCAGGCGAGGTGCATCGCCGACTCGCCGTAGCCGACGACCGGGATGTCGACCAGCGTGCGCATCTCGCGCAGGCCCGGGTTCTGCACGATCCCGACGGCGACGGCGTCGTACCCGCCGGCCTCCGCGCGCCGCGCGTTCGTGATGAGCTGCTCGGTGTGGAGCGCCGCGGTGTAGGCGTGGCGGGCGACCTCGGCCGGCGAGGTGCCGGTGAAGCTCCCCGGCGGCATCCCGTGGATCGCCACCTCGGTCCCGGGGCGCAGGATCGCGGCGGCGTGGCGCGCGAGGGAGTCGCGGTACGGCGGAACGGTCTCGAGGTCCAGGAAGCCCTGGTACCAGATGCGGAGCGGGCGCGGGGGTCCGGCGGGCTCGCTCACGGCGCCTCGCTCCAGACCACGCCCGCCTCAGCGAGGTCGTGCGCCTGCTCCTCGCTCACGCCGAGCTCCGCGAGCAGCGGCAGCGTGTGCTCTCCGGCCAGGGCCGGGGGGCCGCAGGTGGCCGGGGTCCGCGCGAAGTCGACGAGCGGCCCGTAGCGCAGGACATCGCCGTATCGCGGGTGCGCCACCGCGCGGACGAGGTGCGCGGCGCGGGCGTGCTCGTCCTCCTCGAGGAAATCGGCGACGCGGCCGCGGTCCGCGCGCGCCGCCCCGACTCCCGCGGCCGAGAGGCGCCGTTCCCACTCATCCGCGTCGCGGCCGGAGAGGATCGCGGCGAGGACGCCGGCGAGACGCGCGTCGTCCCGTGCGCGCGACTCGGCGGTGGCGAAGCGCTCCTCCGTCCGGAGCGCCTCACCGCCGGGCTCGCCGGCGAGGACGCCGCAGAGCGCCTCCCACTCGCGCTCGCCGCAGGCGGAGAGCAGGATCCAGCCCGAGCGCGCCCGGTAGAGGCGCTCGAGAGCGCCGAACCCCAGCAGATCGGCGTCGAGGGAGCGGCGCGCCGGCTTCCCGGCGTAGCTCAGGAAGTCGTCGACCTGCGCGTAGGCGGAGGCCGCGAGCATGCTCGTCTCGACGAGCTGTCCGCGCCCGCTGCGCTCGCGCGCCCAGAGGGCGAGCAGCGTCGCCGAGGCCACGACCGCCGAGGTGATCGGATCCGGCGAGGGCTCGTTCGCGGCGTGGAGCCAGCGGGCGGTCTCTATCTGCTCCTCGACGCTCGACCGCGCCGGGGGGCCGTCGGGCGGCATCGACGGCCCGGCCTGGTGGAGCGCGCCTCCCACCGCGGCGCCCGGTATCGGGTGCGCGCCCGGGCGGGCGGCCCCGGGTCCCCGCGAGCCGTAGGGCGAGGACCAGACGTAGACGAGCCGGGGGTTCCTCGCCGAGAGATCCCCGTAGCCGATCCCGAGCCGCTCCGAGGCCCCGGGGCGGTTGTTGTGGATGAGCACGTCGGAGCGCTCGACGAGCCGGAGCAGCAGCTCGCGGCCGCGCGGCTGCTTCAGGTCGAGGCAGATGCTCTCCTTCCCGGCGGTGGTCTTCGAGGTGGCGAGGCCGCCCCGGAAGGCGCGGAAGGGGTCGCCGCCGGGCGGCTCGACCTTGATCACCCGCGCCCCCATGTCGGCGAGCACGGAGGAGGCGAGGGGGCCCGCGATCACGCTCGCGAGGTCGAGCACGATCACCCCGTCGAGCGGCCCGCCGCCCGGCGGGCGGGCGGGGGGGAGGGGATCGCGCCCCCGCCGCGCCGGCGCGCCGGCGCGCCACGGCGCGCGGCCCCCGCCGAGCGCCCCGAGCACCGCCGCCGTGTCGGCCCCCGCCGCCGGGGAGGGAGCCCCGACGGAGCCGGGGGTCTGCTCGAGCCGCGCCAGCACTCCCGGCTGGCGGAGCGGGCCGAGCCGCGGGTGCTCGCGCGTCACGACCTGCTCGTTCGCGATGAGATCGGGGTGATCGAGCGCCTGCTGCGTGCTCTGGTAGGGCTCGGCCGCGATGTTGCCGTCCGCGACGAAGTCGCGCATCCACTCGCCGGCGCCCCGCTCGCGCGTTCGCAGGAGCATGGCCCGCCGGAGCTCCTCCTTGGGGCCGGGCGCGAGGCCGTTCGGCGGCCCGGCGAAGCGCGGCTCCGATCCGAGCTCGGAGAGCCCCGCGGCCTCCAGGTAGGAGCGGAAGAGCCGCTCGACCAGGTTGCCGAGCTGGATCCAGCTCCCGTCGGCCGCCTGCACCGGCTGGTAGTGGAGCTGCGGCAGCCGGTCGGTCTCCCCCAGCGCCGTCCCCGGCCCGTAGGTCGCGGGGTCGCGGCGCGCCAGCTGCCTGAGCAGGAGCCCGTGGATGTCGTAGAGGAGGATCCCCTGCAGCAGGCTCGTCTCCACGAGCTGGCCCCGGCCCGAGCGCTCGCGCTCGATGAGGGCGGCGAGGATGCCCGCCACCGCGCCCTGCGCGGCGGCGTGGCGCGCGACCGGGACGGCCGCGTAGGTCGGCCCCTCCCGGCCGGCGACGCCGGAGAGGGTCTGCATGCGACCGGCGCGGGCGGAGACGACGCTCTCCCGCCCGCGGTATCCCGCAAGCGGCCCCGCCGGCCCGAAGCCGGTGATCGAGCAGTACACCAGGCCCGGGTTCGCCTCCGCGAGGGAGGCGTGGTCGCAGCCGAGCCGGAGCGCCGCTCCGGGCGCGGCCGCCGAGACCGCCACATCGGCCGTCGCCGCGAGCGCGCGGAGGCTGGCCCGTCCCGCCCCGTCCCGGAGATCGAGGGTCACGGAGCGCTTGCCGCGCAGCCACACCGCCGAGGCCGGGGCGCGGCGCCCCGGATCGCCGCCCGGCCTCTCGATCGCTATCACGTCGGCTCCGAAGTCGGCCAGCACCATCGTCGCCACGCCGGAGACCGGGCCGCTGCCGAGATCGAGCACGCGCAGGCCGGCGCAGGGGGCGGGCGCGGCGCCCCGCGCCTCCTCGGCGGTCCGGGTGCTCACTGCCGACCTCCGCCCCCGTCCACGCGCGCTACCCGAAGGTGAGGACGGTGCGCGTGCGCTCTCCCGCCTCCATCGCGTCGAACGCCTCGTTCACCCCCTCGAGCGGCACGCGGTGGCTGATCAGCTCGTCGAGCAGCAGGCGACCCTGCCGGTAGAGCTCGAGGTACTTCGGGATGTCGAACCGGAAGCGATTGGATCCCATCGAGCTCCCCATGAGGCGGCGATCGGCGAGCAGGTAGCGCCCGGAGACGGAGATGTCGACGCCGTCCGGGATGATGCCGATGAGCACCGCCGAGCCC
>DAOULG010000200.1:0-4292 GCA_034420495.1 Dehalococcoidia bacterium
GGCCGCCGCTAGAGGACGCGCGCCGGGAGCGTCGGGAGCTGCTCGCGGATGAACGTGGCGATCTCCCGCGTATCCGTCCCGGGGCCGAAGACGCCCCGGAAGCCGAGCTCCCGCACCGCCTCCCAGTCCGCTCGCGGGATGATGCCGCCGCAGAAGAGCAGGACGTCGTCGGGCCCGATCCCGCGCTCGCCGAGCGCCTCGACGACGCGGGGGAAGAGCTCCAGGTGCGCCCCCGAGAGGATCGAGAGCCCCACCACGTCGACGTCCTCCTGCAGCGCGGCCTCGGCAATCATCTGCGGCGTCTGGCGGATCCCGGTGTAGATCACCTCCATCCCCGCATCGCGCAGCGAGGCGGCGACGACCTTCGCGCCGCGGTCGTGGCCGTCGAGACCCGGCTTGGCGATCAGGACGCGGATGCGCCGCTCCTGCTCGGCTTCCTCCGTCATTCAGCCCTCCGTCCCCGGACCGGGACGATCGTACGCCGTGAGCTCGACGGAGACACCGAAGGCCCGCCCCGCCGGTATCGCCTGGACCTGCGCGCCCGGCGTCCGCGCCGAATCGGCCCCCTCCAGCGCCACACCCGCCGCGCGGAGGCGGGCGGCCTCGCCGGCGAGATCCTCGACCTCGAGCGCGACCCGGGGCTCGGCCCCCTCGCCGAGTTGCTCGAGCTCGCGGGCGAAGGGCGCGCCGGGGCGGGACGGCGCCACCAGGTCGATGCGGCAGCGGCCGACGGGCACCTGCCCGACCACCATCCCGCTCTCCTCGACCTCGACGCGCCGCGCGACCCCGAGCCCGAGCACCTCCCGCCAGAGGTGGGCCGCCTCGTCCAGGTCCCGGGTGCGCACGGAGAGGTGATCGAAGCCCTTCTCGGCGCGCTCGTGGGCGCCCGGGGGCGGCTCGGCGAGCTCCACCAGCACGCCGCGCATCGCCCGCGGATGGAGGAAGGCGACGCGGCCGGCGAGCCCCTCCCGCGGCTCGCGGTCGACGAGCTCCACGCCGGCCTCATCGAGGCGGGCGAGCTCGCGCGCGATGTCGTCGGTGCGGAAGCAGAGGTGGTGCAGCGTCTCGCCGCGGCTCTCGAGGAAGCGCGCGACGCCGGTGTCGCTTCGGGTCGGCGAGAGGATCTCGAGCTCGTTCTCGCCGACCGCGAGCAGGATGGCGCGCACGCCCTGATCGTCGAGCACGGAGTCGGCGACGACCGGGAGGCCGACGACGTCCCGGTAGAAGGAGAGCGCCCGGTCCGCGTCGTTCACGACGATCCCGACGTGGTGCAGGAGGTCGATCATCGGCCGCGGCCGCGGCCGCGGCGCGCCGATCGGATCACAGCCCCTGCTCCCGCCGCCATTCCCGGATCGGCTCGGCGTGGCCGCGGTCATGGTCGCCGGGCATCGCCGCCAGGCGGTAGGCCGTGCGGCCCTCCTGGTAGCGCTCCGGCTCGACCGCTGCGGCGAGCGCGCGGACCGCCGCATCGTGGCGCGTGCGCGCGGCGCCGAGCAGCGCCATCACGTCCTCCCAGCTGTCGTCGCGGTGCTCGGCGGCGCGCGCCTGGTTGAAGGCCTCGCCGCCTGCGGCCGGGTCGTAGCCGGGGATGCTCGGCGGCTCGCCGCGCGCCAGCGACTCGAGCGCGACGGCGCAGCCCTCCTGCCACACCGCGAGGTGGGCGACGATGTCGCGCAGCGACCACTCCCCGTACCAGCGCTCGGTGAGCCGCGCAGCCGGCAGCGCATCCAGCGCGGCGAGCAGATCCGCGCGGGCGCGGTCGTTCTCGGCGAGCAGCCCGTCGAGGGGGCCCGGCGGCGTCCCGCCCGGGGCGGCGGAGGGGGTCATCGGTCCCAGGCCATCAGATCGTGAGTGCCTCCCGGTGCTCGGACCACTCCTCCCGGAGCACGCCGCAGACCTCTCCCAGGGTCACGTACTCCTCGAAGGCCTGGACGAGCACCGGCAGGATGTTCTCGCTGCCGCGGGCGGCCGAGCGGACGCCGTCGATGGCGGCTGCGGCCGCGGCCCGGTCGCGCCCGTCGCGGAGCTCGGAGAGCTCGCGGGCGCGCCGGCGGCCGACCTCGGGGTCGATGCGCAGGAGGGGGGGATCGACCTCCTCCTCCCGGGCGAAGCGGTTCACGCCGACCACCGTGCGGTCGCCGCTCTCGAGCATGCGCTGGAGCCGGTAGGCGCTCTCCTGGATCTCCCGCTGCTGGAAGCCCTGCTCGATCGCGGTCAGCGCTCCGCCCATGTCCTCGATGCGGTCGATGTAGGCCTGCGCCTCCCGCTCGACGCGATCGGTGAGGGCCTCGACGTAGTAGGAGCCGGCGAGCGGGTCGATCACGTCGGAGACGCCGGTCTCGTGGGCGAGGATCTGCTGCGTCCGGAGCGCGAGCTCCGCCGACTCCTCGGTCGGCAGCGCCAGCGCCTCGTCCCGCGAGTTGGTGTGCAGCGACTGCGTGCCGCCGAGCACGGCCGACATCGCCTGGTAGGCCGTGCGCACGACGTTGTTGTCGGGCTGCTGCGCCGTGAGCGTCGCGCCACCCGTCTGCGTGTGGAAGCGAAGCATCTGCGAGCGCGGGTTCGTGGAGCCGTAGCGCTCGCTCACGATGCGCGCCCACATCCTCCGGGCGGCCCGGAACTTCGCCGCCTCCTCGAAGAAGTTGGAGTGGCACGCCCAGAAGAAGGCGAGGCGCGGCGCGAAGCGGTCGAGCTCGAGCCCCTCCTCGAGCGCGGCGTCGACGTACTCGATCGCGTTCGCCAGCGTGAAGCCGACCTCCTGCGCCGCGGTGCACCCCGCCTCGCGCATGTGGTAGCCGGAGATGGAGATCGTGTTGAACTGCGGCGTCTCCTGCGTGCACCAGGCGAACTGGTCGGTGATCAGGCGCAGGGAGGGGCGCGGGGGGAAGATGTAGGTCCCGCGGGCGATGTACTCCTTCAGGATGTCGTTCTGGATCGTGCCCCCGATCGCGGAGAGGCCGACGCCCTGCTTCCGGGCGGCGGCGGCGTAGAGGGCGAGCAGCATGGCGCCGGTCGCGTTGATGGTCATCGAGGTCGTGACGCGGTCGAGGGGGATCCCCTCCGTGAGCGCCTCCATGTCCGCGAGGGAGGAGATGGCGACGCCGACCTTGCCGACCTCGCCCTCGGCCTCGGGGGCGTCGGAGTCGTAGCCGATCTGCGTCGGGAGGTCGAAGGCGACGGAGAGCCCGGTCTGGCCCTGCTCGAGCAGGAACTTGTAGCGGCGGTTGGACTCCTCGGCGTCGGCGAATCCGGCGTACTGGCGCAGGGTCCACAGCCGGCCGCGGTACATCGTCGGCTGCACGCCGCGCGTGTAGGGATACTCGCCCGGGTAGCCGAGCTTCTCCTGGTAGCGCCAGTCGGCGAGGTCCTCGGGGCCGTAGAGCGGCTCGACGGCGGCCCCCGACGAGGACTCGAAGAGCGCGTCCCGCTCGCCGCTGCGCTCGACGGCGGGACGGTAGGTGGACTCCAGCCAGTCGTGCCCGCTCGTGCTGCCCACGCTCCCCCTCGGGATCACCGCCACCCGCCAGCAGCCGTGAGTGTACAGCGCGCACGGCGGGGACGCCCCGCGCCGGCGGACCGGCCGTGCGCGCTGTCGACTGGCCTGTCGACAGGGGACCGCCGCCGACCCGGGGGCGGTGGCGGGGACCCGGTTCGCCGCGCGACGGGGGCATCGACGAGCGGCCGCCGGCCGCCCCGCATCCGATGAGCGCACGCCGCGTTCGCCGCGAGCGGGTGACGCCGCCGCGGTGCCTCGAGAGGCTCAGGCGGTCGACGGGAGCCGTCCGCAGGCGCGGTCGCTGCTCGAGCGGTCGGCGACGCTGCCGGCGAACCGACCGCGGCGGCCCCGCGCCGCCGCCCGGGCCCGTTGGAACCTTCGGCCTCAAGCGCCGAGACTATCCGCCGGACGTTCGCCCGGGGCCGGAGGAGAGAGATGAGCGCGCCGCTTCCCGTGATCGTGCAGGGGCTCGGACCGATCGGGCTGCGGATCGCCGGGGCCGTGCTCACCGAGCCCGCTCTGGACATCGCGGGAGCCGTCGAGATCCGCCCGGAGCTCGGGGGACGGCCGCTCGCGGAGGTGGTCGACGGCGCGCCCGCGATCCCGATCCGCTCCTCCCTCGCCGCGGCGCGGGAGGACGCGGGGCGGGACGGGGCGATCCTGATCCATTGCACCGGCTCCTACCTCGAGCGAGTCGCCCCGCAGCTCGAGGAGGCCCTCGCGGAGGGGCTCCACGTCGTGTCGACCTGTGAGGAGCTGACCTACCCGCAGGCGCGCCACGCCGAGATCGCCGCCA
>DAOULG010000201.1:0-1678 GCA_034420495.1 Dehalococcoidia bacterium
TCCCGCTCGTCCGCGCTCGCCGGCCGCCGCGGGCGGCCGCAGCCTACTCTTTCACAGCGCCGGGGGTGGGGCCACCGGCCGGCGCCGGCGCCGCCGCGCGCGGGAGGGTGATCGGGGGCGGCCGGAGGTAGAGGGCGTCTACCGCCGCCGGATCGCCGAAGGCGTCGTGCAGACGCGCCAGGCGGAGCACATCCGCGGCGCTGCGGCGGCCCGAGGCGCCGGCGGCCGCCACGTCGTCGGGGGCGAGCTCCCGCCCGCGGCGGGCGAGCTCCGAGAGGAGATCCCCGCCGAGCTCGCCGCAGAAGAGGGCGCCCCGGGGCGCCCCGGCGGCCAGGCCCGAGGCGTCGCCGGCCTGCGGCGCCGCCAGCTCGCGCGGCGGCTCCCCGGGGCCGCCGCCGGCGGAGTAGGCGGCCCAGGCCAGCCGGCCGCGCCCGGCGTCGTGGACGGCGACGACCGGCCGCCCGGCATCGAGGTGGGGGAGGGCGTCCGCCTCGAGGCGGGAGACGCCGGCGAGTGGGACGCCCCAGGCCAGCGCGAGCCCCTGCGCCGTGGCGACGCCGATGCGGAGCGCCGTGTAGGCGCCGGGACCCGAGCAGACCGCCACGCGCGTGATCTCCCCGCGATCCACGCCGGAGGCGGCGAGCAGCTCCGCGAGCTCCGCGAGGAGCTCGCGCGAGAGCGTCGACTCGACGAGCCAGCGCCGGAGCGCGAGCACCCGCTCCCCGCGCCCGAGCACGAGGGAGGCGTCGGCCGAGGCCGTGTCGATCCCGAGCTCGACGCCGCCGCCCGGGGCGGAGGCGGCCCTAGACACGGAGCGCCTCGGGGCGGGCGGCGACGGCGTCCAGTATGCGCCGGTGCCGCTCGTCCATCGCGACGAACGTGATGCGGCGCTCCTCCTCGGAGGCGCCCGGAGCGATCCGCACCAGCAGGTGCCCCGCGGGGAGCGCCTCGATGCCCCGCTCCGGCCACTCCACGAGCAGCACGCCGCCCGAGGACTGCTCGAAGAGCGCGAGATCCGCGACCTCCTCGGGCTCCGTGAGGCGGTAGAGGTCGGCGTGGAAGAGCGCGAGGCCCCCCGCGCGGGCGGGGTCGTGGCGGGCGAGCAGCACGAAGGTGGGGCTCGTCACCGGGGTCGCGACCGAGAGCCCCTGGCCGATCCCCTGCGCGAGCGCCGTCTTGCCGGCGCCGAGATCGCCCTGCAGCAGCAGCACGTCGCCCGCCCGCAGGAGCGGCGCCAGGCGGCGCCCGAGCCGGCGCGTCTGCCTCACGCCGCGCGTCGTCAGCAGCACGCGATCGGAGGTCGTCATCGCCCGGGATCCTCCCCCGGGGCGCGCTCGTGATCCCACCCCCGGGCGGGCGCAGCGTACGCCTCCCCCCGCTCGTCGCGCACGCGCACCGTCCCGGCCGGCGAGCCGGCCCGCGGGGCGAGCGCGCGGCCGATCACCGTCACCTCGAGCTCCGGCCCCGAGAGGGCGGCGAGCGCCGGGCCGGGGCCCGCGAGCAGCAGCTCGTAGTCGTCGCCGCCGCCGAGCGCGAGGTCGCGCGCGCGCGCCTCGCCGAGCAGCCGCCGGGCCTCCGGGGGGAGCGGGATCCCGGCGAGGTCGAGCTCCGCGGCGACGCCGGAGGCGCGGGCGAGGTGCCCCAGATCCTGCAGCAGCCCGTCGGAGACGTCGACGGC
>DAOULG010000202.1:0-9221 GCA_034420495.1 Dehalococcoidia bacterium
ATGCAGGGCTGCGTGATGACGAACGTCACGTGTGAGCCTCCACCCGGTCCCAGCGGGCCGACCGCCCGCGATCGTAGCGGCGCCCCCCGCGAGCGTCCATCCGCGCCCGCCGATGCCTGAGGGCCGGCGGCCCTAGAGCGCCTGAGCCCCGTTCAGCGCGCCGAGCTCCGCCGCATGAAGCTCCGCCGCCCGCGCGGCGACGGCGCCCAGCGGGACGCGCTCGGACTCGCCGCTCGCGCGCAGCCGCAGCTCGACGACGCCTTCGCGCCGGTTCCGGGACGAAACCGTGAGACGCAGCGGGAGCCCGACCAGATCGGCGTCGGCCAGCTTCACCCCCGGCGACTCGTCGCGATCGTCGTAGAGCACGTCGAGACCCGCGCGCCCGAGCTCCTCGAAGAGGGCGTCGGCCTCCTCGCCCACGGAGCTGTCCCGGGAGGCCCCGAGCGCCACGAGATGCACGTCGTAGGGGGCGATCGTGGCGGGCCAGACGATGCCGGCGTCGTCATGATGCGCCTCGACCGCCGCCGCAACGAGCCGGTCCACGCCGATGCCGTAGCAGCCCATCGTCGGCACGCGCCGCGCGCCCTCCTCGTCGAGGACGCTCACCCGCAGCGACTGCGTGAAGACCCTGCCCAGCCGGAAGACGTGGCCGAGCTCGATCCCGCGGTGGGAGCGCAGGCGGTGCTGCCCGTCGCCGGCCTCCTCGGGGCAGCGCGCGCAGGCGTGGCCCGGTTCGGCGAGCGCGATGTCGGCCACCTCGGCCTCCCAGTCACGCCCGAAGTTCACGTTGCGGAGGTGGACGCCCTCGCGGTTGGCGCCGGCGATGAGGTTCGGCGAACCGGGGATCGAGAGATCGGCGACGACGCGGAC
This sequence comes from Dehalococcoidia bacterium, assembly GCA_034420495.1. Classification (GTDB taxonomy): domain Bacteria; phylum Chloroflexota; class Dehalococcoidia; order UBA2979; family UBA2979; genus VYDC01. The sequence continues at coordinate 871 of DAOULG010000202.1, forward strand.
GTCCGCTCCCGCGCCGACCGCCGAGGCGTAGCCGGCGACGAGGCCGGCGCCGGCGACCTCCGCGTCCGTCATGGGGCGAAGCCGTGGCGGGGCTCCCTCCTCCGCCAGCGCGTTGGCGAGCTTCACCTCGTTCGCCTGGAGGTCGCCGCGGAGCACCGCGATCACCGGTTGCTCGCCCCCGTCGCCCCAGGCGGCGGTGAAGAAGACGGCCTTCGCGGTCCGCGTCGGCGCCACGTCGAGCAGCTCGGCGAGGGCCTCGATGGTCGTCACGCCGGGCGTCGCCACCTCCTCCAGGGGGAGCGGCGTCTCGTCGGCGGCCGGCCCGCGGCGGAACTCGGCCCTCTCGGCGTTCGCGGCGTAGCCGCAGTCGCAGAGCAGGACGGTGTCCTCGCCGACATCCGTGAGGAAGAGGAACTCCTGCGAGCCCTTGCCGCCTATAGCGCCCGAGTCGGCCTCGGCGGCAACCGTGGGGATGCCGACGCGCTCGAAGATGCGCCGGTAGGCGCGGAACATCGCCTCGTACGAGGCGTCCAGCCCCTCCTCGTCGAGATCGAAGCTGTAGGCGTCCTTCATCGTGAACTCGCGGACGCGCACGAGGCCTCCGCGGGGCCGCGCCTCGTCGCGGAACTTCGTCTGGATCTGGTAGAGCGTCACCGGCAGGTCGCGGTACGAGCGGGCGTGGCCCGAGAAGAGCCGCGTGATCACCTCCTCGTGCGTCGGCGCCAGCACCAGGCGGCGCGAGCGCCGGTCCTCGACCACGAAGAGCGTGTCGCCGAAGGCCTGATCGCGGCCGGTCTGCTCCCACAGCTCGAGCGGATGGATCGCGGGGAGCAGCACCTCCTCGGCGTCGGCGCGATCCATCTCCTCGCGGACGATCTCCTCGGCGCGGCGCTTCGCCCGCCAGCCCAGGGGCAGGTAGGAGTAGATGCCGGCGGCGAGCTGATCGACGAAGCCGCCGCGCAGCAGCAGCCGGTGCGACGCGAACTCGGCGTCGCTCGGCGCTTCGCGCAGGGTGCGTCCGAAGAGACGCGTCATCCGCATCCCGACCGCCATGGCGGCAGTGTAGCGCGGCCCCGAACCACGCACCCGTCAGGAACGGCCGGCGCGCCCCGGCGGCGGCGGCGCGACCACCCCGGCCCCGGAGAGCAGCTGCAGGCCGCGCACGAGGTCGTCCTCGGGCTCCTCCTGGTCGATCTCGAGCGTCCGCACCACGCCGGCGGGAAGCCGCTCCGCCACCCACCGGAAGTCGACGTCGCCGTTGCCCGGCGCGCGGTGATCGACCAGCCCGTTCACGTCGGAGAGGTGGACCCCCACCAGGCGCTCGCCGAGCAGATCGAGCCAGGCGGCGCGGTCGGTGAGGCCGAGGCGGTGCTGCACCTCGGCATGGCCGACGTCGTGGACGTAGCCGACGCGATCCGGCGGATGCTCGGCGAGCAGCTCCGCCGCCTCGTCGGGGAGCGGGAGCTGGTGGTAGTAGAGGCGGCACTCGAGCCCGATCGTCACGTCGTGGAGCTCGGCGACCCGCACGAGGTCGGCGAGGGAGCGCCGCGCCCTATCGAGCGCGGGCGGACCGAGCCTCGCCCGCTCGCGCAGCGCCTCGTCCACCGCGGCGCCCCACTCCTCGCCCCGCGCGGCGCCGCGCTCGTAGAGGCGCCGGAGCCTCCGCTCGGGCGGGAGCTGCGCCAGGCTGGCGGCCCCCGGGTGGAGGATCACGAGCGAGGCGCCCGCCTCCCCGGCGAGCTCGATGGAGCGACGTGCGTAGTCGACGGCGAGGAGGCGCTCCCGCTCGTCGTCCGAGGCGAGGTCGAGCGAGCGGTTCCAGCCGCCGCCGGGATGCCGCTCGAGCGGCGCCGGCGCGTGCACCGACACCACGGGGAGCGCCGTCTGGGCGAGCAGCACGCCGACCTGGGCCGCATCCATCGAGTGATTGATCTCGATGCCCGCGAAGCCGAGCTCGGCGGCGCGCTCGGCGAAGACGTCGAGCGCGTGCTCGAAGCGGGGCTGCACCGCCCACATGGTGGAGAGCACCGCCGGCCCCGGTGCGGCCGGTCTCAGGTGGTGCGGGGGTGGCTCACCGCCCGGTGGTGCCAGCGCGCCGCTCCGTGATCACCTCGTCGAGAAGCTCGCGCGTGCGCCCCAGGATCGCATCGTAGGGGTAGTGCCCGACGACCTCGGAGCCGCGCTTCAGGTTCACGCCGGTCGGGCCGCACCAGAGGCCGATGTCGGCGTCGTCGGTCTCCCCGGGGCCGTTCACGCGGCAGCCCATCACGGCGATCGTGACCTCCTCCTCGCGGGCGAAGGCGCTCATCTCCTTCACGTCCCTCGCGAGATCGACGAAGGCCTCGTTCTCGACGCGGGAGCAGGAGGGGCAGGAGATGATGTTGAGCCCGCCGTCGAGGAAGGTCGGCACCGACCGGAAGCGGCCCGCGGCGATGTCGGCGAGGATCGCCCGGCCGGCGCGCACCTCCTCGCCCTTCTCCTCGAAGGGAACGGTGAGCGAGACGCGGATGGTGTCGCCGATGCCCTGCGAGATCAGCTGCTCGAACGCGACGCGCGTCTTGATCACGCCCTCCGGCGGCATCCCGGCCTCGGTCACGCCGAGGTGGAGGGGGATCTCGGGGCGCTCCGCGGAGAAGCGCCGGTTCGCCTCGACGACCTTCCGCCAGTCGGAGTCCTTGAGCGAGACGACGAAGCGCGTGAAACCGAGATCGTCGAGGAGCGCCGCATGCTGGAGGGCGCTCTCGACCATCGCGCCGACATCGTCCTCCCCGAAGCGCTCCGCCAGCAGCGGGTCGACGGATCCGCAGTTCACGCCCACCCGGAGCGCCACGTCGTTGCGCTCCGCCGTCTCGGCCAGGAAGGCGACCTTCTCCCGGACGGGCTTCGTGCGCTCGTGGTGGTGGAGGTGGCCGGGGTTGTAGCGCACCTTGTCGACGAGCGGCGCGACGGTCGTCGCGAGCCGGTAGTTCTCCTGGAGGTCGACGGAGAGCGTCGCCTCCGTGCGATCCCTGACCTCCGCGAGCGCCTCGACGTCCTTGCGGGAGTCGACCGCGATGCGGATGAGATCGGCGCCGGCCTCGCCGAGGAGCTCGACCTGCCGCACCGTGGCGGCGACGTCGCGCGTGCGCGTCGCCGCCATCGACTGCACCGCGATCGGGGCGCCGCCTCCGACCGTCATCGGCCCGATCCTGACCGCTCGCGTCTCGTTGCGTCGTGTGCTCACCGATGCCCCCGACCCGGCCGCCTGCGCCGCCGCTCTCCCGGCCGATACTCCCACAGCGGGGCGGGTCCCGCCAGCGCCGGCCGCGGCCGGCGATCCTCCTACCGGAAGAGCGACTCGCCGTTCGCGATGCGCGCGATGTCGGCGAAGGTGATCACCACCGCCAGCCCGATGAAGACCACGAAGCCCGCCAGGTGGACCAGCGCCTCGCGCTCCGGGGCGACGCGCCGCCCGCGGCGGGCGATCTCGAGCATCAGGAAGGAGAGCCGGCCCCCGTCGAGCATCGGGAGCGGCAGGAGGTTGAGCACGCCGAGGTTGATGGAGAGCACCGCGGCCAGCGAGAAGAGGGGGGATATCCCGCCCTCGCGCGCCACCTCGCCGGTCGTCTGAGCGATGCCGACCGGGCCCGCGAGCGCGGGGCCGCCCGACCCCTTCACCCAGCCGATCACCTCGTTCCGGAAGAGGATCATCGCATCCACCGTGGCCCGGAGCCCCGCCCCCGCCGCCTCCCACGGCGGGAGCGCGATCACGTCGGTGAAGGGGTACTGCGCGGCGATGCGGATGCCGGTCGGGCCCTGGCCCGCCGGCGGCGCCCAGCGGGGCTCCACCGCGACGGTGACGAAGCCCTCCTCGCCGCGCTTGACCAGGAAATCGGTCTCGCGACCCTGGTGGAGCCGCACCAGCCGACCGGCCTCCGCCACGTTCTTCGCGTTGCGGCCGCCGACCTCGAAGATCACGTCCCCCGTCCGGAGGCCGGCCGCCTCCGCCGGGGCGCCCGGGACCACCTCGGCGATCACCGCCCGCGCCGCCGACTCCTCGTGCGGGACCATGTAGGCGATGCCGAAAAGCAGCACCGGGAGGAGCAGGTTCGCCGCCGCGCCCGAGACGAGGACGATGAAGCGCTTCCAGCGAGCCTGCGCCGCCAGCGAACGCGGATCGTCCGGATCCTCCTCGCCCAGGAGGCGCACGAATCCCCCGAGGGGGAGCCAGTTGAGCGAGTAGATGGTGTCGCGCCACCGGACGGCGCCGATGCGCGGCGGGAAGCCGACGCCGAACTCGAGGACGCGCACGCCGAAGAGCCTCGCCGTGGCGAAGTGCGCGGCCTCGTGGATGAGCACGAGGCCGGTGATCATGAGGAGGAAGAGCAGCGCCGAGTTCACGGCCCCTCCCGCGCTCGGCAGGACGACGGCGGCGGCCGCCGCCGCCAGCAGGCCGAGCGGCAGGTAGCGGAGGCGGCGGCTCACGCGCCCGGTCCCTCGCGCCGGCCTCCTGCGGGGGCCGGCGCGCCCGGCGCCGGGCCGGGGCGCGCGACGGCGCGGTCGACGAAGTGCCGGCCCCACGCCTCCGCCCCGAGCAGCGCATCGAGATCGTGCTCGTCGACCGGCTCGTGGGCGTCGAGCGCCGAGCGGAGCAGCCCGGCGATCTCCGTGAAGCCGAGACGGCCGGCGAGGAAGTGGGCGACGGCCGCCTCGTCGGCGCCGGAGAGCGCCGCCGCCGATCCGTCCTCGCGCCGCCCGGCCTCGAGTGCCAGCGCGAGCGCCGGGAACCGATCGTGGTCGGCCGGCTCGAAGTGGAGACGGCCGACGCCGGCGAGGTCGAGGGGCGCGACGTGCCGCGCCGGGAGCCTCAGCGGGTAGGTCAGCGCGCACTGGATCGGAAGCCGCATGTCCGGCTCGCCGAGCTGCGCCTTCACCGAGCCGTCGACGAAGCGCACGAGCGAATGCACGATGCTCTCGCGGTGCTGCACGATCTCGATCCGCGACAGCGGCACGTCGAAGAGCCACCGGGCCTCGATCGCCTCCAGGCCCTTGTTGAAGAGCGTGGCGCTGTCGACGGTCACCTTGCGCCCCATGCGCCAGGTGGGATGCGCGAGAGCCTGCTCGGGCGTGACCCGCTCGAGCTCCCCGGCCTCGAGGTCGCGGAAGGCCCCGCCCGAGGCGGTGAGCGTCAGCTGCTGGACGGCCTCCGGCCGCTCGCCCCACAGGCACTGCCAGATCGCCGAGTGCTCGGAGTCGACGGGGCGGAGCTCCGCGCCGGCCGGCGCCCCCTCCTCCAGTGCGCGCCGCACCGGCGCGCCGGCCACGACGAGCACCTCCTTGTTCGCGATGGCCACCTTCTTGCCGGCGCGGAGGCCGGCGAGGGTCGGAGCGAGCCCGGCGAGGCCGGTGGTCGCGACCAGCACGACGTCGACATCGTCGCGCAGCGCCAGCTCCTCGAGCGGGGCGACGTCCACGCCCGCGTGCGCCCGAGGCGTCCACCCCTCCGGGGGCGCCTCCACCCACGCGGCGGCGGGGCGGAACTCGGCGAGCTGCGCCCCGAGCTCCTCCACGTTGCCGTGGCAGGCGAGCGCGGAGACGCGGAGATCGTCGGGGAGCGCACGGACCACGTCGAGGGCCTGCCGCCCGATCGACCCCGTCGAGCCCAGAATGGCGAGACCGATCACGTCGCCCATGCCAGGAACAAGTATAGGGTCGGCGCCGCGATGAGGAGCGAGTCCATCCGGTCGAGGAGACCGCCGTGGCCCGGCAGCAGGCGGGAGAAGTCCTTCCTCGCGAGGCGCCGCTCGATGGCGGAGGCGAGGAGATCGCCGGCCTGGGCGGCGGCGGGGACGGCCAGGGCCGCCGCGGCGAGCTCGGAGCGCGCGAGGGCCTCTCCCCCCGCGGCCGGAAGGTCGAGCGCCCAGGCGGCGCCGAGCGTCGCGGCGACGCCCGCGGCGAGCCCGCCGGCCGCCCCCTCCCAGGTCTTGCCGGCGGAGAGCCGCGGTGCGAGGAGGTGCCGCCCGAGCGGCCGGCCGACGGCGTACGCCCCGGTGTCGGTGGCGAAGACGCCGGCGAGGAGCACGAGGAGCCAGCGCTGCCCCTCGGGCTCCATCCGGATCAGGGACGCGTGCCCCAGCCCGACGCCGACGTAGAGCAGGCCGGCCGCCGCCCAGAGCGCCGGCGCCGGCCGGCCGCCGGAGGCGCGGAGCGCCGCGAGGAGGGCGAGCGCTGAGAGCGCGAGCGCGGCCGCGCTCGCCCCCCGATCCAGCGCGGCGAGCGCCGTGACGCAGGCCGCGGAGGCGGCGCCGGCGAGAGCGATCGTCGCCGGTCCCGCGCCGGCGGCGCGCAGGAGCTCGGCGGTGCCGAGCGCGGCGAGCAGCGCGAGCGCGACGACGAAGAGGGGGGCGGGGAGCGCCAGCAGCAACGCGACGGCGGGGAGCCCCACCAGCGCAACCCCGAGCCGCGCCGCAAGCGCGCCCCCGGGCGCCGCACCCGGCGGCGGCGGGGTGCCGGGGACCCCGGGCGTCGGTGCCCTGCGGCCGCGCTCCACGGCGCCGCGATCCCGCGCCGGGCCGTCTATGCGCCGGCGGACGCGGTCAGCCCGTCCGGAGGGCACGCGCTCTCCGGGACGAGACCGAAGCGGCGCCGGCGCCGGCCGTACTCGACGAGCGCGGCGTCGACCGCGCGCGCGTCGAAGTCGGGCCACAGCGTCGGGGTGAAGTAGTACTCGGCGTAGGCCGCCTGCCAGACGAGGAAGTTCGAGATCCGGCGCTCGCCGCCGGTGCGGATGAGCAGATCGGGTTCCGGCAGGTGCGCCGTCGCGATGCGCTCCGCGATCGCCTCCTCGGTGATGTCCTCCGAGCGCACGCCGTCGTCGACCAGCCGGCGCACCGCGTCGACGATGTCGGCGCGGCCCCCGTAGCTGAAGGCGACGTTGAGAACGAGCCCGGTGTTCGCGGCCGTCTGCTCGACGGCGCGCCTCACCTTGGCCCGGAGCGCCAGCGGGAGTCGCTCGATATCGCCGATGTGCGCCAGCCGCACGTCGGCCTCGTCGAGCTCGGCGAGCCTGGTGTCGATGAAGTCCGAGGCGAGCCCCAGGATCGCCTCGACCTCCGCGCGCGGGCGGCCCCAGTTCTCCGTCGAGAAGGCGAAGAGGGTGAGCACCGGGACGCCGTGCTGCGAGAGCCGCTCGGCGACGGTGCGGATCGCGATGGCTCCCGCGCGGTGCCCCTCCGCCCGGGAGAGTCCCCGCTCCGTCGCCCAGCGACCGTTCCCGTCCATGATGATCGCGACGTGGCGCGGAGGGGCGCTCGACAGCGCCGGGAGGGGCAGCATCTCCCCGGCGTGCGGGACCCGCCCTGCTACCACGCCCGTCCTCCGCTCCCCGGCCGGCCGGGCCGGGCGTCCTGTGCGCGCCGCCGCTGGCGCGGCCCGGCGCTCAAACCTCCAGGAGCTCGCGTTCCTTCTCCGCCGCGAGCTCGTGCAGCATCCCCACGTGCTCCTGCGTCGTGCGCTCGAGCCGGTCGAGCTCGCGCCGCTCCTCGTCCTCGGAGAGCTCGCCCGCCCGCAGCTCCTTGCGCAGGCCGTCGACGGCGTGTCGCCGCACGTTGCGGACGGCGACACGCGAGTCCTCGAGCTTCCCGCCGAGCTGTCGCACCAGCTCGCGGCGGCGATCTTCCGTGAGCGGGGGTATCGGGAGCCGGATCACGACGCCGTCCGAGGCGGGGTTGATCCCGAGATCGCTCTTTTGGATGGCGCGCACTATGGAGTCGACCGCGCCCCGGTCCCACGGCTGGACCGTGATGAGCTGGGCGTCCGGCGCCGCGAGGGTCGCGAGCTGGTTGAGCGGGAGCGTCTGGCCGTAGTGCGCGACGGGAAGGTGCTCCACGAGCGTGGTGTTCGCGCGACCCGTCCGGATCGTTGCGATCGCGTTGACGAACGCATCGACCGCCTTGTCCATGCGCTGGGCCGCGTCGTCGAGCAGCTCCTCCGACATCGCTCCTCCCCCCGCGCGACGCCCCGCCCGTGCGGCCCGGCCGGCGCCCGAGGCCACACGATAGCGCAGCCATCGCCGCCACGGGGAGGCCGCGCGCGCGCCTGAGGGGCGGGACGGGGCGGGGCGAGGCTAGCCGCCGAGCTCGAAGCGGGCGAAGTCCGCGACGCGGATGTTCTCGCCCGTCTGCGCGATCGCCTCCCGCAGCAGCTCGCCGATGGTCTGCGAGGAGTCCTTGATGAAGGGCTGCTCCAGGAGCGCGTGCTGCGATCGATCGCCCTCCACGTCGTCCGGAACGTCCTCCTCGGTGACGGCGAGCGGGTTCATCGCCGCGACCTGCATCGCGACATCCCGCGCGAGGCGGCGGAAGGTCTCGGTC
>DAOULG010000203.1:0-9509 GCA_034420495.1 Dehalococcoidia bacterium
TCGTGCTCATGAAGCAGGGTGCCATCCACTCGGCAGGACCAACCGCAGCCGTCCTCTCAGCAGGGGCGATCCAGGACCTGTTTGAGGTCGACGTGGAAGTGGCTACCACTGAATCGGGCCACAACACGTTCTGGCTGGGCGCACGTGTGGCGGAAGCGGCGGATTCACCTTGATGGAACGGGACTAGTCGGCACCGATTGGCGCGTGGCGGACGGGGGTGTGGGGCCACAATATTCGGATCGCCCTTGATGTGACTGGTCCGAGGGCAGCGACACGTCTTCGGCTCCGACCCGGAGGTGAAGCCTGCTCGCATACGTCCGCCCGTGGCTCACGGTGTTATCTGCCTGGTTTCGCGAGAGACGGGACCTCACGCTCAAGAACGCAGCGCTGCGCCAGCAATTGGCGATGTACGAGCGGCGGCAGCAGCGCTACCTGCAGGGGCGGGGCGCCAGGCCCTGGCTCGCGAGGCGCCTCAGGCTCGGCACGAGCGACGGGCGGAGGCTCGTCTCCTACCTCAAGCGGCGCCGGCTCAGCCCCTCGAATGCGTCAGCGCGCTGCCCGCGACGCGTCGACTTCGGCTAGTCCTTCTCGGCCCGAGCGGAGTGGCGGCAGGCGGTCGGTTTCGTCGATTCGACCGACGAATGTCCCCAGAATGGCCCCAGGGGCGGCGGTATCGCCGCCTTTCCGCTCCGCTCCGTCGCCGGATTCCAACCTAGAACGTTGGTGCCCCCAGGGGGACTCGAACCCCCGTTTCCACCTTGAGAGGGTGGCGTCCTCGGCCGCTAGACGATGGGGGCGCGGCTTCACTCCCCGGCGACGGAACCGGCTCCTAGCTTATCGCCCCGCCCGGGGAGCGTCACCGCCCCCGCCCGGTCAGGCCACCGGGGGGCGCCTCGCGGTCCACCCGGTCGCCTGCTCGTAGGCGTACGCCACGCGGTAGACGGTTGCCTCGTCGAAGGCGCGCCCGGCGATCTGCATGGAGAGGGGCAACCCGCTTCGCGTGAAGCCGACGGGCAGCGCCAGCGCCGGGACGCCCAGCACGTTGAAGGGCTGGCGCGCCTGCCGGGGGTAGGTCCTGGCGATCTCATTCTCGTCGTCGATGGGCGGCGGCGGATCCATGCTCGAGACCGTGATCGCGACGTCGACCGGAGCCATCTCGCGCTCGAACTGCTCGACGAGCTGGCGTCGCAGCCGCCCCGCGTGCACGTAGTCGACGGCGCGGACGAAGGCGCCGGGAAGGAGCCGCTGCCTGAGCGAGGCGCCGTCGTCCCCGGGGCGCTCGGTCAGCCACCTCTCGTGGACGGCGTAGGCCTCGGAGGTGATGAGGGTGCGGCTGCACGCCGCGTAGAGCGCGAGCGGCTCGAGCGCCATTTCCCGGACCTGCACGCCGAGCCCCGCCAGCACCTCGACGGCCGCCTCGACGGCCTCCGCCACCTCCGGATCGGCCTCCATGTCCTCCGTGTAGAAGTGCCGGAGGAGACCGGCCCGGAGACCTCGGACGCCGGCCCGGAGATCGGTCGAGAATTCGGGCACCGGTGCCGGCGAGCTCCCGGGGTCGTCCGGATCGTGTCCCGCGATCGCCGAGAGCAGGAGGGCGTTGTCCTCGACCGTCCGCGTCAGCGGACCGACGGTGTCGAGGCTGAACGCCAGCGGGAAGACGCCGCGGCGGCTCACACGCCCGTAGGTCGGCTTCATCCCGACGATGCCGCACAGAGACGCGGGACCGCGGACGGAGCCGCCCGTGTCCGTGCCCAGCGCCGCCGGCAGGAGCCCGGCGGCCACCGCGGCCGCCGATCCGCTCGAGGATCCTCCGGTGAAGCGGGCGAGGTCCCACGGGTTCCGGGGCGGGGGCCACGGGAGATCGAAGGAGGGGCCCCCCAGTGCGAACTCGTGGGTGGCCATCTTCCCCATCAGCACGCCGCCCGCGGCGGTGAGCTTCTCTGTGACTGCGGCGTCCTCGTGGGCAACATTGTCCGCGAGGATCTTCGAGTGCGCCGTGGTGGGGACGCCCGCGCGGTCGATGATGTCCTTGAGGCCGTACGGGATGCCGTGGAGCGGGCCCCGGTAGCGCCCGGCGGCGATCTCCGACTGCGCCTCTCCGGCCGCGTGCAGCGCGATCTCGCGCGTGCGACGGATGTAGGCGTGGATTCGGTCGTCGAGAGCGTCCGCGCGGTCGTATAGCGCCTCGACGTACTCCACGGGGGAGAGCCGGCGCTCCCGGATCAGCCCGGCGGCCTCCGCGATCCCGATCCATGCGAGATCGGTCACTCCTGCGTCCCCTCGCGGGCGCGGAAGACGTGGGCCGGCTCCGAGGTTGGGGAGAACTCGCGCGGGAGTCCCGCGATGAGATCCCCCATGTAGAGGGCCGCTCGGGCGAACTCCTCCATCGGCTCCGCCGTGAACCCGGTCAGTCCGATCCGCCCGGCGAAGGCCTCGACCTCGCTCCGAGTCGCCAGATAGCCGCCTGCCATGGTCCCCTCCCTGCCCGCTTCGGCGGAGCCTATCCGAACACAGGCCGATCGGTGCCGGCCCACCTCCGTCCCGCGCCGGGGGCACGGAGGCATCGCTCGCCGCGTGCCCGGCCGCGCCCGCGCGGGCGCGGTATGCTCGGCACGCGAGCGTCCGGAGACGATGCGTGAGTGCGCGCGTAACCAACCTCACCATCCTGGCACTGCTCCTGCTCGAGCTCGGGTCGGGGCTCGGGAGCATGCTCGTCGGCAGCCCGGGCGGGGCGTGGGTCTTCTGGCTGCACGGCGCGGGCGGGCTGAGCCTCGTCGTGCTGGTGGTGTGGAAGTGGCGCATCGTCGTGCGCTCCTTCCGGCGGCGACGCGCGGGCCCGTGGGCGGTCGCCCCGGCCCTGCTCGGCGCGCTCTTCGTGGGGACCCTCGCCACCGGGCTGTGGTGGGCGGCCGTCGGGCGGGGCAGCATACCGGTCCCGATCTACGGATCGATGAGGCCGCTCGTGCTGCATACGATCCTCGCCCTCGTCCTCATCCCGCCGTTTCTCGTCCACGTCGCCGTCCGCTGGCCACGCGCCCGCGTGGCCGACTTCACGAGCAGGCGCGCCGCGATCCGGCTGCTCGCGGTCGGGGCGGGAGGGCTCGTCCTCTCGCGCGGCCTGGTCGCCGCCTCCGCGGCCGCGGGCCCCGACCGCCGCTTCACGGGCTCGCGCGAGGAGGCGAGCTTCTCCGGGAACGCCCACCCGGTCACCAACTGGCTCACCGACAGGCGCCAGCGGGTCGATCCGCCCACATGGCGCCTGAGTGTCTCCGGGGAGGTCGAGAGTCCCCTCGAGGTGAGCTACGCCGAGCTTGTGACCATGCCCCTGCGCAGCCAACGCGAGATCCTGGACTGCACCGGAGGCTGGTACACCCGGCAGGAGTGGAGCGGCGTGCCGCTTGCGACCGTGATCGGGCGCGCGCGCGCAGCGCCGGGAGCGCGCAGCGTGGTGATCGGCTCCGTCACCGGGTACTCCCGCCGCTTCGCTCTCGACGGGGCGGCCCCGCTGCTCCTCGCCACGCACGTGGGAGGTGAGCCGCTCAGCGCCGAGCACGGCTTCCCGGTGCGGCTGGTCGCGCCGGGACGGCGCGGCTATCACTGGGTGAAGTGGGTGACGGCGGTGGAGATCAGCGATCTCCCGCCGTGGTGGCAGCCGCCCCTGCCGACGCAGTAGCGACGAGAGCGCCGGGGGCGGATCGAACCGCGGCGGATCCGCGCGCACGGCCCCGCCGCCGCCCCTCGCCGCCGCGGGCGGGCCCCATCCCCGCGGACTGCCCCGCATCGGGCGGCGTGCTCCGTCACCGGCTCCGACGGTCGTGCGGACCGCTTCTTATCGGCGGGAATGGTCTGGTGGCCGCCATCTCCGACCTCGGGGCCGAACCCCAACGCAAGAGCGCGGGCCCGCCCCGGGAGGTCGGATCGCCTGACCGCCGGGACGACGGAGCGTCTAGCTGCGCTCGATCACGCCGCAGGCGATGCGGGCGCCCGCCGACGCGACGTCCAGGTAGTCGTCCGGATCGGCGTGCACGATGAATGTCGACCCGTCCTCGTCGAACAGCGAGTGGTCCGCCCCGGCATCGAGGGTGACCGCAGCGGTGAAGTACTCAGCGCGCGCGTTTCCGTCCCCGCCGGCATGGATGTTCGGAAGGTCGCCCGCGTGCGGGCCGTCCTCGTGCAGGAAGCCATGGGGCTCCCCGCCGGGGGCGAAGTGGCTCCCGGCCGCCGCGAAGTCGGGCGCGCAGGCGCCGACGCCGTGGATGTGGAAGCCGTGCGCGCCGGGTGAGAGTCCGCTCACCTCTGCAGAGATGAGGACTCCGGTCGGCGTCTGCGTCAGGATCACCTCGCCCATCGTGCGGCCGTCCGGCGCGGCCAGCGTCCCGCGGGCGGTCGCGCCAACGTCTCCCGCTGAGCCGTCGCCGCCGCAGGCCGTCGCCGCGGCCAGCACGAGCGCGGCGAGGAATAACCCGGTCGCCTTCGGCATCTGCGCACCTCGCCGTCGTGCCATCGCCAACTCCCGCACCCGCATGCGAACCCGCGAAGCTGGTGCCCCCAGGGGGACTCGAACCCCCGTTTCCACCTTGAAAGGGTCCTCGGACCGCTCCCAGCACGTCGCCTCTGGGCCCATAGCGTACCGTGTTTGTACCTAAACCGCGGGCAGTCACGGCTGTTTATGTCACCCATTGTGGCTTCCGTCCCAGCCCGTACCACCAAACATGTCCCCAAAATGGCCCCCAAAAAAAACGGCCGGCGAGGACCGGGTCGGGGCGACGGCGTGACCGAGCTGACTGGCCCCCAGGAACGAGTCCACGCCCTATGACAGATGGCATGAGGGTCGGTCCCCCTCGTCAGAGGGGATCATCCCCGAAGAAGCGGCCTCAGATGGGGCCAAACGGCTCAGCCCTCGTCGCCCACCTGCTGGGCGAGGAGGGCTCCCCCGGCCGCTCCGCCGGCTGAGGCCGACGGCGGCCGACCCAAGCGTCCACGTCCCGTGCCCGCCGACTGCTATCGTCGTGGCGTGAACGCGGTGGCGCGCCATCTCCTCATCCTTGCAAGCCTCGCCGCGGCGCTGGTCGCCTGCCGTGGCGACCCCCCGACGCCCTCGCCCGCTCGGACAGAGACGCCTGACCCCGCACGGCCAGCAACCGCACCGCCTGGCACCACTCCGACGGCGACACCGTCTATCACGGCTACCGCCGCGTCCACCGCCAGCGCGACCCCTCGACCCACGGCCCGCGCCACACCGACTCCCCCATCGTCCGACGCCAGGGCCTCCACCCCCGAGCCGACGGCCAGTCCGCTTCCCACCCCCACCGACGAGGAAGCCGAGGCAACGGCGGATCGTGCCCAACCCGGCCGCGCCGCATCCCGCCCGCGCCAGCCCCCCGTGTTCAATGCGCCGCCAGGCGTCCTGACCGCCATCACCGTCGGCTCTACCCACGCCTGCGCGCTGACCGAGGACGGTGAGGCCCTCTGCTGGGACATCGAGAGCGGCGCCGGCTGGGACACCCCGCCCGGCCCCTACGCCTTCATCGACGCGGTTGGCGGCGATACCTGCGCCATCACGCATGACGGTGCGATCGTCTGCTGGCCAGCGGGTGGGGGGCCATTCCCGGAGGGAAGGCTCGACCCCTCCCGCGATGCGCCCCCCGGCCGCTACCGGGCCTTAAGTTGGACCACCGGCGAGGATTACATCGAGGGCTACAGGTATGCGGGCCCTACGTTTGCATGCGCCGTGACGGACGGGGGCGCGGCGGCGTGCTGGACGAGTCAGGAACGCGAGCCGACCACCTTCGACCGACTGTCCCTTCCCGATCTCCCGCCGGGGAGCTACACGACGGTCGACGTCAGGCATGCCTCCCTGGGCTGGTCCCGAGAGTCCCTGGGCGTATGCGCTCTGACCCGGACGCAGGGTGCCGCCTGCGCGATGGCGGGGCGGGTCCACGCTCATGCGTTGCCGGTCTCGACCCACCTGCTCCACGAGACCTACACCTCGGTCGCCGTGTCGGGCGACAGCCATTGCGCACTCACCACCACAGGCGAGCTTGACGGCTGTGGCGCGCCCCGGGGTGCCCGCTATGTCGCGGTCAGCCCGGGTGAGAAGCATGTCTGCGCGGTCACGGATGGGGGTCATCTCGAGTGCTGGGTCCATGGGAGCGGCTGGTTCGCGCACGGCGACCTCCGGGTGATGCATCCGCCCGCCCCCGTTTCTGGCGGCTACGTGGACGTGGACGTGGGCCATGGGTATGGCTGTGCGCTCGACGAGGCCCGCGGCGCGGTCTGCTGGGGCGCCGTCGAGAACAGGGTCGAGCCTCCTGCACCCGCCCCGCCTCCCTACGTCTCGGTGAGCGACGGTCTCGGCCACACCTGTGCCCTGACCGACGAGGGGGAAGCCGCCTGCTGGGGCTGGAACAACATGGGGCAGGCGGAGGTTCCCCCCGGTCGCTACAGGGCGCTGAGCGCCGGCATGGTGGAGACCTGCGCACTCACGGAGGATGCTGAGAGGGTCTGTTGGGGTGGGGGCCTCGCTGACCGCGTCAGTCCCGGCCCCTACCGCTCCGTGGCGACCACCATGGCCGCCGGATTTCCGATCACATGCACGATTTCCGGCACGGGGGCTGCGGCCTGCCGCGGGCCGGGCAACTTCCTGGAACCAGTGGAGTTCCCCGGCGGCCCCTATCGAAGCACGCACGTCGGAAGGTCGAGAGGGGATCTCCACATCTGCGCCGTCCTGGAGGACGGGGAGATGATCTGCCGGAATCCTGAAGGCCGTGTCGCTCCTCTCGGGCCACCGTTCGATCGTCCCGTTGCCGTGAGTGACGGTCCTGGCCCTCTCTGCGTTGTCAGGTCCGCCGGGGACGTGGTGTGCCGGGGCGCCAACGGGGACTGGTCCCCGGACTTGGCGGCCGGCAACTACGTGGCGATAGCGGTCGGCCGGGAGCATGGCTGCGCGCTCACGGACGCCGGGGATGTGCGCTGCTGGGGCTCGCTCTACCAGCAGGGGCCGCTCGACCCGCCTCGGGGTCGCTACGTCGCCATCAGCTCCAGCCAGAAGCGGGTCTGCGCAGTGAGCGAGGAGGGCGATGTCGTGTGCTGGGGCGACACCGGATACCTGGAGCCGCCAGCAGGCGATCCGTACTGGTAGTGATCTCCTTCTCCCGCCGGGTCTGGCCCATCCGGTTCGCCGAGGAGGTGTCCGTGCGCGAGCAGGCGGGCCCCTCGCCGAGGTCGCGTGGCGCGACCGCCTCACCCACCTCGGCTACCCCGCCGAGTTGCTCTCGGCCGAACTCAAGGATCGCGACGCCCGCCGCCGCGAGCGCCGCATCGCCGAGGCGCGGTTCCCCCCGGCTCGAGCACCTGGCCGACTGCGACCTCGCTGCGGCGCCATGCCCATGCGTCCCCCGCCCGCGGCGGCACCGAGCCGCGCCGGTCGTCCCGGCGCTCGCGGCCACGCATACCGGCTTCACCGGCCGCGCCTGCGGCGTCCGGAATCCGGCTTTGCCGTAGTCGGAGCGCCCGCCTCATCGTCGGCGGTCCGCGACGGCGCGGCCGGTGCGATCGGCGAGTGCCCTGCTGGGGCCCTCACTCACTCCCCGCGTCGGCATTGCCCGACCATCACGTGCACCGGCACTCCACGGGCCGGCCCCGAACCTCTTGTTACAGTCGGGGCATGCTGAGCCGCGCATTCTGCGTGTCGCTCGTCCGGGGGGTGGCGGCGCTCGCGTCGATCACGGCGCTGGCGGTGTCGTGCGGCCCCGGCGAGCCGCGTGAAGTGCCGGGTGCGCCGGGGACCGGGACGGCGGTTGCGACCCCGGATCCCGTGCCCGGGGCGCCATCTGCGGTGGTTCCGGGGCCCGCCGGCTTGCCGACGGCCATCGCCTCGACGCCCGCCGCGGCAGCGGGTCCCGCGCCGCGGCCGCCGGCGGACAGCTCTAACATCCGGCCGGAGGGTCCCCCGCGCGACTAGGGAAGCGTCATGATGAGTAGGCGGGGCCGGGAGATGGCGCGCTCTTGGCCTCTCCCGCCCCGCCTCCAGCGCCGTGGGAGATGCGCGATTATGCGGGCCGCATAGACGGGCGCGCTCTTGGCCTCCCCCGCCTTGCCTCCAGCGCCTCCTATCCGTCGCGTGGCGGCTCGTCGCGCGAGGCTGGCCGGCTCCTGCCGTTCGCCCGGAGGTAGGCGAGCCGCCGCCGGCACGCGTGCCAACTGCGCTGCATCGTCCGTGCGACCACGATGGGCGGCAGGTGGGCGATGCCCAGCAGGCGATCGTCATCCTGCTCACTCCACGGGGCGCCACGGCGCTCCCGTCGTCCGCCAGCTCTCTGTGCTCTCCTCATCGGGGCATCCCTTCGTGGCTCGGTGTCTTCAGAGCCGCCACGCGGGCGGCTCACCGTTGTTGAGCGCGACGAGCGCGTCGCGAATGACCTCCGGCAGGCTCTCCCAGGGCGGCAGCGCGTACCCGTCGAACTCCGCCACGCGCACCCATTCCCCCGGCGCTACCTTCTCCTCGATCGCCTCGATCCCGTAGTTGTGCAGCCCCCAGACCTGGGCGCGGCAGCGGTAGGGCCCTGCCGCCTCGATGGCCGAGACGACCTCGTCGGTGAAGTTGGGGCCGTCGCCGTCCCCGAAGCCGAACTTCGAGAACGCCTCCGTGATCTCCCAGTCGATGATGCTCCGCGGCATCGTGCGTCTCCTTCCGTTCCCTGTGTTTCCTGGTCATCTGCCGTCGCGGTGGAGCGGCGTGCCCGGCGGGGACGGCGCCGGGCGGCCGTAGCCGTCCCGATCGCCGCCCCGCCCTGCGTCTGCGGCCCGGTCGTGCCGGACCCGCTAGGTCAGTCCGTACCGGCCCCGGCCTCCGGCTCCCTGCCGAGGATGTGATCCGCGGCCCGCTGCCCCTGCGCGGCGGCGACCACGACCAGGCGCCGGTCGTCGTCGAGGACGCGCAGCCACGAGGCGATGTAGGCCGCCGACTGCTCGACCCGGGAGGGGTCGATCCCGGCCTCGCTCCCGAGGAAGGCCGCCGCGAACTCCGCGACGAGCTCCTCCTGCGAGTAGCGCTCCGAGCCGAAGCGCGCCGCCGTGCGGTAGCCCTCGCGCCCGAGGCGCTTGGGGTGGCCGGTGGAGTGGGCGAGCTCGTGGAAGAGCGTCGCGTAGTAGCCGTGCGCGTCGGTGAATGCCGCGCGCTCCGGCAGGTGCACTTCGTCCCGCTCGGGGACGTAGTAGGCGCTCTCCGCGCCGTGGCGGATCTCCGGGCCGTCCCGGTAGCCCGCGATGACGGCCTCGGCCCGCTCCAGCGGGTCGGCGCAGCAGGACTTCCCGCGGTCGGGGAGCCTCACCCCCTCGCACTGGGCGACGTTGAAGACGGAGTAGAGCCGGAGGAGCGGGAAGCGCTCGACCTGCTCGGGGTCCTCCGCGCTCCTCTTCTCTATCCACTTCCAGAGCACGACGCGCGTGCCGTGCTCGCCGCGCAGGACGTGTCCGCCGGCCTGCTCCGCCTGGCGGTAGGTGAGCCA
>DAOULG010000204.1:0-1923 GCA_034420495.1 Dehalococcoidia bacterium
CCGCCGAACGGCTACCAGGCGAACGACGAGCGCTGCTTCCCGATGTACGAGAAGGCCATAGAGCTCGACGTGCCGGTGCTCATCCACACCGGCGGCAACATCTGGGCGTGGCCGGAGTGGGTGGAGCTCGTCGCGCGCCGCTACCCCGATCTCCGAATCATGATGGGGCACACCAACCTGCAGTTCCCGTGGGAGACCGGCGCCTACTGGCGGGGCCTCATCGCGGGCCGCGGGAAGCGCAACGTCTGGCTCGACATCTGCGACTGGCAGGCGCTGGGCGCCGTCAGGGAGGAGAACCAGCCCGAGCTCGCCAAGGTGCTCCGGGTCTTCATCGACTCGGTGGGCGCCGAGCGCGTGGTCTGGGGCACGGACCTCCCCCAGGCGGGCGTCGGGTCGAAGGCCCGCACGCAGACCGAGGTGTGGACGCACATCGCGAAGAACCTCCCGGAGTGGGGCGCCCAGTTCGGCGTCACCTTCACCCCGGAGGAGCGCGACGGGCTCTGCCACGGCGCCGCGATGCAGTGCATGTCGAACATCGACTTCCCCGACTAGGAAGGGCGGGCGGCGCCGCCGGGCGGGGTGCGGGCCCCGGAGCCCGCTCCGCCCGCGCGTGATCGCCCCCTCCGGTCGGGCGGCTCCGGCGGGGAAAGGGATCTCCGGAGAGCGTGCGAGCACTGGCGCTTGAGGGACTCCACGGGGAGGCGGGGGCGCGCTTCGCGCCCTTCGCCGGCTGGCGCATGCCGCTCCAGTACCGGGGCATCGTCGCCGAGCACACGGCCGTCCGCACGGGCGTGGGCGTCTTCGACGTGTCGCACATGGGGCGGGCCAGCGTCGAGGGGCCGAGCGCCGCCGAGCGCATCCGCTCCACCGCCAGCTACGACGTGACGCGCCTCGCCCCGGGCGAGGGCCACTACGCGCTCTACTGCACGGAGCAGGGGGGGATCGCCGACGATCTCTTCGTCTACCGCATCGGGGAGGAGCGCTGGCTCATCGTCCACAACGCGGCGAACGCGCGGCCGGACTACGAGCGCCTCGCCGCCGCCGTCGACGGCCCCGGCGCGCGCGCGCGCGAGGTGACGGAGGAGACCGTCATGCTCGCCGTCCAGGGGCCGCTCGCCCTCGACCGCCTCGCAGGCGTGCTCGGCGACCCCGTGAGCGGTCTCAGGCCGAGGCGGGTCGCCGAGATCCCGTGGCGCGGCGGCACCGTCGTGCTGGCGCGCACCGGCTACACGGGCGAGGACGGCGCCGAGCTCATCACGGACGCCGAGCGCGGCGCCGAGCTCTGGGCGGCGCTGCTCGCGGGCGGCGCGGCGCCCTGCGGGCTCGGCGCGCGCGACACGCTGCGCCTGGAGGCGGCCCTGCCGCTCCACGGGCACGACATCGACGTCACGACCCGCCCCCGCGAGGCGAGGCTGGGATGGGTGGTGACGCTCGACGACGAGGCGGCGTTCGAGGGCCGGGCGGCGCTCGAACGCCACGCCGCCGAGCCCCCCGCCCGCCTGCTCGCCTGCATCCGGCTCGAGTCGCGCGGCGTGCTCCGGGAGGGGCTCCCGGTTCATGAGAGCGAGGGGGCGGGCGCGCCGCCCGTGAGCCGCTTGACGAGTGGTGCGCACGGCCCGACACTCGGGGCCGGCATCGGTATGGCCTATCTCCCCCCCGCGCTCGCCGAGCCGGGCACGCCGCTCGCCATCGAGATCCGCGGTCGCGCACTTCCCGCCCGGGTCGTCGCGCGCCCCTTCTACCGCCGGCCGCGTGCCGGGTAGAGCGCCGAAGGGAGCGAGGGATGGAGCTGCCGCAGGGGCTGCTCTACACCGCTGAGCACGAGTGGCTCGCGGTCGACGGCGATCGCGGCACGATCGGGATCACCGACTACGCGCAGGACCAGCTCGGCGACGTGGTGTACGTCGAGCTGCCCGAGCCGGG
>DAOULG010000205.1:0-11013 GCA_034420495.1 Dehalococcoidia bacterium
TCGTCGACGAGCTCGAAGCGCTCGATGAGGACGAAGAGATCGAGCGCCGGTCGCGGCGCCATCCAGTAGACGTAGCCGTCGGCGCAGCGGATCAGGGTCGACCCGAGACGCTCCTGCACCATTCCCTTGTGCGTCCAGAGGGTGGTCAGCCAGCAGTGTGCGCTCAGCATCGACTCGAGCGTCGAGACGTCGACGTGCTGGCCCGAGCCGGTCCGGCGCGCGTGCCAGAGCGCGATCGCGGCGCCGAGGGCGAGCTGCATCCCGGCGTGCAGCTCCCCCTGGAAGCCCGGCACCATCAGCGGGGGGCGCCCGGGCTCCCCGCAGAAGTACATGTAGCCGCCCATCGCGTAGTCGACGATCTCGCTCGATCGCCGCCCCGCGTAGGGGCCGTCCTGCCCGAAGGGCGTCTGCGAGGCGTAGACGAGCCGCGGGAAGCGGCGGGCCAGGCTCTCGTAGTCGAGCCCGCGCCGCTCCATCTCGCCCGGCGCCCCGCTCTCCAGGAAGATCTCGGCGCCGGCGAGCAGGTCGAGCAGGCGCCGCCTGCCCCCCTCATCGTCGAGATCGAGGACCACGCTCTCCTTCCCGGCGCCGAGCGCGAGATGGAGGCCGCCCAGCTCGCGGGAGGGTCCGCCCGAGGGCGCGAAGGGGCCCAGCGCGCGCAGGCTGTCCCCGCCGGGCGGCTCGACCTTCACGACGCGCGCGCCGAGATCGCAGAGCAGCCGTGAGGCGTGGCCCCCGGCCACGCCCTCGCTCGCGTCGACCACGACGAGATCCGACAGCGGCCCCGACGACGTCCCGGTCCCCACCTGAGGCTCCCCCGAATGCGTGCGGGCCGGACGGTATCATCGCCCGGAGCGGCGGTCGAAGGGCGGGGCCGCACGGGAGGGGGAGAGGTGGCGGGTTACTCCGGCACGCCGCTTCCCCGCAAGCTCGGCATCCGCCCCGGCGCGCGGCTCGCGCTCGTCGGCGCCCCCGAGGGCTTCGAGCGGACGCTCGGCCCGCTCCCGGAGGGGGTCCGCGTCGCCCGGCCCGGCCGCGGACACGCCGACGTCGCCCTCTACTTCACCCGGGAGCGGCGCGCGCTCGAGCGGCGCATCGCCGCGCTCGAGCGGCGCATCGAGCCCGACGGGGCGCTCTGGGTCGCCTGGCCGAAGCGGGCCTCCCGCGTCCCCACCGACATGAGCGAGGACGTGGTGCGCGGCGTCGCCCTGCCGCGGGGCCTGGTCGACACCAAGGTCTGCGCCATCGACGGGACCTGGTCGGGGCTGCGGCTCGTCGTGAGGCGGGAGCTCCGGGCCGCGCGCGCTCCCGGCGTCTAATCCTCCCCCGCGCGGGCGGCAAGCCGCTCGCAGGCGTCGACGGCCTCCCGGGCGCTCGCCACCCGCAGTACCGGCGCCTCCCGCCCCTCTCCGTCGCGGATCTCCCAGCTCCAGAGCGCGACGATCGGGCGCCCGGCGATCAGCCCGAAGGCGATCTCGGAGAGCGTTCCGTAGGAGCCGGACACCGCCACGAGCGCCTCGGCGGTGCGCGCGATGATCGTGTTGCGCGCGGAGCCGAGCCCGGTGACGACCGGGACGTCGACGAACTCGTTGGCGTCGCGCGCGTCGTCCCCGGGGAGGATGCCGACGGTGAGCCCGCCCGCCTCGCGGGCGCCGCGGCAGGCCTCGCGCATCACGCCGCCCCGGCCGCCGCAGACCAGCGTGTGCCCGCGGGCGCCGAGCTCGCGTCCGACCTCGTAGGCGAGCCCGGCGTGCACCTCGTCGACCTGCTCGCCGCCGATCACGCCGATGACGAGCCGGCCCCCTGCCCCGGCCACGGCCTAGGCTCCCGCCGCCGCGCGGGCGCGCGCCTGCTCGAGGAGCGCCGCGGCGTCGTGGGGGACGCCGTTCGCGACGACCGTGACCACGTCGCGGGCGGCGTCGAGCCGGTCGAGCGGATCGCCGTCGACGACGACGAGGTCGGCGAGCTTCCCGGGCTCCACCGTCCCGAGATCGCGCTGCCGCCACAGCGCCTCGGCCGCGGCGCGCGTGGCGGCCCCCAGCACGTCGGCGGCCGGGATGCCGGCCTCGTGGTGGATCGCCATCTCGCGGTGCATGGAGAAGCCCGGCACCTGCATCGACGCACCGCCGACGTCGGTCCCGATCACCAGCCGGACGCCCGCCTCGTGCGCGCGCCGGACGAACTCGAGCTCCTGCGCGCGCGTCTGGGTCGTGACGACATCGGTGTGCTGGAGCGGCAGCCCCGCCCGCGCGCCCTGGGCGCGGCGCTCCTCCCAGGCGCGCCGGGCGTTCTCGGGCCGGTGGCGCTCCTGCATCCCCGCGGGGAGGTAGGCGAGGCCGGGCTCCTCGGCCGCCTCCTCGCTCACCATCCCTCCCGTCATCATGATCAGCGTCGCGCAGAGCGAGACGTCGCGCTCCACCAGGAGCCCGAGCAGATCCCGCACGTGCGGGGCGTCGAGATCGGCGCGTGCCCATCCCCCCGCCAGCCAGTTCCAGTAGTTCGGCATGACGCCGTTGCCGGCG
Source organism: Dehalococcoidia bacterium (assembly GCA_034420495.1). GTDB lineage: Bacteria > Chloroflexota > Dehalococcoidia > UBA2979 > UBA2979 > VYDC01. The sequence continues at coordinate 2,523 of DAOULG010000205.1, forward strand.
TCGGCGGGATGCCGGTCCTCCTCGCGGACCACGTCCTGGTAGAGCGAGGCATGGACATGCTCGATGCAGGTGATGCCGGCGCGGGCGGCCTCGCTCGCCGTCGTGCGCGAGAGGTGCCCGGTGGTGGGGGCGCGGCCGCGCGCGACGTCGAGCACCGCGGCCGCGAGAGGGGGCGGAAGCCGGGCGTAGAGCTTCAGCCCGTCGGCGCCGGAGGCCAGCACCGCCTCGGCCGCGGCGCGCGCCTCCGCCTCGTCGCGGAGCTCCCGCACGCCGGCCGGCGGCGGGGGGGAGAAGGTCGGGGGCGATCCGTCGAGCACCGGACCCATCGAGACGATCCTCGGGCCGACGACCTCGCCTCCCGCCACGCGGTCCCGGAGCGGCAGGAGCTCCGAGGGCTCGGCGGCGCAGTCGCGGATCGTCGTCACGCCGAGCGCGAGGAAGAGCGGGAACGACTCCTCGCCGCAGAGCGAGCTGTGGACGTGCATGTCGATGAGGCCCGGGAGGATCGTGCGCCCGCGCGCGTCGATCACCGCCGCGCCCTCGGGGACGGCCACGTCGGCGGAGCGGCCGCAGGCGACGATGCGCTCGCCGTCGACGACGACCGTCGCATCGGGGAGGGGCGCTGCGCCCGTCCCGTCGAGAAGCGTCCCGCCCCGGATCGCGAGCCCGGCCATCACCGCCCCCTTCCGCACCCCGGCGTGCGCCCCCGGCGGCGCGACGCACGGGCCGGCGCATTCTACGGGAGCGGCGGACGGCGGGAATTCGCGCGGCGGTCTAGGTGAGCGCGATCACGGCGTCGCGCGCGCCGCGCACGGCGTCGGCGCGGCCGAAGAGCAGCAGGCGGTCGCCCCGCTGCAGTGGGGTCGAGCCGCGCGGCACGAGCTCCTCGGAGCCGCGCTCCACGAGCACGACCAGCACCCCCGGGGGGAGCCCGAGGTCCATCACGCGCCGCCCGTCGAGCGATCCGCCGATCGGGACCTCGATCGTGAGGCGCTGCTCGTCGCGGGTGAGCGCGTCGAAGATGGCCGGGTTCCCCATCATCTCCATCATCGCCGTCGCGACCGCCTCGTCGCGGTGCAGCGCGTGGACGCCGGCCGAGCGGAACGCCTCCAGCGAACCCGGCTGGACGACCACCGCGTGCGCCTCGGCCTCGACGCCCGTCGAGCGGATGAACTGGCTGAAGAGCAGGTTCGCCTGATCGGAATCGGTCGCGGCGATAGACAGCGGGACGTCGCCTGCGCCGAGCCGGCCGAGCGCCTCCGCGTCGGTGCAGTCGGCCAGTTCCGCCTGCAGTCCCTCCGCCCGGGCGCGCGACACCGCGTCGGGGTCGGTGTCGATGACCACCACGGAGTGCCCGCCGGCGACGAGCTGCGCCGCCACGCGGCGCCCCACCTGCCCGGCGCCCGCCACCATCGCCCGCATCGCTTCGACCTTCAGCAGCCGGGCGAGCAGCCCGGCGTAGCTCGACTGGATCGCGATCGTAAGGAGGATAGTGAGGAAGACGAGCGCCGTCAGTTCCGGTCCGCGCTCACCCGGCCCGAGCTCCTCTCCGGCGAACGCCGCGAGGGCGGCCGCGACCACGCCGCGCGGTCCGATCAGCCCGACGTAGAGGCGCTCGCGCTGGGTGAGATCGGAGCCGCGCGCGGAGAGCCAGACCGCGAGCGGGCGCACGACCAGCATGAGGCCGGCGACCACGATGAACCCGCGCGGCCAGAGCTCCAGGACGACCGAGAGATCGACCGCCGCCGTCGCGAGCACGAAGACGGCCGCCACGAGGATGCGGCTGAGCGCGTCCTGCGTGCCGGTGATGGCCTCGCGGTGCGGGACCGGCCCCGAGCCGAGCGCCACCCCCATCACCGCCATCGCCGTCAGGCCCGAGCCCTCGAGCAGGATCTCCGCCAGCGCGAAGGTCGAGGCGGCGAGGCCGAGCAGGAGCAGGAGCGAGTCGCGCTCGTCGGCCTCGCGGTGGATGCGCTGAACCTGCCACACGGCGGTCGCGCCCGCGAGGCCGATCAGCGCTCCGCCCCCGAGCCGCGACGGCGCCCAGAGGAAGGGATCGGCCTGCAGCCCCGAGAGCACGAGCTCGAGCACGACGACTGCCAGGATCGCGCCGAGCGGATCGATCAGGACGCCCTCGCCGAGCAGCACCGACTCGACGCGGTCGTTGAGGCGCAGTCGCCTCACGAGCGGCCCGATCACCGTCGGCCCGGTGACCACGACCAGCGCGCCGAAGACGAAGGCCGTCCCCCACGGCACGACCTCGAGCAGGCCGGCGAGGAGGGTCGCCAGCCCGAACGTGATCGTCATGCCGAGCGTGAGCAGGTTGCGGACGACCCGGCCGGTGCGGCGCAGGCCGTCGGGGTCGATCGAGAACGCGCCCTCGAAGACGATCAGCGCCACGAGCACCTCGAGAGCCACGGTGAAGAACTCGCCGAGCTCGTCGGGGTTGATGAGATCGAGGAGGCCGGGGCCGGCGATCGCCCCGACGGCGAGGTAGAGGAGGACGGTGGGGACGCGGAGCCGGCGGGCGGCGAGCCCGACGAGGGACGCGGCCAGGCCCACGACGCCGAGCACCGCGAGCAGCGATGTTTCCATGGTCGGGCGTGACGGTATCAGGTCGCGGGCGCCGGGGACGACGCGGGGCGCGGCCGCCTGCGTGGACCGGTGATACGCTCGCCCGCGATGGACCCCACGCTCCCGCTCCGTCCCGCCTCCGAGGCCCAGGCGAGGCTTCTGGACGTCGCCCGGGATCTCGCGCCGCGCTTCGCGGAGCGCGCCGACCGGCACGACCGCGACGCGACGCTTCCCCGGGAGAACCTCGCGGAGCTGCGCGACGCCGGCTACCTCGCCGCCGCCGTTCCCGTCGAGTACGGCGGGCGCGGGCACGGGCTCTTCGACGTCGCCGCGGCGCAGCTCGAGCTCGCGCGCGGCGACGGATCGACCGCGCTCGCCGTCGGCATGCACCTGATGACCTGCGGCACGGAGGCGACGGCGCGCTCGTGGCCGGAGGAGGCGCGCCGGCGCATCTTCGGCGCCGTCGCCGATCGGGGCGCGCTCATCAACAACATCGCCGCCGAGCCGGAGCTCGGCTCGCCGCGCGGCGGCGGCCGGCCGCGCACCGCGCTGGTGCCCGCCGGCGCGGGACGGTGGCGCCTGAGCGGCCACAAGACCTTCTCGACGCTCGCGCCCGAACTCGCCTATCTCATCACCTACGTCGCCGTCGAGGACGGCAGCGGGGACACCGGCCGCGTCGCGGTACCCTCGGAGTTCCCGGGGGTGCGGGTCGAGGAGACCTGGGACGCCCTGGGGATGCGCGCGACGGCCTCGCACGACGTGCACTTCGACGGCGTGGCGCTCTCCGACGCCGACCTCCTGACGCGCCGCCCGCCCGGCGAACCCGACCCGGCGATGATGCAGGGCGGCTGGTTCCCGCTGACCGTCGCCGCCGCCTACCTCGGCGTGGCGTTCTCCGCGCGCGACGAGGCGGTGCGCTTCGCGCGCGAGCGCCGGCCCACGGGCTACTCCGCCCCGATCTCGCAGATCCCGCACGTGCGGGAACAGGTCGGGAGCATGGACGCGACGCTCCTCGCGGCCCGCACCTTCCTGCTCGCGACGGCCGGGGAGTGGGAGGCGCGGCCCGAGGGCCGCCTCGCCCTGGCGCCGCAGGTCGCGGCGGCGAAGCGCTTCGCGACGAACGGGGCGGTCGAGGTGGTCGACGCCGCGATGCGCGTCGTGGGCGGCGTGGCGCTACTGCGCGGACATCCGCTCGAGCGCCACTACCGCGACGTGCGCGGTGGGCTCGTCAACCCGCCGATCGACGCGCGGGCGCTGGAGATGCTCGCGCACGCGGCGCTCGACGCGCCGGGCGAGGGCTGACGCCCGCCCCGGGCCGCGCCCGGTTCTTGTCAGGAGCATGCACCGACTCCTATTCTCTGAGCGTCGTCTCTCCCGCGAAGGGGACGGGACGGCCGACGCGGCGCAGGACGAGCGAGGAGGTACAGATGCCGACTCCCCTGCTCGACGGCATCGACTCCCCGAGTGACCTGAAGGCGCTCAGCGACGCCGAGTTGGAGCAGCTCGCGCAGGAGGTGCGCGAGGTCATCATCTCGGTGATCGTCGAGCGCGGCGGGCACCTCGCCTCGAACCTCGGCGTCGTCGAGCTGACGATGGCGCTCCACCGCGCCTTCGAGAGCCCGCGCGACAGCCTCGTCTGGGACACCACCAACCAGATGTACACCCACAAGCTCATCACAGGCCGCCGCGCCGAATTCGAGAGCATCCGCCTGGAGGGCGGGCTGTCGGGGTTCGGCGAGCCGGAGGAGAGCCCGCACGACACGCTCCGCGCGGGTCACGCCGGGACCGGCCTCTCCATCGCGCTCGGCATCGCGGCCGGCGCCGCGAACCGGGAGCAGGACTCCTGGACGGTCGCCATCGTCGGCGACGGGGCGATGACCTCCGGATCGAGCTTCGAGGCGCTCAACAACATCGCGCACCTCAACCCGGAGCGCTTCATCATCGTGCTCAACGACAACGGGATGTCGATCTCCGAGAACATCGGCTTCCTGACGAACTGGCGGAAGCGCGTGATCACGCATCCGGAGTTCAACGCGATGGTGGACCGGATGCGTTCGCTCTCGCGGAAGATGCCCACCGGCGAGCTCCTCTACCGGATCGTGCGGCGCTTCAACACCGGTCTCGACGGTCTCATCGTCCCGACCATGTTCTGGAAGGAGATGGGGTTCGAGTACCTGGGGCCGGTCGACGGCCACGATTTCGAGCAGCTCGAACTCACCCTCCGGCAGGCGAGGAACCCGACCGGATCGGTTCCGGTCGTGCACGTGGTCACGCACAAGGGGCACGGCTACGAGCCGGCCGAGAGCAACCCGGTCCAGTTCCACCAGCCGAGCTCGCCGCTCGGCGCCGGAACGGGGGCGCCGACCTACTCGAGGATCTTCGCGCAGACGCTCGCGCGCATCATGGGCGAGGACTCCTCCGTCGTCGGCATCAGCGCGGCGATGCTCGAGGGCACCGGCCTCGCCGAGATCCGGGACGAGTTCCCGGCGAGGATCTTCGACGTCGGCATCGCCGAGCAGCACGCCGTCAGCATGGCGGCCGGGATGGCGGCGAGCGAGCTCAACCCCTTCGTCTCGATCTACTCGACCTTCCTCCAGCGGGGCTTCGACCAGATCGCCCACGACATCTGCCTCCAGGACCTTCCCGTCACGCTGATCGCCGACCGCGCCGGGATCGTCGGCGAGGACGGGATGACGCACCACGGCGCCTTCGACATCTCCTACCTGCGCTGCCTCCCCAACACCGTCATCGCCGCGCCGATGGACGAGAACGAGCTCCAGCACCTGGTCTACACCGCGTACCGGCACGACGGCCCCTTCGCCATCCGCATACCGCGGGGGGCGGCGGTCGGAGCACCCCTGGACGACGAGTTGCGCGAGCTGCCCATCGGGCGGGGCTCCCTGCTCCGCGAGGGCTCCGACGTCGTGCTCATCCCCGTGGGCAAGGCCGTCCAGGCGGCGATCGAGGCCGCGGTCCAGCTCGAGGAGGAGGGGATCTCCTGCGGCATCGTGAACCCGCTCTTCATCAAGCCTCTGGACGTCGAGCTGCTCGTGGAGCAGGCGCGGCGGACGGGCCGCGTCGTGACCGTCGAGGAGAACGTCCTCGCCGGCGGCTTCGGCTCCGCGGTGCTCGAGACCTTCGCCGAAGAGGGGCTCTCCGATGTCCTGGTCCACCGCGTCGGGATGCCGGACGCCTTCGTCGAGCACGGGACCGCCGCCGACCAGCGGCACTGGCTTAAGCTCGACGCCGAGGGCATCGTGCAGCAGGTCCGGAGCGCCTTCTTCGGCGCCGAGGCCGCGGCTCCCGCCTAGCCCCGGGTGCGGACGGCTACGGGCCGGGCCCCTCACCCGTCGCGCGCGCGGGCAGGGCGACGACGGCGTGCCCGGGCGTCGTCGACTCGCCGTCCTGGTTGAGGATGTCGAGCGCGAGATCGACGAGGCGATCGCCGCCCTCGACGCGGGTTCCGGTGACGCGGCCGGTCACCCCCAGCACGTCGCCCCTCTGGTTGACGGCCCGGTAGCGGCATCCGACCTCGCGGATGTCGACCTCCTCGCCCGCCCAGGCGCGCAGCAGGTTGTGGAGATAGGAGAAGCGCATCATCCCCATGCCGAAGGCCCCCTGCGGGTTCTCGGCGGCGCGCGCCGCAGCGTCGTCCATGTGCACCTAGAAGAACTCGTCGTTGACGGCGGCGAAGCGGTTCCAGTTGAGGAGCCCGGTCTCGCGGGACCACACCGGCAGCTCGTCGCCGACCGCGACGTCCTCGAAGTAGACCCGGACGCCCGCGCGCTCCCCGCTCATCGCCTCCCCCGCCGACACCGTTGCCTCCCTAGTAGCGGATGCTGGTGATGAAGCGCGTCCGGACGAGCTCCCCGCGCTGGTTGGTCCACTCCGTCTCCGAGCGGATGAAGAGCGTCGGCCCGAGCCGGGTCTCCCGCTGCTCCCAGCCGGCGATCCGCGCGCGCTCCCGGATCACGTCACCCGGGCGCATCGGCACGCCGTAGAGATCGCGCGTCCCGCCCGCCATTGAGCGCAGCCCGGGGAGCGCGTCCGTCTCGAGCCCGGAGTCGGCGGCGTCGCGCTCCACCGGCCAGGTGAAGGCGTTGAACTCGAGCGGCGCGACGATGCCTCCGTGCCGGGTGCGGGCCGCGTACTCCGGATCCCAGTAGAGCCGGGGCGCGGGATCGGGCCAGTAGCAGGCGATCGCCCAGCGCCGGATGGCGGAGGCGCTCACCGGCTCCGAGAGGCGCTCGCGCAGCCAGAGGCCGCGGCGCGCCTGAAGTTCCGGCGTGACGAGCGAGCGGACCTCGGCCGACATCGAACCCCCCGGCACGGCGCGCCTCTCCCCCCGGACTCTACCAGCAGGCGCGCCGGCCGCCCGCGCCCCTGTCGCGCTGCGGGAGGCTCCCGTACGGTCTCGTCCATGCAGACCCGCTCCTCGCGCGACGATGAGGCGGGCGTCGGCGCGAGGCTTCGCTCGCGCCTCTCCTCGCAGGTCGACGGCTCCTCGCGCGCGGCGCCGCTGCTGCTCGCGGCGATCGTCGGCCTCGCCTCCGGGCTCGGCGCCGTCGGCTTCACCGCCCTGCTCGAGGGAGTGGACGCGCTCGCCTTCGACGTGCTGTGGGACGGGCTGCTCGGCGGCCCCCGCTGGGGGCTGCTGCTGATACCGGCGCTCGGCGGGCTGCTGGTGGGGCCGCTGGCCTTCCGCCTCGCGCGCGAGACCCGCGGGCCCGGCGTCGCCGAGATCCTGCTCGCCGTGGAGACGCGGGCCGGTCGCATCCACCCGCGCACCGCGATCACCAAGTCCCTCGCCACCGCGCTCACCGTCGGCTCGGGCGGATCGGCCGGACGGGAGGGCCCGATCGCACAGATCGGAGCCTCCGTCGGCTCGGCGGTGGGGCAGTCCCTCCGGCTCTCCCCGGACACCGTCACCCTCCTGCTGGCGGCGGGGGCGGCCGCCGGGGTCGCCGCCACCTTCCACACCCCGATCGCCGGCGTCTTCTTCGCGCTCGAGGTGATCCTGCGCAGCTTCAACACGCGCAACTTCTCCGTCGTCGTGCTGGCGTCGGTGATCGGGACGGCGACCTCGGTCGCGCTCCGGGGCGACACCCCCTACGTCGAGATCCCGGGCCACACCCGGATCGACCCCGGCGAGGTGCCGCTCCACGCGCTCCTCGGCGCCGTCTGCGGCGTCGTCGGCGTCGCCTTCATCCGCGGCCTCTACTGGAGCGAGGAGCGCTTCGCGCGGCTGCCGGTCCCGGCGCTGCTCCTCCCCGCGCTCGGCGGCCTCGCCGTCGGAGCGCTGGCGCTCGTCGACGAGCGCGTGCTGGGGCTCAGCCACGGCGCGCTCGAGGCGGCGCTCTCCGGCGAGACCGCGGCCGCCGCGCTGCTGCTGGTGGTCGTGCTCAAGCTCGTCGCCACCTCGGTCACGATCGGCTCGGGCGGCTCCGGAGGCGCCTTCGGACCCTCGCTCCTGATGGGGGCGGCGCTCGGCGGCGCCTTCGGCGACGTGATGCACCGGCTCATCCCGAACATCGCACACACGCCGGAGGAGTACGCCATCGTCGGCATGGGGGCGCTCTTCGCCGGCACGGCGCGCGCGCCCATCACCGCGGTCCTCATCCTCTTCGAGCTGACGCGCGACTACCACCTGATGCTGCCCTCGATGACGGCGGTCGTCGTGGCGACGATGGTCTCCCAGCGGCTCGTCCCCTGGTCCATCTACACGTTCAAGCTCGAGCGCTCCGGCGTGCGCGTCCCGGAGCAGGAGGCGCCGGTCTCTCTGATGCAGACCATCCGGGTCGCCGACGCGATGTCCCCGGTCCGGCACGCGGTCACGGCCGACGCCCGGGCCGACGAGATCATGCGGCAGGGCCAGTCCGATCCGGAGTCGGTGACGCTCCTGCTCGACGAGCGGGGG
>DAOULG010000206.1:0-3162 GCA_034420495.1 Dehalococcoidia bacterium
ATGAGCGGGCTCCGCGTGCGGCTCCTCCCCGGCCGGGCGCCCGAACGGCTGACGACTCCCATCGTGCGCCCGCTCGCCGCGCTCGGCGTGAGCCCCCACGCCGTCTCGGCCGCGGCTCTCGCGGGGAGCGTCGCCGCGGCGGCGCTCATCGCGCGCGGCGAGCTCCTCGCCGGCGGCTGCGTGATGCTCGCGGCGGCCGCGCTTGATTCCGTCGACGGCGCGCTGGCGCGCCTGAGCGGGCGAGCCTCGCGCGTCGGCGCCCTCCTCGACTCCACCTTCGACCGCGTCGCGGAGGCGGTGGTGCTCGGGGCGCTCCTCTACCACCAGCTCGGCCTCGGCCACCGGGAGGAATCGATGCTCGCGTTCTCAGCGCTCGCCGGGTCGCTGCTCGTCTCCTACGTGCGGGCGCGCGGCGAGGCGGAGGGCGTCGCCGTCACCGGGGGCGTGCTGGCGCGCACGGAGCGTGTCCTGCTGCTGGGGGCCGGGCTGATCACGGGCTGGATCCGCGTGGCGCTGTGGCTGCTCGCCGTGCTCTCCCTGCTCACGGCGGCGCAGCGCCTCCTGCTCGCGGCGAGAGCGCTGCGAGCGCGCGACGACGACGAGAGGAGCCGCAGATGAGCCCGCTGCCGCGCGAGGCGCGCGCCGACATCGCCGCCTACCTCGCCCACTCGCTCAGCGGCCGGGTGGGGCTGGACGTCTGGACGCGCGTGGAGTCCGGCCTCGTGCTCCCGGACCGCGACGGCTGCACGCACTGCGACGAGGTCGTGGAGAGCACGAGGGAGATCGCCACCACCCACGACGCGATCTCCCTCACCCGCTACGACCTCGACCGCCACGCCTCGCGGGCCGAGGAGGCGGGAGTGGAGCGCGCGCCGACGACGGTGATCCGGGGCGGCGGGCGCTCGCTCCGCTTCGTCGGTTTCTGGTCCGGCCCGCTGCTGGGCCCGCTGATCACCATCATCGGGCTCCTCGGCGGCGCCGCGCGCCCGCTCCCCCCGGAGAGCCGGGAGAGACTGGAGGGACTCCCGCGTCCCGTGGACGTCGAGCTCGCCGTCACCCCCTTCGATCCGATCTCGCCGCAGCTGATCCTCCTGCTGGGGGCGATCGCCGCCGAGGCGGCCTCGGTCAACGTCACCATCACCGAGTACGCGGAGTTCCCCAAGCTCGCGGCGAGGCGCTCCGTCGTGGAGCTTCCGACGCTCTGGATCGGCGAGCGGCGCTACGCCGGCGTGTGGAGCGAGGAGGAGCTGGTAGAGCAGCTGGCCCGCGAGGCGGCGGACGGCTCCGAGCCCGTCATCCGCGAGAGCACGCTCTCGGTCCCCTACCTGAGCGAGGAACGGGCGCAGCAGCTCGCCCAGCAGATGCGGGCCGAGCAGGGGGGGCAGCCGGGCCCCGGCACCGACCCGGCCCCGGGGCCGGGAGGCTCCGGACTGATAGTGCCGGGCCGCGGCTAGCGGTCGCTCCCCGCTCCCGGCGGCGGTCCCGCCGGGCGCCGCATCAGCGCCACCGCACCGCCGCCGAGCAGCAGCACCAGCAGCGCCGTCACCGTGAGCAGGATGAGGACGGGCCGGACGGCGGCGCCCTCCGCTCCCTGCGCCCCGCCCGGCGACCCGTCGGCCGGCCCGGGGGTGCCTCCCCCTGGGGAGGCGTCGCCGCCCGTCGCGGCCGGCGCCGGGCCGGACGTCGCGGCCGGGCGCGACGTCGGGAGCGCGAGCGGGGCTACCGTCGCCTCGCCCGGCGCCGGGGCCACCGTCGCCGACCGTCCGCTGACTGCGACCGCAGGCAGCCCGTGCGCCGCACGCCACTCGTTGTAGAGGCCGTCCTGGTCGAAGCCGTAGACCTCGAGCAGGGCGTCGTCGATGAGGGAGCCCGCCTTCACCGTCCGGTAGAGCTCGGCGAGCGCGGAGCGCCCGTAGAGATCGAGCAGGTGCGAGACGACCGACCACGACTGGCCGTAGAAGACGTCGACGCGGGAGGGATCGCCCGGCGGCGAGGCGAGCCCGCGCAGGGGGAGCGTCCGGTCGCCGCCGATGGCGGCCGAGAGGGCGACGGTGTAGCCGGCGCCGGGCTCGGGCTGCATGTAGACCGCCGTCCCCTCGTCCAGCCACGAGGGGATGGTCGTGAAGGGGCCGTCGCCGGCGACCTTGGTGACGATATGCGCCGCCTCGTGGCGGATCACGATGCGCGAGGGCTCGAAGACGAAGAGCAGGTCCGGGGCCACGCGCTGACCGCCCGTGATCACGGTCGCGTCGAAGACCTCGCTCCGCGGGCGCTGCGCCAGCTCGCCCTCCGCCTCCGAGCGCCAGACGACGACCTTGACGGGATAGGGGACCGTCACCTCCAGCAGATCCTCGGTGTCCTCGAGCGCGGAGGCCGTGGAGGCGAGGGCCAGCTCCGCCGCCGCCGTGCTGGAGCCGTACCAGTAGACGGTGACCGGCCCCTCCGTGCGCGACTGCCAGCGGTAGCGGCCGTCCAGGAAGGTGAAGCGCTGCTCCTCCGTGACGAAGCGGGTGCCCTCGCGGTCCTCCAGCAGCCAGCGGTAGCTGAACTCGGAGCCGACCGGGATGTAGCGGCGGGGAGCGATCGTCTGCAGCGTGTAGACGAGGTCCTCCTCCGGACCCCCTGCCACCTCGACCTCCCCGCTGCCGCCGATGTCGCCGTCCGGGTTGAGGACGAGGTACTCCAGGCGCGCGGAGGCGAGGCCCGCCGCGGAGCGGACGCGCGCCGTGAAGGTGAGCTCGCGGGGATCGTCGCTGCGCGTCGCCAGCCGGTCGACCGCGATCTCGCCGGCGCGCGCCGGAGCCGCCCCGGGGAGCGTCGCCGCGAGCACGACGGCCAGCGCCAGCGCCCCCGCCAGCGCGAGGACCGGCCGGGAGGCGCGGGCCGCCGCCCTAGGGCCGATCACCCCTCCACCCCCGCCGACTCCTCGCTCCCCACCTGCTCGCGCAGGTAGGCCTCGATGAAGGGATCGATGGCCCCGTCGAGCACGGCCTGCGTGTCGCTCGTCTCCACGCCGGTGCGCAGGTCCTTCACCATCCGGTACGGCTGGAGCACGTAGGAGCGGATCTGGTTCCCCCAGCCCGGCTCGACGTGGACGCCGCGCAGCCGGGCGCGCTCCTGCTCGCGCCGCTCGATCTCGATCTCGAGCAGCCTCGACTTGAG
>DAOULG010000207.1:0-2141 GCA_034420495.1 Dehalococcoidia bacterium
ACGCGCTCCGCATCCAGCTCCAGGCGGCGGCGGCGCTGACCGAGCTCGGCGACGCCCGCGCCGTGCCGGCCCTCCGGCGCGCCGCCGCCCGCGCCCTCGACGGCCGGCTCAGGCGCGCCTGCCGGGTCGCGGCGCGCGACCTCGCCGAGCGCTCCGGCGGGGGCGAGCAGGTGCGCGCGCTGACCGGCGAGGTGGAGAAGCTCCGGACGCGCAACGACGAGCTGCGGGACCGGCTCGACGCCGTGGAGGCGCGGCTCCGGGACGACCGCGAGGCGCCGGGCGCGCCCTCGACGCCGTAGGACGGCCTCCGTAGAGTAGGGATGTCGCGCGCTCGGCGGCGGCACCCACGCCCGGTCAGCAGGCGAGCCATTCAGGGGGGCGGCGCACGCGGCGAGGTGCGACCGGAGCGGAAGGCACGGAGTGCAGAAACTGAACGTCTTCTTCGATGTCGACAACACGCTGCTGATGTGGGACGGCTCGCTCCGCAACCACACCCGCGAGGTCTTCCAGCGCATCCTCGACCAGGGCCACCTCATCTACATCTGGTCGGGCGTCGGGATCCGGCGCTGGGAGATGGAGGTCAACAAGCTCGACGACTACGTGACCGACTACTTCATCAAGCCGCTGTACGACCACCGCGCCCGGCTGCCGAAGCTGGGCGTCACCGTCGAGCCCGACTTCGTGATCGACGATCACCGCTCGGTCGTCGAGGTCTTCGGCGGCTACCACATCCCCGACATCGCGACCCCCGAGGACGAGGAGCTGCTGCGCGTCGCCGAGGCGATCGACGCGCGGGCGCGCGGGGAGCCCGACGGCGAGTCCCCCCGGCTCCTCCCCTCCGACGGCGAGCCTCCGACCGTCCGGGGCTAGACGCCGCGGCCCGCCCCGCCGGGGCGGCGGCGCCCTCAGCCCGCGTCGAGCGTCCCGGCGGCCCGGAGCAGGAGCGCGACGCGGTTCCGCTCCAGCATCGAGGCGGCGGATGCCGCGGGCGCTCCCGCGTCGCCGGCGTCGTCGAGCTGGGCGAGCGCGAGCCGCGCGCGATTGTCGTCCCGCAGCCGCAGCAACGGCTCCGCGATCGTCCAGATCGAGACGCCGCCGCGACGGGCGGCGTCGGCGCTCACCCAGGTGGCCCAGTCCAGGGCGCGCTCGCGGATGTCGTAGTGCGAGAAGAGCCGGTACTCGGGATCCCAGCGGCGCGCGTCCCGGTAGCAGTCGGCCTCCCACTCGATGGGGAGCGGCCGGTCGGTCGCCGAGAGGGGATCGAGCGCGACGAGCCAGAGCGAGACGGCGAGCGCGAGCGGCGTCTGCCCGTAGTGCCCTCCCGTCGATGCCGTCCAGGAGAGCCCGTACGCGTCGCACATCGCCCCCGTGACGCGCTCGTCGACGGAGAGGCCCGCGGCGAGCAGGAGTCGCGTGACCAGGAGGTGGCCGACGAAGCGCGCCTCGGCGTCCGAGGAGGTGCGCTCCCCGGTCGGCAGGGTGAGGGAGGCCGCGCGATCGCGGCCGAAGCAGGCGAAGGTGTGGCCGAGGCCGCACTCGCGCCCGGGCGCGCCGGCGCCGCCCTGGGTGGCGAGGAGCAGATCCAGATCCGAGGGGTCGGCGACCAGCCCCTCGTCGCGCGCTCGCGGCCAGAGCCGCAAGATGAGGTCGATGATGGGCGCGCCGGCCACGTCGCGGATGCTAGCGAGCGACTCATCCCGCTGTCAACGCGGGCCCGGCGGCCCTGCCCCCGGTCGCCTGCGCGCGCCGCGGCTCCGCCTCCGCTGGCCCGGGTGCCCGGGCGCCGTCGCGCGACCGGGCGCGATGCGGGCGGGCGCGCTCCCGGCGCGGTCGCTCCTGGTGGCGCTCCTGGTGGCGCTCCTGGCCGCGCTCCTCGCCGCCTGCGGGGGAGGCGGCCCGGAGGGGGACGGCGCCGCGCGGCCGGAGGCGCCCCCGCCGGCCGCCGCCACCGTCGCTCCCGCGCCCACCCCGACCGGCACCCCCGCGACCGCCCGCGCCGACGAGCCCCCTCCCGCGCCCGCGTCGACGCCTCTCCCGACGCCCCGGGCACGGCCGGAGCCCGCCGCTCCGGCCGCGACGCCGGCGACCCCGGCGCCCACCCCGGCGCCCACGGCGCCGGCGACCGCGGCGCCCCCCCCGCC
>DAOULG010000208.1:0-4280 GCA_034420495.1 Dehalococcoidia bacterium
CCCCCGTCTTCCTCGACCTCGAGCGGTCGGTGGAGAAGGCCTGCGCGCTGATCGAGGAGGCGGCGCGGGGCGGCGCCGGGCTCGTCGCCTTCCCCGAGTCCTACCTGCCGGCCTTCCCGCTCTGGTCGGCGGTGACGGCGCCCCTCGGGGCGCACGATCTCTTCCGCCGCCTCGCCCGGAACGCGATGCGCGTCCCGGGCCCGGAGCTCGAGCGCATCGCCTCGGTCGCGAGGGAGCGCGGCGTCGTCGTCTCGCTCGGCCTCACGGAGGGCACCTCCGGGAGCGTCGGCACGCTCTGGAACGCCAACCTGCTGCTGGGTCCGGACGGCTCCGTGCTCAACCACCACCGCAAGCTCGTGCCGACCTTCTACGAGAAGCTGACCTGGGCGCCGGGGGACGGCGCCGGCCTGCGCGTCGTCGAGAGCCCCGCCGGGCGCCTCGGCATGCTGATCTGCGGCGAGAACACCAACCCGCTCGCCCGCTACGCGCTCGCGGCGCAGGGGGAGCAGGTGCACGTCTCGAGCTACCCGCCGACCTGGCCGACGCGGGATCCGGCGGGGGGCGGCAACTACGACCTGGAGGCGGCGATCCGCCTGCGCGCCGGGGCGCACGCCTTCGAGGCGAAGCTCTTCAACGTCGTCGCCTCGGGCTTCCTCGACGACTCGGCGCGGGCGGAGCTGGCGGCGCTCGGCCCCGGGGCGCTGCGCATCCTGGAGGAGAGCCCGCGCGGGGTCTCGCTGGTCATCGGGCCGACCGGGGAGCCCGTCTCGGAGACGCTGCGCGACGAGGAGGGGATCCTCTACGCCGACATCGACGTCGCCGACTGCGTGGAGCAGAAGCAGTTCCACGACGTCACCGGGGGCTACAACCGCTTCGACGTCTTCCGGCTCACCGTCGATCGCACCGCGCAGCGCCCGGTGGCGTTCACCGCCTCGGGCGAGCCGCGCGCCGCCGAGGCGCCCGGCCCGCCCGCGCGCCTCGGGGCCGGGCCGCTCGTCGCCCGGGACGGCGGCCAGGAGGGGGCGGGCGGCGGCGCCACCCGCTCCTGGCCGGCGGCCCCGGGCCAGGCTGCGCCCGGAGCGGGGAGGGATGGAGGCCCGCGGTGACGTACGACACGCTCGCCACCCAGCTCGTCGGCAGCTACGCGAAGCCGCCGTGGCTCGTCGATCTCTCGAAGCCGACCGCGATCGACCAGAGCGAGTGGTGGCGCCTCCCCCCGGAGCGGCTCCCTGCGGCGCAGGACGACGCCGTGCTGCTCGCGATCGCCGACCAGGAGCGCGCCGGGCTCGACTACGTCACCGACGGGGAGCAGCGGCGGCAGAGCTTCTCCGGCTACTTCATGCGGCTCGGCGGCATCGACACCGAGAACTGGAGCGATCGCTACGGGGAGGGGGCGCCGCGCACCAGCGACGTCGCCGACTACATCTCCATCCGCGACGTCTCGCGGCTGCGCACCGGGATGATGCGGATGGGCCCGACGGTGGTGGGCCCCATCCGCTGGGAGGGCCCGCTCTCCGTCTCCGACCTCGAGTTCCTGCGCCGCCACACCTCGCGCCGGAGCAAGGTGACCGTCATCGGCCCGGCGACGCTCGCGGTGCGCATCGCCGACCGCCACTACGGCGACATGGGGAGGCTGATGCTCGCGCTCGCCGACGCGCTCAACCAGGAGGTGCGCGCGCTGGCGGCGGCCGGGGCCGACCTGATCCAGATCGACGACCCCGAGCTCCACTTCAACCAGTCGCGCGTCGCCGACTGGGCGACGGAGGCGCTCTCGCGCACGGTCGACGGCGTCGAGGCGCGCACGGCGGCGCACATCTGCTACGGCTATGCGCAGAACATCGCCAGCAAGCGCGTCAACCCGGGCTACGCCGAGGCGATGCGGATGATCGCCGCCTCCGACGTCGACGAGATCAGCATCGAGTACGAGCAGCCCGGGCATGAGCCCGACGTGCTCGAGCACGCCGGCGGGAAGGCGGTCATCCTCGGCCTGCTCAACATGGACCCGGAGGCGCCGGTGGAGCGCACCGAGCACATCATCGGGCGCGCCCGCTCCGCCCTCGAGGTGCTGCCCGCGGAGCGGCTGCGCCTGGCGCCGGACTGCGGGATGTGGTTCCTCCCCCGCGAGAGGGCGCAGCGCAAGATCAGCGCGCTCGCCGGCGCGGCGCGGGCGCTGCGCACCGAGCTCGGGCTCTAGCCGGGCTCCCGGCCGCGGCGCAGGAAGGCGCGGAGCAGGGGGAGGATGCGCTCCGGGGCCTCCTCGGCGAGGAAGTGCCCGCAGTCCTCGAACTCGTGCACCTCGGCCCGGGAGAGCGCCGAGCTCCAGCGCTCGAGCTCTCTGCGCCGGAAGGCGATGTCGCGGAGCCCCCAGAGGATCAGGGCCGGCTTCCGGGAGAAGGCGGCGCGCTGCCCCCAGATCGAGGCGAGCCAGTCGCTCGCCCCGGTGATCTGTCCCGGCAGCGCCGCGCTCGCCGCCCGGGCGCCGGGATCCGGCTGCGCGTGGACATAGTGGCTCATCGCCTCCCGCGTCAGCGAGCGCCGGTCGCCGACGGCGCGGGGCATGACCTGCGTGACGAAGCCGTTGAACCTGCGGATGAGGAGCTGCCCCGGCGGGCTCCGCATCAGCAGGCTGAACATAACGAAGTGCGGATCGCGCGAGACCGGCCAGCACCAGGTGTTGGCGACGACCAGCCCCGCGACCCGATCCGGCCACCGGCGCGCGAAGTCGAGCCCGATGGGCCCGCCCCAATCCGTCAGGAAGAGCGTCGCGTCGCCGACGTCGAGGTGGTCGAGCAGCGCCGCGAAGCGCTCGGCGTGCGCCCGGGGATGGTGATCCTCCGCGCGCTCGCTCCGCGAGGAGAGGCCGAAGCCGACGTGGTCGGGGGCGATGCAGCGGAACTCGCCGCGGAGGCTCGCGACGAGGCGGCGGAACTCGAACGACCAGGAGGGGTTCCCGTGCACGAAGACGACGGGGCGCCCCGCGCCCTCGTCGATGTAGTGCATGCGGTGCCCGCCGGGCGCTGAGAAGTAGCGGCTCTCGAACGGGAACATCGCGTCGGAGAGCCAGGGCGGCCGCGCGGCGCCCGGCGCGGCGGTCACGGGCTCCCGGCCGTCTCCTCCGCCCAGGGCGCGCGGGCATCCCAGCGCTCCTCGGCGACGACCTCGGCGAGCGGGCGTCGGCGCACCGGCCCGAACGGCGTCGCCGGGTAGCCGAGGGGGATGCAGTAGACGATCTGCGCCTCCGGCGGAATGCCGAAGAGCTCGTGCACGCGCTCCTCGACGACCGGGTGGAGGGTCGTGATGGTGCCGCCGATCCCGAGCCCGCGCGCGGCGAGCAGCAGGTTCTGCGCCGCCGGCACGACGCAGGTCGCGGCGTCGGGCCCGCGCTCCGTCGCGCAGAGCAGGACGACCGCCGGGACCTCCGCGAAGCGCTCGGCCAGCTCGTGCGCGCGCGGCATGACGCGGTGACCGGCCGGGAAGTCCTCGACCGAGGCGATGCCGGCCTCGGCCCGCTTCGCCCACCACGCCTCCCGGTAGAGCGGGGCGAGGGCCTCGATCCGCTCGCGCTCGCGGACCGCGATGAAGCGCCAGCCCTGCGAGTTGCCGCAGGAGGGGGCGCGCGTCGCTGCCTCGAGCATCGTCCGCACCGCCTCGTCGGGGAGGGGATCGGGCCGGAAGCGGCGGATCGCCCGCAGCGTGTGGATCGCCTCGCCGAGCGGCAGCGGCATCCTCGCCGCGGCGCGCCCGGGAGAGATCGGTGCCCTCTCGTCGGCGGGCGTGGTGCTCACGAGCGGTCTCCCTGCCGGTTAGCCTGCGGGGCCCATCTTCATCGCACGGCGCCCCGTCCGGCGCAAGCGGGGAGCCCCGCGCCGGCCGCTCGCGGGGGCGCGGCGCTCCGCTGCTAGAATCGACTGCCGCATCGGGCGCGGCGAAGGGATGAGGGTGCAGATGGCGCGGGCGACGTGGAACGGCGCGGTGATAGCCGAGAGCGACGAGTACGAGATCGTCGAGGGGAACGTCTACTTCCCGCGCTCCTCGGTCGCGAGCGAGTACCTCACGGAGAGCGAGACGGAGACCGTCTGCCCCTGGAAGGGGACGGCCCGCTACTACTCCCTCGATGTGGGCGGCGACCGCAACCAGGATGCCGCCTTCTACTACCCGGAGCCCAAGGAGGCCGCCAGCAACATCGACGGCCACATCGCGTTCTGGAACGGCGTCGAGGTCGAGCGCTAGCCAGCGATCCCTGTCGGGGGCCGGGGACGCGCCCGGGCGTCCCCGGCCGG
>DAOULG010000209.1:0-6895 GCA_034420495.1 Dehalococcoidia bacterium
GCGAGCTCCCGCGCTGGCTCCATCGCTACAATGCGCGACGACCGCACGGCGGCATCGACGGCGCTGTCCCCGCCTCGCGCCTGTAAACAACGTGCGTGGGAAGTAAAGCTAGCTCGTGCTCGCCATCGGCAGGCTCAGCTCGTCGCGTGACCAGGGGCTCCCCGCAACCGACAGCATCTCCGCCAGCTCGCGCTCGTAGAAGAACTCGGCCTCGCCGAAGGCGGGCTCGAGCTCGTCGAGCCAGGTGGCGGTCTCGGTGTAGCGGGCGAAGAAGGGCCGCCCGACCCAGTCGGGATTCCGCCCCTGCAGCATGCGCAGCGCGATGACGCGCTCGCCCGCCACCTCGGTGACGCCGAGCACCTGGACCTTGCCCGGCGTCGCCGACATGCTCGGCCCCCGGACGGTGCGGGAGTTCCCGCCCACCGCCGCGTACGCCTCGCGGAAGATCTGCCAGCACTCCACGAGCGGCAGCTCGAAGTAGCGCCTGGCTCCGGTGTCCCGCTCCACGAAGAGGTAGTACGGGATGCAGCCGAGCTGGGTCTGCAGCCGCCACATCCTGGCCAGCGTCGGCGCGTCGTCGTTGATGTGCCGGAGCACGGGCGTCTGCGTCCGGATCTGCGCCCCGGTCTCCCGGACCCGACGGATCGCCTCCTGCACGATGGAGGTCTCGAGCTCGGCCGGGTGGCTGAAGTGGGCCATGAAGGAGAGCTGGCGGCCGGAGTCGACGACCTCCCGGAAGAGCGCCAGCAGATCGTCGGCGTCGTCGTCGGAGACGAAGCGGTGCGGCCAGTAGGCGAGCGCCTTCGAGCCGATGCGGATCGTCGAGATGTTCGGGGCCGCGCCCGGCTCGAGCAGAGGCGCGACGTAGCGGCGGAGCACCCGCGTCTTCATGATCAGCGGGTCGCCGCCGGTGAAGAGGATGTCGGAGACGTCGGGGTGGGTCTGGACGTACTCCTGGAGCAGCGAGGCCTCGCGCATCGCGAACTTCATCCCCTCGAGGCCGACGAACTGCGGCCAGCGGAAGCAGAAGGTGCAGTAGGCGTGGCAGGTCTGCCCCTGGCTCGGGAAGAAGAGCACCGTCTCGCGGTACTTGTGCTGCATCCCGGGGAGGCGCTTCCCGTCGAGCGACGGCGCGTTGTGATCGAGCTGGCCCGCCGGGTGCGGGTTCAGCGTGAGCCGGATCTCGTTCGCCGCCGCCACGACCTCGTCGTTGGGAGCGTCGCGGCGGAGCAGCTCCGCGATCCGCGCGTAGGCCTCCGGGGTGAGCATCTCGCGCTTCGGGAAGGTGAGCCGGTACATCGGGTCGTCCGGGACGCGGCTCCAGTCGATGAGGTGATCGACGACGTAGCGATTGGACTTGAACGGGAGGACGCTGCCGACGACCGTGACCTCCTCGCGCAGATCCGCGGGAAGGGCCGCAAGCTGCGGCACCTGCTCGAAGTTGTGCAGGTTTATGGTCTCGTACGGCTCCTCGGCGTGCTCCTGGAGCGAGAGTGCAGCGCTCCCGCGGTGCGCGGCGTGATCCGAGTGTCGGGGATCGGCGTGGTGGATG
Organism: Dehalococcoidia bacterium; assembly: GCA_034420495.1. Lineage (GTDB taxonomy): Bacteria > Chloroflexota > Dehalococcoidia > UBA2979 > UBA2979 > VYDC01. Next base: position 1,553 of record DAOULG010000209.1, read on the forward strand.
GTCATCGGTCGTGCACCCCCTCGATGCAAACGTCGCGTACTCGACCCTGCACCCAGGAGAGCGAGAGACGAAGCGGTCCCGGGCAGGCCTGCGGGGTGAGCTGACGGGTTCGCGCTCGGGTCGCCCGCCCGGAACCGCGCAGGGCGCCGGACTCACCCATCCTTCCTGGGTCCCCCGCCCCCGATCCCGCCGGGTGCGAGGCTCGGCACGTCGCGCCTCCCGGCGCTCCCCCATTGGAGCAGTCCCCGCTCGCCGTCGTCAAGGCGGCCCGCGGCGCGGCGGGCGCGTCCCCGGCGCCCTCCGTCAGCCGGCGGCGTCGGACCGGCCGAGGAAGACGTCCCGCAGGATGTCGCTCCCGCGCACCGCACGGGGCGTCCCCTCGTAGGCGAGGCGCCCGCGGTTGAGGACGTAGGCGCGATCGACGATCTCGAGGACGCCCTGGATGTTGTGCTCGACCACCAGGATCGTCGTCCGGAGCCGCTCGTTGATCTCGGCGACCTTCAGGAAGACCTCGGCGACGATCTTGGGCGCGAGGCCGAGCGTGGGCTCGTCGAGCAGGAGCACGTCCGGGCCGGCCATCAGCCCCCGGCCGAGGGCCAGCATCTGCTGCTGCCCGCCCGACATCCCGCTGGCCGCGTCCCCCTGCCGCTCCCCGAGGATGGGGAAGAGATCCATCACCGCCTCCATGCGGCGCTCCCTCTCCCCGGGGTCGCCGACGTGGAGGCAGCCCATCTCGAGGTTCTCCCGGATCGAGAGGTGCGGGAAGACGCGCCGGCCCTGGGGGACGAAGGCGAGGCCCCGCCGCACGATCTCGTGCGTGGGACCGGCGAGGCGTTCGCCCCGCCAGCGGATCTCCCCGGCGACGACCGGCGCGAGGCCCATGATGGCCCGGAGCACGGTCGACTTCCCGGCGCCGTTGGGGCCCATCACAGCCACGACCTCGCCCCGCCGGAGGCTCAGCGAGACGTCGTCGAGCGCGACGACGGAGCGGTAGCGCACGGAGGCCCCCGCGAGCTCCAGGAGCACGGGCCCCGCGGAGGACCCAGCGGAGGGCCCCGCCCCCGCATCCCGGGCCCCCTCCGGCCGAGCGTCCATCGCCATCGGACTCGCTCCCGCTTCCGGCTACAGGCCGAGGTAGGCCTCGATCACCTCGGCGCGGCCCAGCACCTCGTCCGGCTCTCCCTCGGCGAGAAGCCTGCCGCTCTCGAGGACGATCAGGTGGTCGGTGAGCTCGCGGACGATGTCCATGTTGTGCGAGACGAAGACGACCGTGCGGCCGTCGGCCCTAATCTCCCGGAGGATCGCCTTGACCCTCTCCACCATCTCGGGGAAGAGCCCGGCGAAGGGCTCGTCGAGCAGGTAGGTGTCGACATCCATGGCGAGTGCGCGGCCGATCTCGAGGAGCTTCCTCTGCCCGTAGGAGAGATCCATCGCCAGCTGGCGCCGCGTCTCCCACATCCCGACCCTCTCGAGGATCTCGCGGGCGCGCTCCACGCGGGAGGGCCGCCCCCGCTCGAGGAGCGCCCGCAGGAGGCGCCGCTCGGTGAGCACGACCAGGATGTTGTCGAGCACGCTCACCTGATCGAAGAGCCGGACCTCCTGGAAGGTACGCGTGACGCCGTGCGAGGGACTCTCGTGAGCCTTCACGACCGTGAGGCCGCGGCCGCCCACGACGACGATGCCGCCGTCGAGGCTCAGCGTGCCGCTCAGGAGGTTGACCAGCGTCGACTTCCCGGAGCCGTTCGGCCCGACGATGCTGGTCACGCCGCGGCGCGGGATCGAGAGGCTGAGGTCGTCGACCGCCGTCACCGCGCCGAAGCGCTTGGAGATCCCGATCGTCTCGACTGCGGGCGCCGGGCCCCGGCCCGAGCTCACAGCCGGTACTTCCCCACGAGCCCCTGCGGCCGGAACAGCATCAACAGCACGAGGAGCACCCCCAGGACCGCCTGCCGGGCCTGGCCAATGGACTCGTTCGGGAGGAAGGGGACGAAGCGCATCCCCTCCTCCAGCAGGACGAAGGCCAGCACTCCGAGCAGGGAGCCCCAGATCGTCGCCAGCCCGCCGAGGATGACGACCGAGACGAGCACGATCGACTCGAGCAGGACGAACGAGTACGGATCGACGAAGCGGGTCCAGCTGCTGAAGAGCCCGCCGGCGATCCCGGCCAGCATCGCCGAGATCACCCAGACGGCGAACTTGTAGTGCGACACGCGGTAGCCGAAGACCTCGGCCGCCCCCTCATCCTCCCGGATCGCGAGGAGCACGCGACCGAACGAGGAACTCACCACGAGCCACGACACCGCGACGGTGAGCGCGAGACAGAGCAGCGTGAACGCGAGGAACTCGCCGTCCGAGTCGAGCACCAGCCCCCCCACCTCCGGCCTCGCGATGTCGTGGATGCCGAAGGCGCCGCGCGTGAGCTCGCTCCAGTTCAGGAAGACGCTGTAGCTGATGATGGCGAAGCCGAAGGTGACGAGCACGAAGATGTCGTCCCGGAACCGGTTGAGCACGACCCCGACGACCGCCGCCGCGAGCCCCGCCGCCGCCGCGCTGACGGGGAGCGCGGCGAAGAACGGCCACCCAAAGGTCGGGATCGCGTCCGTCCGGAGCGCGTCGTACGAGGTGCCGGAGGTGAGGATCGCCATCGCGTAGGCGCCGATGCCGAAGAAGCCGATGTGCGCGATCGAGAGCAGCCCGGTGAAGCCCACGACGAGATTGAGGCTGACCGCGAGGATCGCCCAGATGGCGAAGACGGTGCCGACCGTCACCGCGAAGCCGGGGCCCTGCCACAGCAGGAAGGCCACCGCCCAGGTCAGCACCGCGAGATTCGCCCACAGCTCGACGTTGCGCCGCCTCGATTTGACGAGCGCCACCGGCGCGCGCGCGGCCGCCGTCAGCAGCCGGAGGGATCGCCTCTGCACGGCGGCCCCCTATCGCCTCGGCAGGAGGCCCGTGGGCCAGATCGAGAGAAAGAGGATCAGCACCACGAAGGAGATGAGGTCCCGCCACTCGCCGGCGAGGTCCCAGATGCCGAACTGCTCCACCATGCCCAGGACGAAGCCCCCCAGCAGCGCGCCGTAGAGATTCCCGATGCCGCCGACCACCGAGGCGATCCACCCCTTCACCAGCAGCAGCAGCCCCATGCGGGGCTGCACGGCGGTGTCGTGGCCGCTCAGCAGGCCGGCGAGCGCGGCGAGGACGGCGCCGATGAAGAAGACCGTGGCGATCACGACCGTCGTGTTGATCCCGACGACCCTCGCCACCTCCTCGTCATCGCCGACGGCGCGCACCGTCTTCCCGAACGTCGTCGCGTTGAGCAGGAGATGCAGGACGAGGAGCGCGGCCACCGCCACGCCGATGGCGAAGAGGTTGAAGCCCTTGATGCTCGCGCCGCCGAGGGACCGGGGATCGCTCCCGAAGGCCTCGGGGAGCGGGCGCGGCGCGCTCTCGAAGATCAGGGTGATGGCGGCGGTCACGGCCAGCAGCACGCCCAGCGAGGCGACCAGCATGACGAGGGGTGAGTGCGCGCGCTCCCGCATGTAGATGTAGAGGCCCCGGTAGAGAGCGAGCCCGACCGCCCCCGCCATCAGGCACGAGACCGCCCAGCTGAGGTAGAGGCGCGAGCCGTCCGCGCCGGCGATCGAGAGCGCGCAGGCGAGCCCGAGGGCGCCGGAGAGCGGCGCCGCCGCCACGAGGAACGGAGCGAGAGGAGCGGCCGGGCGCAGGGCGCGGTAGAGGCGGCATAGCGCCCACGCCGAGAGGAGCGCCGAGAGCGCGAAGACCGCCGGGGCGAGCAGGAGGTGGATCTCCGCGGGGAACGAGAGCACCAGCAGGGCGTAGAGGCCCGCGCCGGCGGAGAGCGCGCCCCAGGCCGCGAGCAGCGTCCGGCGGCGGGGCCGGCCCCGGAGCCTCCCGGAGAGCCATGCGTGCAGCGCCCAGCCCACGACACCCGCGACCACCGCGCCGAGCACGACGTTGACGATCGGGTTGTTGACCTCGTACTGCCCGCCGAGCACCTCCTGCGACCGCAGGTAGAAAACCCCATAGGCCCCCATCGCCGCCGCCGCCCCGTAGGAGAGATCGAAGAACCACACGGTGCTGTAGACGACCGTGAATCCCATCGCGAGCAGCGCGTAGACAGCCCCCACGGAGAGGCCGTTGTAGGTGAACTGCAGCGCCTGCTCCGGGGACTGGAGCACCTTCCACGCGACGTAGGCGACGATCAGCGCCGCGAGGGCGAGGCCGAGGCTCCGCTGGCGGTCGCCGCTGCGCGTGAACTGCTCCGGAAGTGGCATACCCATCCGCCTCGCAGCGCGAGACGCCCGCACGCCGATCCGGAGCGCGGCCGCCCCATCGGACCGTCGTCGCCGCAGGCGGCCGCCCCGGCGATCAGGAGCAGCGCGCACGCGAGCGTAGCCGATCCGCGTCCGCGCCGCCCCTGCCCCGGCGGCCCCGCGGGGGCGTCCGAAATTCGTAAGGAAGAGCGCCTATCGTGAGGTGAGCCGGGTAGAGGCGCGCCCGGCGGAGGGGAGACGGGGGCGACCATGATGTCCCGGCTGCGCGTGCGGTGGCCCGGAGCGGTGGCGGGCGCGGTCGCCGCCGCGGCGGCGCTCGCCGTCGGAGATGTCGTCGCGCGAGGCGTCGATGGAGCGTCGCTCGTCGTCGCCGTCGGCGACGCCATCATCGACCGCTCGCCCCGGTTCGCCACCGACTTCGCCATCGAGATCTTCGGCACGAACGACAAGGCCGCGCTGATCGTCGGCATCGTCTCCGCCTCGCTTCTGCTCGGCGCGCTGATGGGCGCGCTCTCGACGCGCTCGCGCGCCGCCGGCGTGCTCGCCCTGGCGGCCTTCGCCGTCGTCGGCGGACTCGCCGCGCTCCACGACCCGCTGACCTCGAGCACGCAGGCGTGGACGACGGCGGCCGCCGCCGGCGCGGCGGGGGTGGCGGTGCTGCTCGGGCTGCTCCACCTCTCCCCCCGGGAGGAGGCGGCGCCCGATGACGCCTTCCCCGACCCCGCGGTGAAGCTCCTCGGACGACGGAGGTTCCTCTCCGTCGCCGGCGGCGGGTTCGCGGCGGCCGCCGTCTCGGTGCCGCTGGGCCGGCGGCTGATCGGGCCGGCGGTCGACGTCGAGGCGCAGCGGGCGGCCATCGTCCTGCCCACGCCGAGCTCCTCCTCGCGGGCGGCGCGCTCTCAGGCGACCCCGGCCGCGCCCCAGGCCGCGGCGACGCCCGGCGCGGACGGGACACCGGCCCCGACGGCGACGCCTGAACCCACGGCGGCGCCGCAGGCGGCGAGCCCCGCGACCCCGGCGCCCGAGGCGACGCCGGGCACGGCTCCCC
>DAOULG010000210.1:0-6399 GCA_034420495.1 Dehalococcoidia bacterium
AGCTCCTCGTCGAGCTCGCGCGGCGAGTTCAGCGCCTCCTCGATGGCGGGGCGCGTGATCTCGTGGAAGACCATGCGCCTCACCGGCACGCGCGGCCGGAGCACCTCGCGCAGGTGCCAGGCGATGGACTCGCCCTCGCGATCCTCGTCGGTCGCCAGGTAGAGCTCGTCGGCGTCGCGCAGCAGCCGGCGCAGCTTCTGGACCTGCTGCCTCTTCTCCTGCGGGACGACGTAGACCGGCGCGAAGTCCCTCTCGACGTCGACGCCGAGCCGCCGCGCCTCGCCGGTGACCTCCTTCGGCACCTCGGCCGCCTCCGAGGGGAGGTCGCGGATGTGCCCGACGGAGGACTCGACGACGTAGCCCGGCCCCAGGAAGCCCCCGACCGTGCGCGCCTTGGTCGGCGACTCCACGATCACCAGGCGCCTCCCGGAGCCCGCGGCGGGCGCGGCGGAGCGGCGGCCCGCGCGGGCCTTCGCGCGCGGCCGTTCCCGGGTGCCTTCGTCGGTCGCCACGCCTCGCCGCCCCTCCCCGATGACTCCGCCGCGGGGCACCTACACTCGACCGGCGAGCCCGAACGCGCAACGGGCCGGGGCCGTGGGGAAGGCGGCCGAGCCGCCCGGGGGAGGGCCCGAGGCCCGGGCTCGGGGCGGCCCGGGCGGCCGCCCGGGGATCAGCGCTCGGCCGCCCCGGGCTCGCCGACGACGGCGTGCTCGCCGGTGCGCGGCGCCCGCGTCACGCGCACCTGCTTGATGCGCCGTCCCCGTATCGAGATCACCTGCAGGGTCAGCGCGCCGTCGTCGGTGGAGGCGTGATCCCCCGGGACGGCGAGGCGGCCCAGCCGCGAGACGACGAGGCCGCCGACGGAGTCGACGTCCTCGAGATCGATCTCGGTGCCGAAGAACTCGTTGAGATCGTCTATCGAGAGGCGCGCGTCGACCAGCGCCTCGTCCTCGGAGATGCGCTCGACCTCGATCTCGTCGGTGTCGTGCTCGTCCGAGATCTCGCCGACGATCTCCTCGACGAGATCCTCCACCGTGACCACCCCCGCCGTCCCGCCGTACTCGTCGACGGCGATCGCCATGTGCACCTGCTCGCGCCGGAGGTCGGCCAGGAGCTCGTTGGCGCGCTTCGTCTCGGGGACGAAGTAGGGGGGGCGCGCGACGTCGCGCAGCGCCGGCGCCACGTCGCCGCGCTGGAGGTAGGCGATGAGGTCCTTCGCGTAGACCACGCCGACGATGTGATCGATGTCCCCCTCGTAGAGCGGGATGCGGCTGAAGCCGGTGTCGGAGACGAGCCGCATCGCGTCCCCGATCGAGGCCCCGGTGGAGACGGCCGTCAGGTCGGTCCGCGCCGACATGATCTCGCGCACGCTCTGGTCGCCCATCTCCAGGATGCCGCGCATCATGCGGCGCTCCTCCGCCAGCGCCTCGGAGTCCTCCTCGAGGTCGAGCAGGCCGAGGAGCTCCTGCGCGGGCGTCGGATCGCCGCGCTCGGGATCGCGGCCGACGAGGCGGAGCACGAGCCGGGCGGGGAGCGAGCCGGCCCAGGCGACGGCGGCGAAGCAGAGGTCGATGAGGCGGATCAGGCCGGCGAGCCGGAGCCCGGCGGCCTCCGGACCCTGCTGGGCGATCATCCGCGCGCTCTGGCGCAGGATCACGGCGCCGGAGCCGGCGAGCACGGCGACGGCCAGCAGCTCGGCGCCCCCCCAGCGGGCGCCGCGGAAGACGAGCAGGCCGGTGGCGAGGGTGGCGACGACGATCGAGAAGCTGCTCGCCGCGGAGAGCGAGCGCAGGATGCGGTGGCGCTGCCGCACGTAGCCGCGGAGGCGCGCGTGGAGCCCGTCGTCGTCGGAGGATCGCAGGCGGAGGCGGCCCAGCGTCGAGACCGAGGCCTCGGCGGCGGCGACGACGACCAGCACCACGCCGGCGAGGAGGAGAAGCAGCAGGGCCAGCAGCGATCTCGTATCCAAAACCACTCGCCGCCCGGCGCGTGACGCGCCGGGCCGGGCTCAGACCTCCTCCTCCACGGCGGAGCGCTCCGGGCCTCCGCCTGCTCCGCGCCGCCCCAGGGCCCGCGCCGGCACGCCGGCCACGCGCTCCCCCGGCGCGACGTCGCGCACGACCACGGCGCCGGCCCCGGTGTAGGCGCCGGCCCCGACGGTAACAGGCGCGACCAGCGTCGTGTCGCTCCCGATGAAGGCCCCGTCGCCTATACGCGTCACGTGCTTGCGCTCTCCATCGTAGTTCGCCGTGACGACGCCGGCACCGATGTTGACGCGGGCGCCGACCACGCTGTCCCCGACGTAGGAGAAGTGGCCGATCCGGGTGCCGGCGCCGAGCTGCGCGTTCTTGAGCTCCGCGTAGCTGCCGAGGTGGACGCCGTCGTCCAGCACGCAGCCGGGGCGCACCACGCAGTAGGGGCCGACCTCGACCCCGTCCCCGAGCGTCGAGGAGCGGAGCGTCGCCCCCTCCACCCGGCAGCCCTCGCCCACCACCACGTCGCGCAGCACCGCGTTGGGCCCGATCTCGGAGCCCGCGCCGACGCGGGTCGCGCCCGCGAGGTGCACGCCGGGGAGGAGCCGGGTGTCGGCGGCGACCTCCACGCCGACGTCGACGTAGGTCGAGGCCGGATCCACCAGCGTGACGCCGGACTCCATCAGCGCGCGCCGCACGCGCCCGCGCAGCGCCTCCTCGGCCCGGGCGAGCTCGACGCGCGTGTTCACCTGCTGCGCCTCCGAGGCGTCGGCGAGGGAGGCGGTCTCCACCCCCGCCCCCTCCGCCGCCGCGCGGCCGACCAGGTCGGTGAGGTAGACCTCGCCCCGCGGCCCCGGCTCCAGCGCCGAGAGCGCCGGCCAGAGCCAGTCGGCGCGCGCGCAGTAGAGGCCGGCGTTCACCTCCCGGAGCCCGCGGGTCGCCGAGTCGGCGTCGCCCTCCTCGACGATCGCCCGCACGGAGCCGTCCTCGCGCACCACGCGGCCGTAGCCCGAGGGGTCGTCGAGCGTCGCCGCGAGGAAGGTGAGCGCCGCCCCCGTCCGGAGGTGGCGCTCCATCAGCGCCGCGAGCGTCGGCGCCGTGAGCAGCGGGAGGTCGCCGTAGGTGATGAGGAGGTGCGCGGCCCCGCCGGCCGCCTCCCTCGCACAGAGCGCCGCGTCGCCGGTGCCGCGCTGCTCCGCCTGCACGGCGAACGCGACCGGATCCGCCCCCTCCTCGCCCCGGAGCGCCCCGGCCAGCAGCGAGCGCGCGGCGGGCGCCGCGACGACGACGACGCGCCGGAGCCCGGCGCCCCGCGCCGCATCCACGACCAGCTGCACCATCGGGCGGCCCGCCGCCTCGTGGAGCACCTTCGGGCGGGAGGAGCGCATGCGCGTGCCGCGCCCGGCCGCCAGCACGACGGCCGTCCACTCCCCGGCGGACTCCCCGGGGCCCGGCGTCTCGGGCGCGCCCCCGGCGTCGGCGCTCAGGGGGGTCTCCTCTCGGCGCGAGGCCGCTCGCGGCGGGCCCCGCCCCCGGGCGGCGCTTCCGGCGCCGCGGGCGGCCGTCCATACTACATCGCGCGCCCCCGCGGCGACCCGCGCGGGCGGAGCGGCCGCGCGGCGCGTGTGCAGCTTCGGCGGCTCTCCCCCACAATGGGCCCGCGTGCCGGAGGGGTGGCTCGATGTCGGCGCCTGCCACCGTTGAGGGGCTCCGCGAGGCCTTCCTCTCCTACTTCGAGGCGCGCGGGCACCGCCGCATCCCCTCCTCCTCGCTCGTGCCGCACGGCGACCCGACGCTGCTCTTCACGACCGCGGGGATGGTGCAGTTCCGGCCCTACTTCATGGGGCTGGAGGAGCCGCCGGCCCGGCGGCTGATCTCCATCCAGAAGTGCTTCCGCACCACCGACGTCGAGGACGTCGGCGACGAGTCGCACCTCACCTTCTTCGAGATGCTGGGCAACTTCTCCGTCGGCGACTACTTCAAGCGCGAGGCGGTGGAGTGGGCCTGGGAGTTCATGACGGAGCAGCTCGAGATCCCGCCCGGGCGGCTCTGGGCGACGGTCTACACCGACGACGACGAGGCCTTCGCGCTCTGGCGGGGGCGGGGGATCCCCGCGGAGCGGATCCTCCGCTACAGCGCCGAGCAGGGGAACTACTGGTACTCCGGCGAGGTCGGGCCCTGCGGTCCCTGCTCGGAGCTCCACTACGACTGGGGCGAGAGCGAGGGCTGCGCGGCGTGCGCCCGAGCCGAGTGCCACCCCGACGTCGGCTGCGGGCGCTTCCTCGAGGTCTGGAACCTCGTCTTCATGACCTACTTCCAGGACGAGGACGGGGCGAAGACGCCGCTCCCCGCGCAGAACATCGACACCGGCGCCGGGCTGGAGCGCGTGGCCGCGGTGCTCGCCGGCGTGCGCACGGTCTACGAGACCGACGAGCTCCGGGGCCTGCTTCAGGAGGCGGAGCGCCTCACCGGCCGGCGCTACGAGCCGGCGGGCGATCCGGAGGGGGCGCGGGCGCTCCGCGCCATCGCCGAGCACGCGCGCGCCGCCGCCTTCCTGGTCGCCGACGGGGTGCTGCCGGGGAACGAGGGGCGCGGCTACGTGCTGCGCCGCATGATCCGCCGCGCCATCTACTTCGGCCACACCATCGCCCCGGGGGTCGAGCTCTTCGAGCCGCTCGTGGCGCGCGCGATCGAGACCGCGCGCGCCGCCTACCCCGATCTCGCCGGGCAGGAGAGCTTCATCCGGCGCATCGCGCAGGCGGAGGAGGCGCGCTTCCGCGCGACCCTGACCCGCGGCCTCGAGCTCCTCGGGCAGCTCATCGAGCGCGCCCCCGCGGGCGAGGCGGCCGGGGTGCTGCCGGGCCGGGAGATGTTCGTGCTCTACGACACGCACGGCCTCCCCCCGGAGCTCACCCGCGAGGTCGCCTCCGAGCGGGGGCTCCGGGTGGACGAGGAGGGCTTCGAGCGCGAGATGGAGGCGCAGCGCGAGCGCTCGCGCGCCGCCGACGCGGGAGCCGCGGCCGTCACCGACTCCGAGCAGCGCTACGCCGCGCTCGGCCTGCAGTCGCGCTTCACGGGGTACGACGGCACCCGGGGCCGCGGCGTCGTGATCGGGCTGCAGGCGGAGCGCGGCGAGGGCGCCCCGCCCGCCGCGCGCGAGCGGCTCGGGGCGGGGGAGAGCGGGGAGGTCGTGCTCGACGCGACGAGCTTCTACCCCGAGGGGGGCGGGCAGGTCGGCGACCGCGGCGAGATCGCCGTCGCCGGCCCCGGGGGAGCGGAGGCGCGCTTCCGCGTCGACGACACCCGCCGCCTCGCCGAGGCGATCGTCCACCGGGGCGAGGTGGTCGAGGGCGAGATCTCGCTGGGGGACGAGGCCCGCACCTCCGTCTCCGACGCCTGGCGCTCCGGCTGCCAGCGCAACCACACGGCGACGCACCTCCTGCACGCCGCGCTGCGCGCGGTGCTCGGGCCGCAGGTCAGGCAGGGCGGATCGCTGGTGGCGCCCGACCGGCTGCGCTTCGACTACACGCTGCCCGAGGCGCCCGATCCCGGGGCGCTGCGGACGGTGCAGCGGATGGTGAACGAGCGCGTGCGCAACAACATCGAGAGCCAGGTCTTCGAGCTCCCCTACGACGAGGCGATCGGCCGCGGCGCCATCGCCTTCTTCGAGGACCGCTACGCGACCGACGTGCGCGTCGTCGAGTACTGCGACCCGCACGTTAACGACCCCCGGCACCGGGACGGCTGCTGGAGCAGCGAGCTCTGCGGCGGCACCCACCTCCCCTCCACGGGCCGCATCGGCAGCTTCGTGATCGTGAGCGAGGCGAGCATCGGCTCCGGGCTCCGGCGCATCGAGGCGCTGACCGGACCCGAGGCCGAGCGCTACCTCGAGGAGCGCGTCGACGTCGTCGCCGAGCTGATGCGGCACTTCCGCTCCCGGCCCGACGAGCTCCGCGCGCGCGTCGAGGCGCTCGAGGAGCAGCTCGCGGCGGAGCGGCGGCGCGCCCGCGAGCTCGCGCGGAGCGAGAGCGCCGGGGCGGCCTCCCGGCTCGCCGCGGACGCCGAGGATCACGGCGGGGCGCGCCTCGCCGTCGCGCGCGTGGAGGTGGAGTCGCAGGAGGCGCTGCGCTCGCTCGCGGAGGCCGTCCGCGGCCAGCTCGGCGAGCGAGGCCTCGTCCTGCTCGCCGCCGAGGCCGCGGGCCGGCCGATCTTCGTCGCCGCCGCGACGGAGGGCGCCGTCGCGCGCGGCCTCCGCGCCGACGAGCTGGTGCGGGTCGCCGCGGCGCGCGCCGGCGGCGGGGGCGGCGGGCGGCCGCAGATGGCGCAGGCCGGCGGGCGGGACCCCTCGGCGATCGGGCCGGCGCTCGAGGCCGCCGCCGACTGGGCGCGGGCCCGCCTCCGGGACGAGGGCTAGGGCGCCGTGGCG
>DAOULG010000211.1:0-3269 GCA_034420495.1 Dehalococcoidia bacterium
TCCACGCCGGGCGGGCGAGGTCGCCCGGGACCCCGGGTACCGCCCGGCGCCAGCTGTTCGGCGGCGGACCGTCGTCGTGGGGCTCCATCCATCCCATGGCAGGGAGTGTACGCGCCCGGGCGGTCCCTAGGTGCTCGTCGCCGCCGGCGCGCCGATGCGCTCGCGCGCCTCCTCGAGGGAGAGCGGCACCCGCGGCAGCTCCTCGCTCCCGTCGACGAGGCGCTCCGTCTCGTCGGCGAAGAGACGCGGCTGATCGACCGGCCGCCGGGGCGAGAGCGCGAGGCGGTGCAGTTCGTCGAGCATGTCGTCGACGGAGACGAAGCCGCGGTAGTCGGAGGCGAAGCGGATGTAGGCGATCGGATCGAGGCGGCGGAGGTGCGTGATCGCCATCTCCGCGATGACGCGGCTCTCGATCTCCGAGCGGCCGCTCGCGACCAGGCGCCCCTCGATGCCGTCGACGACGGCGTCGAGCGCCCCGGCCGGCAGCGGCCGCTTCCCCGCCGCCCGGCTCAGCCCCGAGAAGAGCTTCCCGCGCCGGAAGGGCTCGCGCCGCCCGTCCCGCTTCGCGACGAGCAGCGGCTCGGCGCGCGGGAGCTCGTCGGTGACGAAGCGCTCCTCGCAGGCGGGACAGTGGCGCCGCCTGCGCACCGCGCCGCCGGAGGCGCGGGCGTCGAGGACGCGCGTGGACTCAGAGCCGCAGGAGGGGCATCGCATCGGTTCGTCTCGTTCCGGTCGGGGGAGGACGGCGGGCGTTCGCGTGCAGTGGAGTACAGCACGCCGCGCCGCCCGGCGGCGCGGCACGTCCACACAGTTCCCCCCCACCTGTCCACGCCGGGCGGGCGAGGTCGCCCGGGACCCCGGGTACCGCCCGGCGCCCGCCGGCGCCGGGCGGTACCTCTCCCGCTAGCGCATCGGGAAGGTGCGCCGCAGGAAGGTCGGCAGGTCGGACTCGTTCAGCTGCGCGAAGGCCGGGTCGGGCTGGAGGTCGGCGAGCTTGATGGGCTCCGGCTCCGCCGTCTCGATCGCCTTCATCGCCAGCGGCCGGCTCTGGGAGAAGCCGGTGGCGATCACCGTGATCCGGACCTCGTCGTGCAGGCCCTCGTCGACCGAGGTGCCGAAGATGATCTCCGCCTCGGGATCGATGACCTCGGCGATGATGCGCGCGGCCTGATCCAGCTCGCGGAGACCGAGGTTCGCGGGCCCCGAGATGTTGAAGAGGACGCCGGTCGCGCCGGTGATGTCCACCTCGAGCAGGGGGCTCGCGATCGCGGCGCGGGCCGCCTCGACGGCGCGCTGCTCCCCGCGGCCGGTGCCTATGGCCATCAGCGCCGGTCCCGCCTCCGCCATGATCTTGCGGACGTCGGCGAAGTCGAGGTTCACCATCCCGGGCATCGTGATGAGCTCGCTGATCCCCTGGATCCCCTGCCGCAGCACGTCGTCGGCGGTGCGGAAGGCCTCCGTCACGGAGACGTCCTCCCCGCAGATGTGGAGGAGCCGATCGTTGGGGACGACGATCAGCGTGTCGACCTTCTCCTGCAGGTCGCGTACGCCCTCCTCCGCCTGCTGGCGGCGGCGCGCCCCCTCGAAGGTGAAGGGCTTGGTGACGACGCCGATGGTGAGGGCGCCGAGCTCGCGCGCCGCCTCGGCGACGATGGGCGCGGCGCCGGTCCCCGTCCCGCCGCCGAGGCAGGCGGTGACGAAGACCATCTCCGCCCCCCCGAGCGCCTCCAGCAGGTCGTCGCGCGACTCCTCCGCCGCGCGCCGCCCGGTCAGCGGCTCCGATCCCGCGCCGAGACCGCGCGTCGTGCGCTCGCCGATCCGCACGGTCACCTCGGCGTCGCAGCCGGCGAGGGCCTGGTGGTCGGTGTTGACGGCGACGTACTGCACGCCGGGCAGCCGCGCGGCGATCATCCGGTGCACGGCGTTCGATCCGCCCCCGCCCACGCCGACGACCTTGATCGGCGGGAGGCCGTCCGCGTAGCTCGCCTTCCCCCGCTTCCGTGCTCCCATGGTGCTCACCTCCGTGCCCTGTCCTCTCCCGGACGCTGCGCTCGACCCGCTCTCCCGCCGCCCGCGGCCCGCCGCGGCGACCTCTTCCCGCTCCGCCGCGTCGAAGACGCGGAGCTCCTCCCCGGGGACGTCGAACTCGGACCGGCTCTCCGCCGGCGGCGGATCCCAGGAGAGGTCGAGGGGCGCCTCCGGCTGCGCGCCTCCCGCCTCGGGCCCGCCGGGCTCGCCCGCCGCCTCTCCGGCGGCCTCCCGGCCCGGGTCGCCGGGGTCGGAGCGGGACCGCGCCGCGAGGTAGTCGAAGAGCGGCCCCTCCGAGCGCCGCCCGAAGGGCCCGGGCTCTCCGCCGCCGCCCTCCGGCTCCGGCCGGGGATCCGGTTCGGGGTGGTTCTGAATGCTCATTGCGGCAACACCACACGCATCATGTGCGCCACCTTTCTAAGCAGGCCGCCGATGGGGACTGCCGACGCCGGGGACGAGGATCGAAACTGGATCTCCTGCTCGCGCAGGGACCAGCGGAGAAGCCCCACGGAGGCGGCGTACGCCGGGTCGTGGAGCAGATCAGAGAGGCCCGCGAGGTGGCGCGGGCGGCCGACGCGCGCCGGGAGGCCGATCACGTCCTCCGCGAGGAGCTCGATCCCCTCGAGCGACGCCGCGCCGCCGGTGAGCACGACCCCCGCCGAGAGCAGCTCGGGCTCGGCGCCGCGGCGGACCTCGGCGCTCATCATCTCGAAGAGCTCCTCGGCGCGCGCCTGCAGCACCTCCGCGAGCCGCCGCCGGGGGACGCTCTTCGAGCCGTCGGCGCCGAAGGCGTCGATATCGATCGTCTCCTCGGCGTCGACCATCGAGGGGATCGCGTGGCCGTACTCGCGCTTGGCGCGCTCCGCGGCGGGGTGCGGCACGCGCAGCGCGACGACGAGGTCGCGCGTCATGGCGATGCCGCCGACCGGGATCACGGCGGTGTGCGCGACGGCGCCGTCCACGTAGACGGAGATCTCCGTGGTGCCGCCGCCGATGTCGCAGAGCACGACGCCGTGCCGGAGCTCCTCCGCGTCGACGGTCGCCTCGGCGGCGGCGAGCGGCTCGAGCACCAGCGAGTCGACGCGCACGCCGGAGCCCTCGACGCACTGCACGAGGTTGTGGATCGCGGCGGAGGCCGCGGTCACGACGTGGGTCTCCACGTCGAGGCGGGATCCGAACATCCCGACCGGGTCGACGACGTGCTCCTGCCCGTCGACGACGTAGAAGCGCGGGATGACGTG
>DAOULG010000212.1:0-13759 GCA_034420495.1 Dehalococcoidia bacterium
CGGCGTGCGGGCCACCGCCACGCCGGAGCCGACGCCGGAGCCGGCACCCGCCCCCACGGCCGCAGCCGCCCCCGCGGCGACGGCCACGCCCGCACCCGAGCCGGAGCCGGCGCCGGAGCCCCGGCCCGTCCCGCCGCCGGGGCTCGTGGAGCGCGCGCTGCTCCCCGGCACCCCCTGGGAGACGCCGGCATTCCTGCGGCACTCCGGCGTCCGCGGCCCCACCGTCATGGTGCTCGGCGGCGTGCACGGCAACGAGCCCGGGAGCTGGCTCGCCGCGGAGACCCTCCCCGCCCTGGAGATCACCCGCGGCAGCCTGATCGTCGTCCCGCGCGCCAACGTCGTCGCGACCAGGCTGCACGTGCGCACGACCGACGACCTCGGCGACCTCAACCGCCTCTATCCGGGCTCGCCCCTCGCCGAGCTCCCGATGGCGCGCATGGCCTCGCGGCTCGTCGCGCTCGCCCGCCAGTACGGCGCCGAGCTCCTGCTCGATCTCCACGAGTCGTGGCAGTTCTACGCGGAGCGGACGATCCGGGGCACGGCCGCTATAGGACAGACGATGTCGGCGGGCCCGGGGCCCGAGCAGGGGACGCTGGCGCAGGCGATCGCCGGGGAGGTGAACGCGCAGATCGAGCAGGAGCGCGAGCTCCTGATCGTCCGCACGCGCTTCGGGGGCTTCGGCGGCGACGACCCGACGATCGAGGGCGGATCGTGGGGCTCGGGCTGGGTCCCGGGGCGGGGCGGCAGCTCGCTCTCGATGGGCCGCCACGTCGAGGGCCTGACGCCGCTCCTCGTCGAGATGGGGCAGCAGCGCCAGGCCGTGGAGCGCCGCGCGGAGCTCCACCGGGCGGTCGTGCGCGCCGCGCTCGAGATGCGGGAGATGCTCTAGCGGCCCCGTCGGGAGGGGCGGCTCGGGGCGGCGGCCGCGGTGGTACCCTCGTGCCGCCCACGGCGCGGCCGCCGGGAGGCTCCGGAGGAGACCCGATGTGCTTTGAACTCGACGCCCGCCCGCCCGTGCCGCCGATCGCCGGCGCCGCGGTCGACGCGGAGGACCTGGTGCTCCGCTCCACCGACGGCACGCCGTTCGCCGCCTACGCGGCGCGCTCGCGCGAGCCGCGGGGCCCGGCCGTGGTGGTGATGCCGGACGTGCGGGGGCTCTTCCACTTCTACGAGGAGCTCGCGCTCCGGTTCGCCGAGCACGGCTACGACGCGATCGCCATCGACTACTTCGGCCGCACGGCCGGCGTCGGGAAGCGCGGGGAGGAGTTCCCGTTCGCGGAGCACATCGCGCAGACCCGGCTCGGCCACCTCACGCAGGACGTCGCCGCGGCGGTGCGCGAGCTGCGGGCCGGGGCCCGGGGAGAGCGCCGGCCCGTCTTCACCGTGGGGTTCTGCTTCGGCGGCAGCAACTCCTGGCTGCAGGCGGCCGGAGGGCACGGTCTCGCCGGCGCCATCGGCTTCTACGGACACCCCGGGCGCGCGGGTCGCGACGGATCCCCTCCGGCCATCGACCGCGTCGGGGAGTTCGAGTGCCCGATCCTGGCGCTGATGGGCGGCGACGATC
Source organism: Dehalococcoidia bacterium (assembly GCA_034420495.1). GTDB lineage: Bacteria > Chloroflexota > Dehalococcoidia > UBA2979 > UBA2979 > VYDC01. The sequence continues at coordinate 1,565 of DAOULG010000212.1, forward strand.
CCGGGATCCCCGCCGAGGAGGTCGGCCGCTACGAGGAGGCGCTCGGCGCCGCCCGCGTCGGGCACGAGATCCAGATCTACGAGGGGGCGCCGCACTCCTTCTTCGATCGCAGCTACGAGGAGCACGCGGAGGCCTCCGCCGACGCCTGGCGGCAGGTGCTCGCCTTCATCGACGCGCACGCGTAGCGCCGGCCGGACGCCCCGCTACGTCACGACGTTCCGGGGGCGGCCCTCCAGGAAGGCGACGGCGTTCGAGACGGCGTCCCCGAGCATGAAGGCGTGGCCCTCCGCGTTGTTGTCGGCGATGTGCGGCGAGAGCACGACCTGCTCGAGCGCCCGCAGCGGGTGATCGGCCGGGAGCGGCTCCGGGTCGAAGACGTCGAGTCCGGCCGAGCCGATGTGCCCCGACCCGAGCGCCTCCACGAGCGCGTCGGTGTCGACGACGTCGCCCCGCGAGCCGTTGACGAGGATCGCGCCCCGCTTCATCCGCGCCAGCTGCTCGCGGCCGATCATCCCGCGCGTCTCCTCGGAGGAGGCGACGTGGAGCGAGACGGCGTCGGAGGTCGCGAGCAGCTCGTCGAGCTCGACGTAGCGCAGGCCGAGGGCGCGCGCCTTCTCCTCGCTGGGGTGGAAGGTCCAGGCCACGACCTCCATCCCGATGGCTCGGGCGAGCTGCGCCATGCGCGACCCGGTGTTGCCGGTCCCCACCACGCCGAGGCGCTTCCCCCCGAGGTAGACGGTCTCCTGCCGCGTCCAGCGGCCCGCCCGGATCTCCGCGGTGTGGACGCCGAGACGCTTCGCCGCCGCGAGCAGCAGGGCGAACTCGTGCTCGGCGACTATGGGCGCGGTGTTGCCGCCCTGATGCGCCACCGTCACCCCGAGGTCCCGCGCCGCCGGGAGGTTGACCATGTCGGTGCCGACCGAGCCCAGCGAGATCATCTGCAGCTCCGGAAGCTGCGAGAGCAGCCGGTAGCCCCAGGCGAGCGGCGCCGCGTTGATGATGACCTGCGCCCCGCGGGAGGCCTCGAGGCGGGCCTCGGGGCTCGCGGGCGGCTCGGGGTAGACCTCGACCGAGCCGAAGGCGTCGAGCGGGGCGAGCGTCTGCGGATCGGGCGGCGGCCCGCCCTCCGGGTCGGCGAAGACGACGATGCGGCGCGGGAGGGGTTCGCTCATCGCACGGAGCATACGGCCTGAGCCGGCCTGAACGGCAGCGCGGCCGGAGCGCCCCGCCGCGGTATAGTCTCCGCGCGACGAGGTCCGGGCGGGGAGGGGATCCGATGCGCTTCAGCGCGTGGCCGGCGCCGGCGCCCTGGGAGACGCTTCTCTCGCAGTGGGAGCACGTCGAGGCGACCGGGTGGGACGGCGCCTGGATCATGGATCACTTCATGCCGGTGGGCGCCCCGGCGGACGCCCCGGTCAGCGAGGCGTGGACGGCGCTCGCCGCGCTCGCCGCACGGGTGCCGCGGATCCGCCTCGGCACGATGGTGACCGGCAACACCTACCGCCACCCCGCCGTGCTCGCGAAGATGGCCGCCACCGTCGACGACGTCTCGGGCGGGCGGCTCGTGCTGGGCCTCGGCGCGGGCTGGCAGCGCGACGAGCACGACGCCTACGGCATCGAGCTCCCGGCGGTCCCCGAGCGGCTCGCCCGGCTGGAGGAGGCCGTCCGCGTCATCCTCGCGCTCTTCGCCGAGGAGCGCGCCAGCGTCGCCGGGCGTCACTACCGCCTCTCGGGCGCCCCGCTCGCCCCGAAGCCGGTGCAGCGTCCGGGGCCGCCGCTTCTGATCGGGGGCGGGGGCGAGCGGGTCACGCTGCGCATCGCCGCCCGCTACGCGGACGAGTGGAACGTCTGGGGCCTGCCGGAGCAGATCGCCGCGAAGAGCGCCGTGCTGGACCGCCATTGCGAGCGGGAGGGGCGCGATCCGGGGAGCATCCGCCGCACCGCGTGCGCCCAGCTGCTCGTGACCGACGATCCGGCGGAGGCCGAGCGCGCGCGGCGGGCCGGCCGGGTCACGCTCGCCGGAAGCCCGGAGGAGCTGCGCGAGGTGGTCGGTCGTTACCGCGAGATCGGGCTCGACGAGCTGATCATCGCCGCCTACGACACGTCCAGCTACGGCGCCATCGCGCTCGACGCGCTCGATCGCTTCATCGAGGAGGTCGCACCCCCGTACCGGGAGTAGGGGCTGCGACGGGGAGGGAGCCGGGGGTGCCGACCTTCACGCACGGCGACGTCAGCCTCCACTACACCGACGCGGGCGCCAGGGATCCCGCGCTCCTCTTCATCCACGGCTGGTCCTCCAGCGCGCGCCACTGGGCGCCGCAGGCACGGCACTTCCGGCGGCGCCACCGCGTGCTGCGCATCGACCTCCGCGGCCACGGCCGCTCGCCGGCTCCCGACCTGCCGGTCTCCGGCTACTCGATCCCCCGCCACGCCGAGGATCTCGCCGCCCTGCTGGCGGAGCTCGGGCTCGCCGGCGCCGTCGCCGTCGGCCATTCGAGCGGGGGATGGGTGGCGCTCGAGCTCGCGGCCCGCTTCCCCGACCTCGTGCGGGCCGTCGTCGTCGTGGACTCGGGCTTCGATCCCCCCGTGCCCGCCGAGGAGCTGGAGGGGCATCCGATCCTCCGGCACCTCCGGAAGGGTCCGTTCGCCGAGCAGATCGCCCGCTCCTACCGCGGGATGTTCCGGGACTTCTCCGACCCGGCGCTGCGCGAGCGAACCGCCGCCGAGGCGGCGCGCACCCCCCCGCACGCCTCGGAGCGGACGGTGCGCGCGAACCTCCGCACCGACCGCGCCGCCCTGGCGCGGGCCGTGAGCCAGCCGGTGCTCTGCGTCTACGCCTCGAACACGCCCCGCAGCGCCCGGGAGATCCGCGAGCTCATGCCCCACGCGCAGTTCGCGCAGGTGGTGGGCGCCGGCCACTTCCTGCAGCTCGAGGTGCCGGCGCAGCTCCACGCGATGATCCGGCGCTTCCTCGAGCTCCTGCCCCCCGGCGAGGAGGAGGAGGCCTAGCATGCCGTCCCGCCGGAGGAGCCCCGCGGTCCCGCTGCACCACATCGACGAGGGATCGGGCGACCCGGTCCTGCTCTTCATCCACGGCTGGCTGCGCTCGACCGCCGACTGGTCGAAGCAGGCGCGGGCGTACCGGGGCCGGCACCGCGTGATCCGGGTCGACCTGCGCGGCCACGGCCGCTCGCCGGCTCCGCCCGGCGGCTACACCCGGCGCCGGCTCGCCTCGGACGTCGCCGCGCTCATGGACGATCTCGACCTCTCCAACGTCGTGCTGGTCGGCCACTCGATGGGCTGCGGCGTCGCGCTCGACGTCGCCGTCGCCGCGCCGCGCCGGGTGTGCGCCCTCGCGCTCGTCGACGGAGTCGGCCCCCGCGAGCCGATGTCGCGCCAGGAGATCGAGGCGCACCCCTTCCTGAGCGCCGTCACCGGCCCGGACTACCGCGAGCGCATCATCGAGCTCGCGGCAGGCGGGATGTCCTTCACCCCGAGGAGTGACCCCCGGCTCGTCCGCCGCATCCCGCGCGAGAGCGCCCGGACCCCCCAGCACGTCGCCGTCGGCTCGCTGCGGGGGGCGGTGCTGGCGAACCGCTCCGCCGCCTGGGGGAGGATCCGGCGGCCGATCCTCTGCGTCGCGTCGAGCGGCGTGCGCATCAGCGCCGCGCAGGTGCGCGAGGTCCTGCCGGGGGCCGAGTTCGGCCAGGTGGTCGGCTCCGGGCACTGGGTGCAGCTCGAGGCCGCCCCGCAGCTGCACGCCATGCTCGACGTCTTCTTCGCGGGCGTCCGGGAGCGCTGCAGCTGAGCCGGGGGTCCCGGCGGCCTACGTGCAGGCGCGGCGCACGATCCCGTACATCAGCCGCAGGCCCAGCGCGAGGTTCTCCACGGTGATGAACTCGTCGTGGGCGTGGAAGCCGCGCCTCTCCTCCTCGGAGAGGAGCGCCGGGATCAGCCCGTACGCCGCGACGCCGCGCGGCCTGAGGAAGCGGTTGTCGGTCCCGTAGGCCGAGGTCGTGAGGGCGACGACGGCGCCCGGCACCTCCGCCGCGATCGTCTCCCGGATGGCATCCATGAGGGCCGTCTCCGACGGCGCGATCGCCATCGGGAGCCTCGGGCCCCGCCGCTTCATCTCGACGCGGACGCGGTCGTCGTCGATGCGTTCCCGGACGGCCGCGATCCACTGCTCGGGCGTCGTGCCGGGCAGCAGGCGGCAGTCGAGGGTCGCCTCCGCGGTCGCGGGGATCATGTTGCTCTTCACGCCGGCCGAGATCAGCGTGACGTTGAGGGTGTTCGTGAAGAGCGCGAGACGCTCCGGGTCGGAGGCGACCGCGATGCGCAGCGCCTCCTCGCGCGCGAGCGGCGGCAGCAGCCCGGCCTCGCTCAGGCGCTCCACGTAGGCGCGCGCCGGCGGCGTGAACGTCAGGCCCCGCTCCCAGTCCGCGAGCCGGGCGAGCGCGCGGATCAGGTGCAGCGCGGCGTTGTCCTCGTGCGGCTGGCTCGCGTGGCCGGCGCGGCCCCTCACAGCCAGGCGCAGCTCGCACATCTCCTTCTCGGCGACGGCGACGGAGAAGAGCGCCGGCTCCCCGCCGGGGCCGCCCGGCTGCCCGACCGCGCCCTCGTTCAGCTCGAACTCGACGTCGACGAGCTCCGGGCGATGCTCGCAGAGCCACGCCATCCCGACGTCGGAGCCCACCTCCTCGTCGGGGAGCGCGCAGAAGACGAGATCGCGCCGCAGGGGCAGCCGCTGCCGGCGGGCCAGGAGCATCGCCACGAGCTGCATCACGCCGCAGCCCTTCATGTCGACGGCGCCGCGACCGTAGATGCGACCGTCGACGAGTGCGGCGCCGAAGGGGGGATGGCTCCAGTGCTCCTCCTCCACGGGCACGACGTCGGTGTGGTTGGCGAGCATCAGCGGGCGGGCGCTGCCGTCGCCCGAGAGGCGCGCGATCAGGATCTCGCGGCCGGGCGCCGGCTCCAGGTACTCGCAGGGGATCCCCTCGCCCTCGAGGATGCCGCCGAGGAAGCGCGCCGCCTCCGCCTCGTTCCCCGGGGGGTTGCGCGTGTCGATCCTGAGGTAGCGCCGGAGTATCTCCACTCCCTCGCCCGCGACCTCGTGCCAGTCGATCGCGCTCGCGTCGGCCATCCCGCCCCCGTCGCCCTGCTGCTGCGGCGATGATGCCACGGTCCGCGACTACCTGCGCCGCGCCGCCGGGGGACTCCGCCGGCGCCCGGATCCCGGGATATGCTCGTCAGGACGGGAGGAGGGACGCCGTGGAGCAGCGGGACTTCGGGGGCCTCGGAGGGGTCTCCGCGCTCACCCTGGGCGGGGGAGGGATCGGGCAGGTCTGGGGGGCGACCAGCCGGGAGGAGGCGGTCGCGACCACGCGCGAGGCGGTCGACGCCGGGATCACCCTCCTCGACGTCGCGCCGGGATACGGAGGCGGCGAGGCGGAGCGGGTCGTCGGCGAGGCCTTCTCCGGGCGCCTCCCGGAGGGGGTCCGCGTCGTCACCAAGGTCCGGCTCGGCGCGCCGCCCGCGGCGGAGGTCGACGCGCGGATCGAGGAGAGCCTCGGGGAGAGCCTCGAGCGGCTGGGCCTCGGGCGCGTCGACCTGCTGCTCCTGCACAACCCGATCGTCCCCGACGGGGATCCGGAGAGTCCCGGCACGCCGCTCCGCCTCTTCTCGGAGGCCGTCCGGCCCGCGCTCGAGCGGCTCGCCGTCTCCGGGCGCATCGGCGCATGGGGGATCACCGGGATCGGCGTCCCGGACGCCGTCATCGCGACGCTCGAGGGGGATCCGCGCCCCGCCGCCGTCCAGTGCATCGCCAACCTGCTCGACTCGGCCGGCGCGCTGAGGCGCTTCCCGGGACCCGCGCGGCCGCGCGAGATCATCGCGGCCGCCGCCGCCTGCGGCGTCCCGGTCATGGGCATCCGCGCCGTGCAGGCCGGAGCGCTCACCGACCGCTTCGACCGCGATCTCCCGGAGGGGCATGCCGATCGCGCCGACTACGACCGCGCCGCCCCGTTCCGCGCGCTCGCGCGCGCGCTGGGAGAGAGCCCGGCCTCGCTCGCCCACCGCTACGCGCTCTCGATGGAGGGCGTGGCGACCGTCGTCCTCGGGGTGAAGAACCGCGCCGAGCTCCGCGAGTGCCTGGAGGCCGAGCGCGAGGGCGCGCTCGACGGCGAGCTCCTGGGGCGGATCGACGCATCGGTGCGCGGGCGCTGAGCGCTACCGGTCGCGGCGGAACGCCTCGATCGCGAGCTCGAGGTTCTCGTGCGTGCGCTCGTAGGTCATCGACGCGTTCGCCGAGTAGAGGCAGAGCGTGTCGATGACGCCCTCGTAGCGCTGCGCCTGCTCCACCACCTCCTCCGGAGTTCCGAAGATGCCGTGCTCGGCGGCGAGGTCATCCGGGATCGCCTCCGCCAGCGCGTCGCCGTCGCCGGGGCGGCCGAAGAATGCCTCCTGGACGCGCTCCCTGACCGCCTGATGACCCTGCGAGTCGAGCACGCTCGCGTAGCTCCGGGTCGCGAGGAAGGGGCCGATGGAGAGCTTCAGCTCGCGCAGCGCCTGCCGGCGGTCGCGGGAGATCGCGTAGGTGATCCACCCCTGGTGATCGAAGTCGGCCCGCGTCCGCCCGGAGCGCTCGAGCCCCACGTCGATGTGCGGCCAGACGATATCGCGGATGAAGCCGACGGAGGCGATGGGGTGCCCGCACAGCCCGGCGCCGAGATCGCCGGCGAGCCGCAGCATGCCCGGGTTCACCGCGGCGATGTAGACGGGCGCCTCGGGGCTCGTCCCGTCGTCGTTCCAGTCGAGCGCCGCGCCCTCGAAGGAGTAGAACTCGCCGTCGAAGGCGAGCCGCTCGTCCGAGGGGGTCGCCCACCCGAGCCGGATGGCGCGGATCATCTCCCGCAGGCGGCTCGCCGGATGCGGGAAGTCGCGCCCCAGCGTGAGGATGTTCCAGCCCTTGGTGCCGCCGCCGAGCCCGAGCACGAAGCGGCCGCCGTAGAGGCGCTGGAGGTCGGCCGTGTGCTGGGCGAGGTTCCGGGGCTCGAACTGGAAGGCGCGGAAGACGCCGCTTCCGATCCGCACGCTCTCCGTGCGCTCCATCATCGCCGCGAAGGCCGGGATGCTCTCGCCGGAGTTCCAGACCGTGCCGAAGCCGGCCTCCTCCGCGAGCCGCGCGAGTGCGGGCTTCCTCGCGAGGTGGCTGCCGGCGATCGAGATCGCGAGATCCATGTTCCCCTCCTGTGGGCGCGGCGCCGACGATAGCACGCGTCTCGCCGTGTGTTGGTGCGCCCCTGTGCGCGAGTGTGCGGGGCCACAGCGGCATCACCGGCCGCAGCAGCGGAGAGGGCCCGGTCCGGGACATCGGGGTCGCATCGGGGGTGCTGGCACCCTCGGCAGGATTCGAACCTGCGACCCGCGGATTAGAAGTCCGCTGCTCTGTCCACTGAGCTACGAGGGCGCGGGGCCACCACCCCATTCTAGCCTGAGGCTCCGGGACGACCGAGAGGTCTCGGCCCGGTGGAGAGTCGCGCCGATCGAGGCGCCTGCCGTGTCGGCGGAGGCGAGTCCGCCCCTGAGGGTCGCGGGCTGCACGACGGCCGAGGCCGCGTCGGCTGCCGGGGCGCACACCCGAGGCGGCCGGTGAGGTTGACGACGCGTCGCTCTCTGTCGGTAGGCTGGAACGGGCCCGTAGCTCAGCGGCAGAGCAGTGGACTTTTAATCCATCGGCCGGAGGTTCGAATCCTCCCGGGCCTACCACTCCCCGGCAACAGGCAGAGGGTGCACGCCTCCTGAGCGCCCGCTGCTCGCGCACTCAGGCGATCGGTGTGGATCCGATCCGCCTCTTCTGCACCCAGTACCGACGACGCTGGAACGGGTACCCCGGCAGCGAGATCCGTCTCCGCTCCTCCCCCGAGAAGAGACCCGCGAAGTCGACCGAGAGCCCCGCTTCGTACGCCCGCCCCACCGCCGCAACGAAGCCGCCGCCGTCCGCCCGGGCTGGATCCAGGCTCGCGAGAACGGTCGGTGGCGCTGCGCCCTCCGCCCGATCCGGCCACGCGTCGGTGGCCGCCGCCGATTGCAGGGAGTGCGGACCGATCTCCACGACAACACCCACGCCGAGCTCCGCCAGCGTGGCGAGAGAGGCGTCCAGGGCGGCCGGCTCGCCGGCGACCCGCTGCCAGTACAGCGTGTCCAGGGCCTCACCGTCTCCCACCATCCGCCCCGTCGCGCCGCTCACCAGCGCCACCGACGGCGCTGTGCAGGCGACGCCCGGAGATGCTCCGGTGCGCTGGGCCAGCACGAGCTCAAGGCCCTCCTCCAGGGTGAACACCCCCGCCGCCTGCGCCGCCGCGATCGCCCCGGGCCCATCGCCCGCCACCGCCGCCGGCTCGATGCCCACGCCCGCCCAGAGCGCTGTCAGCGCGCACTCCAGCGCGAAGGTCGCGGACGCCGCCCACTCGTGATGGTCCCGATCGCTCTCGCCCGCCGCCGCTCCGAACATCGCGTCGAGCAGCGACGATCCCGTCGCCTCCCGGAACGCGCGATCGCAGCGGTCGAGCACGCTCCGCGCACGCGGCTCTGTCCTGTAGAGCGCCTCGCCCACGGGCCACGCGCTGACTGCGGCGGGGTAGAGGAACGCCACGCTCCGTGCCGCCTCTGCCGTCGCGCCCGCTCCCGACGCCTCCAGGGCGCGCAGCTGCTCGCGCAGTGATGCGGCATCGGCGAACACCACGCCCGTGCGATGGGAGAAGTGCCTGCGCCCCGTGCTCGCCGTGTACGCCATATCCGGGAGCAGGGGGTCGCGCGCCGAACTCGTGGTCGACAGCTCTTCCGCGCGCCTGTCGAGCCAGGCGAGGTAGCGCCCTGCGAGTGCCTGCACGGCCGCCGCCGACCTCCCGGAGAGCGGCAACAGCCGGGCAGCCCGCGGTTCCATCTCCCCGGCGGCCTCGGGGTCCCCGTGCGCCCCCGGGACCGCGATCGGGCCGGGGGGCTCGCCATACCCCTCCAGGACGACGTGTGCGTTCGCCCCCGAGATCGCGAACGTGTTCACGGCCGCGACGGGCGTCCCCGACCCCCGGGGCCAGGGCGTCGCCTCCGAGGTCACCTGTACGGGAACCCTCTCCCAGTCGATGTCGGGCGTGGGGTTCTCGAAGTTCAGGTGGCGGGGGATCACGCCCGCCCGCATGGCCAGCACGGTCTTGATGAGCCCCGCAACCGCCGCCGCCGACTCCAGGTGGCCGATGTTCGTCTTCACCGACCCCATCAGCAGGGGACGCTCCGCATCCCTGCCCTGCCCGTAGACCGCGACCGCCGCGTTCATCTCGGCGACATCGCCGATGGCGGTCGCCGCACCGTGCGCCTCCAGGTAGTCGATCTCCGTGCCCGCAAGCCCTGCCCCCGACAGCGCCGCCTCCATCGCCCGCATCTGGGCCGGGCCGCTGGGCACGGTCAGACCCAGGCCGGAACCGCTCTGGCTGACCGCCGAACCCCGGATCACGGCCCAGATGCGGTCGCCGTCGGCCTCCGCCTCGCTCAGCCGCTTGAGCAGCACGATGCCGCACCCCTCGCCGCGGACAAACCCGTCCGCGGCGGCGTCGAAGGGGGCGCACCTCCCCCGCTTCGAGAGCATCGACGACTCATCGAGGAACCTGGCGGTCGCAGTCGAGAGCACTGCGTTCGCGCCCCCGGCAATCGCGAGGTCGACCTCGCCGCGCTGGAGGGCGGTCACGGCCTGGTGAATCGCCACCAGCGAGGAGGCGCAGGCCAGGTCAACCGGGACGGCTGGCCCTTCGAGACCCAGGGTGAAGGCGACCCGTCCCACCGCCACGCCCGGGGACGTGCCGTAGAAGCTGTCGTCCCTCCCGCTCGCCGCGACCACCCTGCGGTACTCGCCTGCCCCCAGGCCCGCGTACACACCTGTGCGGCTCCCGCTCAACGACTCCGGGTCGATCCCCGCGTCCTCGATCGCCCGCCAGCTCGTCTCAAGCAGCAACCGCTGCTGCGGGTCCATCCCGCGCGCGTCGATGGGCTGAATCCGGAAGAAGCTGGCGTCGAACTCGTCGATCCCCTCGACGTACGCCCCTCGCCGGTCCCGGACCCTCTCCGCTCCGGGATCGCCCGCGATCCCCTCCCACGGGCCCGAGTCCTGCCGCCCGTCGGTCACGGCGCTGCCGCCGGAGGCCAGCAGCTCCCAGAAGGCGTCGATGTCCTCCGCGCCGGGGAAGCGGCAGGCCATCCCCACGATGGCGATCCCCTCGGACCCGGACCGAGCGGCCGGCCGCGCCTCCTGTGCGCCCTGCCCTCGCTCTGCCGGCGTCTCGCCACCGTCGCCAAGCTCCCCGGCGAGGTGCCCCGCGAGGCTGGTGATGCTCGGGTAGTCGAAGACGGCCGTGTTCGAGATCACGTACTCGCCGGCGAACGCGCGATTCAGCCGGTTCCGGAGCTCCACCGCCATCAGCGAGTCCATCCCCAGATCGGAGAAGTCGACCGACGGCGCCGGGGTGGTCGGCATCCGCATCACGGCCTGCATCTCCTGCTGGAGGAACGCCACCAGCCTCTGCTCGCGGTCGTCCGGCGACGCGTACCGCAGGCCGGCCAGCAGCTCCGCCTGCGAGTCGCCGTCGCCCTCGCCCTCCCCGGTGGCCAGCAGGTTGTCCAGCAGCGGCGATCGCTGCTCGATGTTCTCGGCGAGGGCCTGCCAGTCCAGCGAGGCAACGAACCCCGTGGTCGCGTCCTGCCGCATGAGGCGTTCCAGAGCCCGCAGCCCCTGCTGCGTGTTCATCCACCCCGCTCCCGCCGTCTCGAGCTGCCGCCCGATCCGCGCGCGCTGCTCCTCCGCCTCCCCGATACCCTCCCACGCACCCCACGCGATCGCCTGGCCGGGGAGGCCGAGCGCGCGCCGGTGTCCGGCGAGCTGATCGAGGAAGGCGTTGGCGGCCGAGTGGTTCGCCTGCCCCGGATTGCCGATCACTCCCGCCACGCTTGAGAACAGCACGAAGAAGCCCAGGTCGCGGTCGATCGTCGCGCGATGCAGCTGCCAGGCCCCCAGCACCTTCGGCCACAGCACCTCCGCGAACCGTTCCCAGCTCTGGTTGGTGAGCGCCGCATCCGAGAGCACGCCGACGCTGTGGATGACGCCCGCGAGAGGCGGCAGCGACTCGTCGATGCGCGCCAGCATCGCGTCCACGGCCTCGCTGTCGGTCACGTCCGCCAGCTCGACCTCCAGCCGGACGCCCCGCGCCCGCAGCGCCGCGATCGCCTCTTCGGCCTCGTCATCGGGATCGCGACGCCCGTTCAGCACGATCACGCCCGCGCCACGGTCCGCCAGCCAGCCGGCCACGGCGCATCCGATGCCGCCCAGCCCGCCGGTCACCAGGTAGGTTCGATCGTCGCGCAGCCGCCCGCCCTCGAGGGCCGAATTGGTCAGGACGATCCTCCCGACGTGGCGCGCCGCCTGCATGTAGCGGATCGCCGTCTCGGCCTCCGCGAGCGGCCACCGGACGTGGCTCAGAGGCGCCAGCTCGCCCGCCGCAACCCGCTCCATCACCCTCCGCAGCACCCTGCCCGGGACCTCCGGCTGGTGTTCCTTCAGGAGATCGAGCCTGAGGGTGTAGTACGACACGTCCGGCCGCTGGGACGCCATCTCCTCCTCGGTGAGGATGTCCAGCCGGGCCATCTCCGCGAACCGCCCACCCACCTTCAGGCACGAGAGGCTCGCGTCGATGAACCCCGGTCCCGTGAGGCTGTTCAGCACGACGTCGACGCCCTCCCCGCCCGTCGCGTCGAGGATCTCGTGCCCGAACGCCGTCTGGCGGCTGTCGAAGACGTGCTCGACGCCGAGTGCCCGCACGGAGGCCTGCTTCGGCGCGCTCGCGGTCGCGAACACCTCCGCGCCCGCAGCCTGGGCGAGCTGCACGGCGGCCTGTCCCACGCCCCCCGAGGCCGCGTGGATCAGCACGCGATCGCCCGCCTTCAGCTCCACCGCCTCGAACGAGAGCACCGCGGACACGAACGCCGCCGGGATCGTCGCCAGCGCTGCGACCGGCAGCCCCTCCGGCGCGGGAGCGACCATCTCCTCGCGGGTCACCACCTCGGTCCCGAAGCCGCTGAGCGTCAACCCGACGACCCGCTCACCCACCGCGAACGCCGTCACGTCCTCGCCGATCTCGATCACGCGGCCGC
>DAOULG010000213.1:0-2199 GCA_034420495.1 Dehalococcoidia bacterium
CGCGTGACGGCGGCTCCCGCTGCGACGGCGGCCCCCGCTGCGACGGCCGCGCCCCGCGTGACGGCGGCTCCCGCCGCTCCCGCGGCGACGGCGGCCCCCGCTGCGACGGCCGCTCCCGCCGCGACGGCCGCCCCCGCCGCGACGGCCGCCCCCGCCGCGACGGCCGCTCCCGCCGCGACGGCCGCCCCCGTGGCGACGGCCGCCCCCGCGGCGACGGCCGCTCCCGCCGCGACGGTCGTGGCGGGAGCCCCGACCCCCGCCGCCGCCCCGACCGGCGCTTCCGAGAGCGCCGCACGCGAGGCCTCGGCCGACGGGGACCAGGGGGTGTCGATACCGCCTCCCTCCACCGGCCCCGGCCCCGCGTCCGAGAGCAAGCACCCGCCCGGCCTCGATCACCCGCCCCAGCGCCCGCCGCCCGGGGCGACGACCTTCGAGGACTACGGCCGCACGCCCTTCGTGGAGAGCTCCGTCGACGCCATCTCCACCTTCAGCCTCGACACCGACCGCACCTCCTACTTCCTCGCCCTCTCGTGGGTCCGCAACGGCTACACCGTCGAGCCCGACTCGGTCCGGGCGGAGGAGTGGATCAACTCCTTCGACTACGGCTACGAGACCCCGGGCGACACCGGCCGCTTCTCCGTCACGAGCGAGGTCGCCGGGCATCCGCTCGAGGGTGACTGGCATCTCGTGCGCATCGCGCTTCAGGCGCCCGAGCTTCCGGACGACACGCCCCTCAACGTGACGCTTGTGCTCGACGCCTCGGGCTCCATGGGCTGGGGGAACCGGGTCGCCGTCGCCCGCGAGGCGGCGGAGACCATCCGCCAGAGCCTCGGCGCGCGCGATCGCATCGGCGTGGTGCACTTCACGGGGGACGTGCTGGAGCGCTACACCGTCGCGCACCGACCGCCCGACGACGCGGACGTGGTGTCGTCGATCGCCCAGCTGGCGCCGCACGGCAGCACGAACGTGCAGGCGGGGCTCGATCTCGGCGTCCGGCTCGCGGACGCCGCCCGCCGCGAGCGGCCCGGGGCCTACAACTACATCATCCTGATGTCCGACGGCGTGGCGAACGTCGATGCGACCGACCCCTTCGCGATCCTCGCCTCCGCCCCGGACGCCGACAGCGCCAACCCGCTGCGCCTGATCACGGTCGGCGTCGGGATCGAGAACTACAACGACGTCCTGCTCGAGCAGCTGGCGCAGCACGGCAACGGCTGGTACCGCTACCTCGACGACCGGGCCCAGGCACAGGAGACGTTCAGCCGCGAGAACTGGCTGGCGCTCTCCACGCCCTTCGCCGACCAGGCGCGGGCGCAGGTCACGTGGGACCCCGCGGTCGTCCGCGCCTGGCGCCTCGTCGGCTACGAGAACCGCATCACCCCCGATCACACCTTCGAGCAGGACCGCCGGGAGTTCGCCGAGCTCCCCTCCGGAACCGCCACGACGGCGCTCTACGAGGTCGTCCTCCGCGAGGGGGCTCCGCGCGGCCGCACGGCGCTGGGGCAGGTCGAGCTGAGGTGGGTCGATCCGTCGTCCGGGGAGTCGCGCAGCCAGGAGGCGCTCATCGCCGGGGACACCGGCGCCCCGTTCGCGGGTCGCGACCGCTTCTTCCGGCTGGCGGCGATCGTCGGGCTCGCGGCTGACCGCTACAGCGCGCTCTCGCCGCAGGTCGAGAACGCGGCGGTCGACTACGCGGGGATCTTCGACGACCTCTCGGCGCTGGGGCGGGAGCTCGCCGTCCTCGGCGATCCGCTCGGCTCGCTCCCGGCCTACGACGACTTCGTCTTCCTGCTGAACCGCCTCATGCAGGCCGCCTCCGCGCTCTCGCCGGGCTCCGGCTACAGCCCCTGACGTCGCCGCAGGCGGCCGGCTCGCTCCCGGCGATGGAGGGGGCGCCGCCGCGAGGATGTATCAGAACAGAAGTTCTGTTACGATGCCCGCCGCCCTGCCGGCGGGGGGTGGTAGGTGACGTCCTCCTATCCGCGGATCGCATGCCTGCTGGTGCCGGCGCTCGCGCTCTCAGCCGAGATCGCGCGACGCCCCGGGCTGCGGGGGCGGCCCGCCGCCGTCGTGGAGGCCGGCGGCCAGCGCGTGTCGGAGGCGAGCGGCGAGGCGGCGCGCCGCGGGGTGCGGCCGGGACAGAGCCTGAGCGAGGCCATGGCCTGGTGTCCCGGGCTCACGGTGCTCGCGGAGCGGCCC
>DAOULG010000214.1:0-4459 GCA_034420495.1 Dehalococcoidia bacterium
AGATTGCGCGGCGAGCAGGCGTGAGCGACTTCTGCCCGTCCGGCTGCTACTGGCCCGACTGCGAGCACCTCGCGGGGGCAGGCGCCGACTCCGAGCCGCCGGCTGGGACGAGGTGGGTGAAGCGAGCGGGAGTGCAGGTTCCGGAGCGCGAGCCCACGACCGACGGCTTCTCCGAGGGGGTCGACGAGTACTTCGGGGAGCTGCTGCTCATCACCGGCAGGCCCTGGTCGCCGCGCTAGGCGCCGAGCCGGACGAGCTCCTCCTCGAGCTCCTCCTCGGAGACCACCCCCTCGAACTTCGCCGCGACCCGGCCCTCCCGGTCCACCACGAAGACCCAGGGCTCGGTCGAGAGCCCCCACTCCTCCATCGCCGGCACCGCGACGAAGGCGCTCTCGCTGCGCAGGCGCTCGAGGTCGTACGGCTCGATGTGCACGAACTCGACGCGGCCCCGGTAGCGCTCGTGAAGCGGCGTCACGACCTGCTCCAGGACCGGTCCGCAGTAGCGCGTTCGGCAGAACGCCGGCGTGACGAAGGCGACCACGACCGGCCGCCCGAGCGCGAGCGCCTCCTCGACCGTCAGCTCGTGCATCTCCGGGTTGGGCGGCTCCGCCGTCGAGAGGGATGCGATGTCGTGGCCGTCGGCGAGCACCGGCTGGCGGGTCGCGGGCGCCGGATCGCCGATCGCCGGCTCCGCGCCCTCCTCGATCACGAAGAAGCGGATCCGAAGGCCCTCGTGCCGCTCACCGCCTGCGCTGACGTCGAGCTCGGCCCCCCACCAGCCCGCGTGCGCGAGGTCGACCGTCCCGCGCCACGCCGTGACGACCGGATCCCGGTGCACATGCACCGAGCCGTCCTCGTGGATGTGATCGAACTCCTGCACCAGCGCGGAGGGGCGAAGCGCCGCTTCGAGCACGAGCGTGCCGCGGTCGTCGTCGTCGAGCGTATAGAGGCGCAGCCCGACGGCCTCCGCGTCGTGCATCATCGAGCCGTCGCCCGCGAAGAGGCCGAAGAGGAGGCGGTTCTCTCCGACCGCGGGCCGGCTGTTGACGAGCGTGGCCGTCACCGGCTGGCCCTGCCGGAACTCGATCGGTCCGGACCAGTCCGCGCTCCCCGAAGGAGCATCGCTCGAGCCCCCGCAGGCGGCGAGCGCGAGCGCGGCGCACGCGGCGACCGGGCCGATGAGGAGGTGCACGGCTCCGCGCGGTGCGAGCCTGCGGAACCCGGCGAAGATCGTTGCGATCACGGCGCTCCTGCCGCCCCGTCGCGGAGCACTGTCCGCGATTGTCGGTCCACTCCTCGCCTGCTGCCAGCCTGGACTCACCGCGGGGCGCCGCCGCGGGCGCCGGCCGCCCGGGGGCGCTGTGCCGCTGCGCCTCAGCCCGCGACCGGGACTAGGCGGGTTCGGCCCGGAAGAGCGGGATCACCCGCTCGGTCTTCCGCTGGTAGTCGTCGTACTCGGGGTACGCCTCGACGGCGAGGCGCCAGAGCCGCTCGCGCTCGCCAGGGTCGTCGACGAGGCGGGCGCGCATCGCGTGGACGGAGGAGCGGTCGCGGAGCTCGATGCGCGGCTCGGCGAGCAGGTTGTGGACCCAGACCGGGTTCTGCGGGGCGCCCCCGAGAGAGCCCACCAGGACGTAGCCGTCCCCGTCCGACACCCGCATCAGCGGCGTCTTGCGGGTTGCGCCGGTCCTGCGGCCGCGGTGCGTCACGATGACGACCGGCATCCCGCGCATCTCCGCCCCCTCGGCGCCGCCCGTGGACTCGTAGAGCTCGACCTGCTCGCGGACCCACTCGTGGGGGCTCGGCACGTACTCGGTCACCTTCCACCTCCGCCGTTGAGCGCATGGCGAGCGCCACGCGTGCCCAGTCTCGGGGCATGCGGGCGTCGCCGTCGAGCGGCGACGCCTCTGCGTTCACGAGGGCGTGATGACGACGGCGACCGTGAGCTCGGCCTCCGCCCACCCCCGGAAGATGCCTCGCGCGGGGGAGACGTCGGCGTAGTCCCGGCCGACGGCCACGCGGACGTAGCGCTCCCGGGGCAGGCCCGGATTCGTCGGGTCGAACGCGACCCACCCCAGTCCCGGGAGCCGGCACTCCACCCACGCGTGGCCGGCGCCCGCGCGCGTCGGCCGCTCCGGGGGATCGGCGGCGTGGAGGTAGCCCGAGACATAACGTGACGGGACTCCCCACGAGCGGGCGATGGTGATCATGACGTGGGCGTAGTCCTGGCAGACGCCGACGCCGGACTCGAGAACGTGCTCGATGGGGGAGATGGCGGAGGTGCTTCCCGGCACGTACCGGAAGATGCGGTGGAGAGCGCCGGAGAGCCCCGAGAGGGCGCTCAGCGGATCGCCGGCCGGGGACTCGAGCCCCTCGCGGCGCGCGAAGGCCTCGAGCAGCGGGGAGGGCCGGGCGAAGCTGCTCGCGTGCGTGAACTCCCAGTCCGAGAAGGACCCCGCCCACGGCCGCATCTCCTCCCAGGCGCCGGGCGCGAGCGCCCCCGGCAGGGGAGGGGCCGCGGAGAGCTCCACCTCCGAGCGCGCCGTGATCTGAAGCGCGCCGTGCTCCTGGTGGATGGTCAGGAGGTGCGTCGCATTGCCGAAGGAGTCGCGCGACTCGGTGAACGGTCCGCGGGGATCCGATCCCACCTCGAAGCGCAGCAGGCGCTGGCCGCCGCCGCTCTGCGGCCGCAGGCAGAGCGACATCACCGAGTCGCGAACCGGGGAGGTATAGGCGTAGCGCGTCACGTGCTCGATCGCGTAGCGGGCGGGCTCCATCACCGGGTCAGCGTGGGAGCGCGGGTGCGATCGGGTACTCGAAGTAGCAGGAGGCCACGAGGTCGTGGAGGGCGCGGCAGCGCTCGCTCGCCTCCACGAGGAGGTCTTCGGTGTCGTCGCGGACCGGCCAGGTCTCGTGGAGGAGGGAGCTGAGGTCGTCGGCCTCGGCCTGCGTCTCCTCGCTCGACCGCGCGTGGGGGCCGGGACCGATCGCGGCGAGCTCCCAGGCGACCCCGTCCAGCGTCCGCAGGAGCGAGGCGGGCAGGCGGGGATTCGTGGCGAGGAGGTCCACCACCTGCTCCGGCTCGACCTCGACGCTGTAGCGGTCGGTGTAGGCCTCGAAGGCGTGGTAGAGGCGCAGCAGGCTGGTCCAGCCCTCCTCGGAGGCCTCCTCGGCGCTCCGGTCCGCCGCCATCTGCGAGAGCAGCAGGCCGAGCAGGAGTTGGGCGCGCTCGACCAGGTGCCCGAGCTGCATGAAGTGCCAGCCCTCGTCCCGGTACATCGTCGCGGCGGCGACCCCCTGGAACGTGTCGACGGCGGCGGCGGTCTCCGCGAAGAAGCCCTCGGGCGACGCGCCCCAGACGTCCTGGATCTCCAGCTCCTGGAGGCGCAGGTAGCTCATGTTCAGCGAGGTCCACATCTCGCCGCTGATGCACTGGCGCATCTGGCGGGCGTTCTCGCGGCCGAGGGCGAAGCAGCTCCGCACGGAGCTCGGGTTCGAGCGCTCGAACGTGAGATCGTCGGCGAGCGTGTAGGCGTCGGCCAGCGCGTAGTCGTCGCTCTCGGGAGCGATCAGGTCGCCCGACGGAGGCCGCCGCCCGATCATGTCGTAGATGCGCCGCCAGCCGACGTGGATCTCCGGCAGCGGCCGGTCGACCAGCGTCTCCGTCTGCAGCCGGAGCAGCCGCGCGAGGTGCTCCGCCCGCTCGAGGTAGCGGCTCATCCAGTAGAGGCCCTGGGCGCTGCGCGCCAGCACTAGTCCAGCACCCACAGGTCCTTGCCGCCGCCGCCCTGGCTCGAGTTGACGACGAGGCTCCCCCGCCGGAGCGCCACGCGGCAGAAGGCGCCGGGCACGATCCGCGTCTTGCGGCCGTGCAGCACGAAGGGTCGGAGATCGACGTGGCGCGGCTCGATGCGGCCGTCCACGAGGCAGGGCGAGCGGGAGAGCTGAAGCGTCGGCTGCGCGATGAAGCCGGCCGGATCCGCGCGCACGCCCTTCGCGTACTCGCTGCGCTCCTCGGGCGTCGCGTGGGGACCGACCAGCATCCCGTAGCCGCCGGACTCCCCGACGCGCTTCACCACGAGCCTCTCGAGGTTGTCGAGCGTGTACGCGAGCTCCTCCGGGCGGCGGCAGAGGTAGGTCTCGACGTTCTGGAGCACCGGCTCCTCGCCCAGGTAGTAGCGGACCATGTCGGGGACGTAGGCGTAGACGCTCTTGTCGTCCGCCACCCCGGTGCCCGGCGCATTCGCGAGCGTCACGTTCCCGAGCCTGTACGCCTCCACCAGCCCCGGGACCCCGAGCAGGGAGTCGGGGCGGAAGACGAGCGGATCCAGGAAGTCGTCGTCGACCCGGCGGTAGACCACATCCACCCGCCTCAGACCCGAGGTGGTGCGCATGTACAGGTAACCGTCTTCGACCAGCAGATCGCGGCCCTCCACCAGGTCGGCGCCGATCTGGCGTG
>DAOULG010000215.1:0-6012 GCA_034420495.1 Dehalococcoidia bacterium
CCGGCCCCGCGGCGCGCGGGGCCGGGCTCGGCGCCGGGCCGCTCCGGCTCCGGCGCCCCTTCTACGGGTGGTGGATCGTCGCGGCCGGCTCCGGCATCCACATCATGTTCGCCGGCCTGCTGATGCAGGCCTTCGGCGCCTACGCCGCGGTGCTCCGCGCCGAGTTCGGGTGGAGCCGCGCGCTGGTCTCCGGCGCCTTCGCCCTCGCGCGCGTCGAGAGCGGCCTGCTCGGACCGCTGCAGGGGTGGATGCTGGATCGGTTCGGTCCGCCCGCCATCATGCGCGTGGGCCTGATCCTCTTCGGCGCCGGCTTCATGCTCTTCAGCCAGCTCAACTCGCCGGCGACGTTCTATGCGACCTTCTTCCTGATCGCGATCGGCTCCTCCCTCGGGGGCCCGCTCGCGATCACGGTCGCGATCGTGAACTGGTTCGAGCGACGGCGCGCGACCGCCCTCGGGATCTCGCAGGTCGGATTCGCCATCGGCGGCCTGCTCGTGCCGCTGACCGTGCTCGCGATGGAGACGTGGGGCTGGCGCTGGACGGCGTTCGGATCCGGCGTGCTCATCATCGCCCTGGGCATGCCGCTCTCCTTCGTGATCCGCCACCGGCCGGAGCCCTACGGCTACACGGTGGACGGCCGGGCCCCCGAGCCGCCGCGGGGGGACGACGCCGCGGACGCCGGGTCGCCGCTCCCCGGGGCCGACTCCGACTTCACCGCGCGCGAGGCGATGCGCACCCGCGCCTTCTGGATGGTCTCCCTCGGCCACGGCTCGGCGCTGCTCGTCGTCTCGGCCGTGATGGTGCACCTCGTGCTGCATCTCACCGAGCGCCTCGGCTACTCGCTGGGGGAGGCCGCGCTCTTCGTCTCGCTGCTCACGGTGATGCAGATGGCCGGCCAGGTCGGCGGCGCCTCCCTCGGCGACCGCTTCGAGAAGCGCGTCATCATCGTGACCTGCATGGCGATGCACACGGTGGGGCTGCTGCTGCTCGCCTTCGCCGACGCGCTCTGGATGGTGGTGGCCTTCAGCGTCCTGCACGGGCTGGCGTGGGGGACGCGCGGCCCGCTGATGATGGCGATCCGCGCCGACTACTTCGGCCGTAGCTCCTACGGCACGATCATGGGCTTCTCGTCGGTCATCGTGATGATCGGGATGATGGCGGGCCCGCTGCTCGCCGGATTCCTCGCCGACCGCACCGGCAACTACGAGCTGGGCTTCACCGTGCTCGCCCTCGCGGCGGGGATGGGATCGATCTTCTTCGTCCTCGCGACGCGCCCCGATCCCCCGGAGCGGCGGCGGATCGCCGGGGCGCCGACCGCCCGCGCGCGGCCGCAGGCGTAGGCGCACCCCCGGGCCGGGCGGCCCGGGCCGGGTCAGCGCGACGGGGCGAGGAGGCTCCTCAGCACGTACTGCAGGATCCCGCCGTGGCGGTAGTACTCCGCCTCCACCGGCGTGTCGATGCGCGAGCGGACGGAGAAGCGCACCTCGCGGCCCTCCGGGGTGGTCGCGGCGACCGTCACCGACTGCCCGGGCGTGATGCCGCCCTCGATGCCGCGCACGTCGAGGGGCTCCGCGCCGCTCAGGCCGTGCGTCGCCAGGGACTCTCCCGGCAGGAACTCGAGCGGCAGTATCCCCATCCCGATCAGGTTGGAGCGGTGGATGCGCTCGTAGCTCTGCGCTATCACGGCGCGCACCCCGAGCAGCGCCGGCCCCTTCGCCGCCCAGTCGCGCGAGCTCCCCGACCCGTACTCGCGACCGGCGACGACGAGAAGCGGCACCCCCTCCGCCCGGTAGCGCTGCGCGGCGTCGAAGATCAGCATCTCCTCGCCGGAGGGGAAGTGACGGGTCCACCCGCCCTCGCGCTCGACGAGGGCGTTGCGCAGGCGGACGTTGGCGAAGGTGCCCCGCATCATCACCTCGTGGTTCCCCCGGCGCGCGCCGTAGCTGTTGAACTCGCGCACCGGCACCTCGTGCTCCTGCAGGTAGCGCCCCGCCGGCGAGCCGTCGGCGATCGCCCCGGCGGGCGAGATGTGATCCGTCGTCACCGAGTCGCCGAGGAGCGCCAGCACGCGGCCGCCCGAGATGTCGCCCGGATCCGCCGGCTCGCGCGCCATCCCGTCGAAGAAGGGGGGGCGGCGCACGTAGGTCGACCACTCGTCCCAGCCGAAGCGCTCGCCTGTGGGGACCGGGAGCTCGCGCCACTCCTCGTCCCCGGAGAAGACGTCCGCGTACTGGCTGCGGAACATCTCGGCCCGCACGCAGCGGCCGAGCGTCTCCTGCACCTCCTGCGCCCGGGGCCAGATGTCGCGCAGGTAGACCGGCCGGCCGTCGCCGTCGCGGCCGAGCGGATCGCGCATCAGGTCGACGTTCATGTGCCCGGCGAGCGCGTAGGCGACGACCAGCGGCGGCGAGGCGAGGTAGTTGGAGCGGACGCGGTTGTGGACGCGCGCCTCGAAGTTGCGGTTGCCGGAGAGGACGGAGGCGACGGCGAGCCTGCCGTCGTCGATGGCGTCGGCCACCGGCTCGGGCAGCGGCCCGGAGTTGCCGATGCACGTCGTGCAGCCGTAGCCGACCAGGTCGAAGCCGAGCTGCTCCAGGGGCTCCATCAGGCCGGCGTCGCGCAGGTAGTCCGTGACCACCTTCGAGCCGGGAGCGAGGCTGGTCTTGACCCAGGGCGGCGTGGAGAGCCCGCGCTCGACGGCGTTCTTCGCGAGGAGCCCCGCGCCCACCATCACCTCGGGGTTGGAGGTGTTGGTGCAGCTCGTGATCGCCGCGATGACCACCGAGCCGCTCGAGATCTCGTAGCTCGCGTCCCCCTCCTCGACCGGCACCGGCCCCGCCCCCGCGCCCCCCGCTACCTCCTCGGCGATCGTCGCCCGCGAGGAGTCGGCGGCCGAGGCGAGCGGGATCCGGTCCTGCGGGCGGCGGGGGCCGGCGAGGCTCGGCTCGATGCTCCCGAGGTCGACCTCCAGCACCTCCGAGTACTCGGGATCCGGCGTCTCCCCCGTGCGGAAGAGGCGCTGCGCGCGGCAGTAGCGCTCGACCAGCTCCACCTCGGCGTCGCTCCGGCCGGTGAAGCGCAGGTAGGAGAGGGTCTCGGCGTCGACGGGGAAGAAGCCGACCGTCGCACCGTACTCCGGGCACATGTTGGCGACCGTCGCGCGGGCGGCGAGGGGGAGCTCCGCGAGCCCCTCGCCGAAGTACTCGACGAACTTCCCGACGACGCGGCGCTCCCGGAGCAGCTGCGTGACGCGCAGCACGAGATCGGTGCCGGTGGCGCCCTCCGGCAGGCGGCCGGTCAGGCGTACCCCGACCACCTGCGGGATCAGCATCGAGACCGGCTGTCCGAGCATCGCGGCCTCGGCCTCGATGCCCCCGACCCCCCAGCCCAACACGCCGAGCCCGTTGATCATCGTCGTGTGGGAATCGGTGCCGACGAGCGTGTCGGGGTAGGCGGCGCCGTCAGCCGCCATCACGCCCGAGGCGAGGTACTCCAGGTTGACCTGGTGGACGATGCCGGTCCCCGGCGGCACGACGCGGAAGCCGTCGAGCTGCCCCTGGCCCCAGCGCAGGAACTGGTAACGCTCCCGGTTGCGCTCGAACTCGCGCCGCACGTTAAGCAGGAAGGCCGCGCTGCTGCCGTACTCGTCGACCTGCACCGAGTGATCGATGACGAGGTCGACGGGCTGCAGGGGGTTGATGCGGCTCGCCTCGCCGCCCATCTCCGTGATCGCGTCGCGCATCGCCGCGAGGTCCACGATGCAGGGAACGCCGGTGAAGTCCTGCAGCAGGACGCGCGCCGGGCGGAAGGCGATCTCGGTCTCCGGTGCGGCGGCCGGGTCCCAGTGGACGAGCGCCTCGATCTGCTCCCGGGTCACCGAGCGCCCGTCCTCGTGGCGGAGCAGGTTCTCGAGCAGGATGCGCAGCGTGAAGGGCAGCCGGTCGACGGAGCCGCCGAGCGCCGCGCACGCGGCCCCGACGAGGTGCACGGCGTGCTCGGCACCGGCGGCCGCGATCGTGCCGCGGATCGCGGAGCGGTCGGACCCGTCCCCAGCCTCGGCAGCCATCGCGCGCCCCCTCCCGCCCCTCCCCCGCCTCGTCGCCGCGGAGCGGCCCGAGGCGATGCCGCACCGGAGGGTCTGCCGTGAAGTGTGGTACGCCCGGAAGGATTCGAACCTTCGGCCTCAGCCTCCGCAGGGCTGCGCTCTATCCACTGAGCTACGGGCGCCCGTCTCCATCCCGACTGGCGGCGGAGGTGCTGGTGCCGAAGGTGAGACTCGAACTCACACGAGCGCGCGGCTCACTACGCCCTGAACGTAGCGCGTCTACCGATTCCGCCACTTCGGCACGCCTGACCGGCCACCCCCCCGCTTCGACTGAGCCTCGATGGTGGGCGGTACTGGACTTGAACCAGTGACCTCTCGCGTGTGAAGCGAGCGCTCGTACCAACTGAGCTAACCGCCCATCGGGCCGACTCGGGCCTTGCGTCCGATTATCGTAGACCCCGCCGCGCCGCGCGTTCAACGCCGCGCGGCGGGGTGCCGGCCCGCCGCGCGCCCCGCCGCCCCGGCACCCGCCGGTCGGCCCCGGCCGGTGGATTGGGGCGTAGGATCGCTCCCATGACCGACGCGAGCGTCCTCTCGCAGGTGCGAACGCTCCCGGCGAGCCCCGGCGTCTACATACTGCGGGACGCCGGCGGCGAGGTGATCTACGTCGGCAAGGCGAAGCAGCTGCGGACGCGCGTTCGCTCCTACTTCGGATCCTCGCGCAGCCTGGAGCCGCGGATGCGGGCGCTCTCGGGGCAGGTCACCACGATCGATCACGTCGCGACCCGCTCCGAGGCCGAGGCCCTCCTGCTCGAGGCGACGCTGATCAAGCGGCACCAGCCGACCTACAACATCCGGCTCAAGGACGACAAGCGCTATCCCTACCTCAAGGTCGACGTCGGGAGCCCCTGGCCGCGGGTCACGATCACGCGGCGGGTCGAGGACGACGGCGCGCGCTACTTCGGCCCCTACGCCTCCGCCGGCTCCGTTCGCCGGACGCTCGACGTCGTGAAGAAGCTCTTCCCCTGGCGCTCGTGCACCAAGACCATCACCGGCTCCGACCCGCGTCCCTGCCTCGACTACTACATCAAGCGCTGCATCGCGCCGTGCACCGGCTACTGCACCGCCGACGAGTACGGGGAGGTCATCCGCCAGACGGTGCTCTTCCTGGAGGGGCGCTCCTCCGAGGTGGTGTCGCAGCTCCGCGAGCAGATGTCGGGGGCGGCGGATGCCCTCCAGTTCGAGCGCGCCGCCCGCATCCGCGACCAGATCGAGTCGATAGAGCGCGTGACCGGCGAGCGGCGCCAGATGGCGACGACGACCGCGCTCGACGCCGACGTCTTCGCGCTGGCCCGCGAGGGGGACGAGGCCTGCGTGCAGGTCTTCTTCGCGCGGGGCACCGTGGTCGCGGACACCGACTCCTTCACGCTCGACGGCACGAGCGAGGCGGCCGACGCCGCGGTGATCGGCGCCTTCCTGGCGCAGTACTACGAGTCGGCCACCTACGTCCCGCGCACGGTCCTGCTCTCGACGGAGCCGGCGGACCGCGGGGAGCTCGTGGCGGCGCTCCGCGAGCGGCGGGGCGGCGCCGTCGAGCTCGCGGTGCCGGTGCGGGGGGAGCGCCGCCGCCTCGTGGAGACCGCCGAGGAGAACGCCCGGCAGGCGCTCTCGATGCACCACGCCCGCTGGCTCGCCGACCGGGACAAGACCGAGCAGGCGCTCTCGCTGCTCGAGGAGGAGCTCGATCTCCCCGCCCGGCCGCAGCGCATCGAGTGCTACGACGTCTCCACCATCCAGGGCACCAACACCGTCGCCTCGATGGTCGTCTTCGAGGACGGCCGCGCCCGCCCCGGTCACTACCGGCGCTTCCGCATCCGCACGGTCGCCGGGCAGGACGACTTCGCCTCCATGCGGGAGGTGATCGAGCGTCGCTTCCGCCATCTCGCGAGCGCCGACGCCGTCGCGCT
>DAOULG010000216.1:0-5007 GCA_034420495.1 Dehalococcoidia bacterium
CTCTCCCCGACGCCGCCGCGCTGCGCGCGGCGGTCGCCGCCGTGGCGCCCGGCGCGCGCTACGCGCTGACGGTCGGCCGCGGGGCGAGCGAGACCGTCGTGGTCGAACGCGACGCGGACGGGCCCGCGGCGTGGCGCTCGGAGCTCGTGGCCTCGCTCGCGCTCGGGCTCATGATGAGCGACCTGCCGGGCGCGGGTCTGCCGCCCTCGCTGCTCGGCGAGCTGGTGCAGGAGACGCCGGAGGGGCTGCTCGTCTTCGCGGTCTTCCCGGGCTCGCCCGCCGACGCCGCGGGCCTGCGCGCGGGCGACTACATGCTCGCGATCGATGGCCGGCCGCTCGCCACGCTCGATGACCTGGAGACGCTGATGTCGGGGTCATGGCGCCCGGGCGGCGAGATCACGATCGCGCTGCGCCGCGGCGGGGAGGAGCTGAGCGTGCGGATCGACGCCCCCGCCGCCGGCCCCGGCGGCGGGGCGGCGAACCGGTAGGCGCCCCCCTTACCTTCTCGCCGCGGACGGCGATGCGCGCGGGGCGCGGCGCGGCTACTGGTAAATGATCACATCCGGCGGGCGGTCCAGCGCCTGCACCTCCTCCGGCGTCATCACGGGCAGGTCCTGGCTGAAGAAGAGCTTGAAGGCCGGCCGCTCGGAGGGAGGCGGAAGGGCGTAGAGCTCGTAGCCGCGCAGCTTCTCGCTGGGGCGCCCGAAGCCATCCATGTCGATGGAGAGGTCGACGCCGTCGTGGTCCTCGACCGCGTCGCGGTCCCGGAGCATCCCGTCGACGAACTGGTGCACCATCAGGATCTTGGACGGGAGCCCTCCCTCCCGGACAAGCGCCGCCAGGTAGCGCTGCACCTCGTTCACCTGCTCGGCGCCGATGGAGCCGATCGCGAGCCCCGGACGCACCCCCTCGGGCTCCGTCGCGAACTCCGGGTCCAGCGCGACGTGCACGAACGGCTCCCGCAGGAACTCCTCGAGGAGCCGCACCTCCTCGAGCGGATCGCTCCAGCCGATCTGCGTGTCCAGGAAGAGGAGCATGTCGTGATCCCGCGCGGCCTCGACGTACTCGGCGACACGCTCGCGGGAGAGCCGGTTGAGCCAGGAGCCGTCCGCCGCGGGGTAGTTCTGGGCGACCCCCACGATCAGGTGGAAGGCGGGGATGACGCCGCGCGGGCCGTTGAGGCGGTCGTAGCGCTCAGCCCAGGCGGCGACGCGCGCGGCGACGTCGCCTGGGGGTCCGTCCCCCAGCGCGCCCATCACCGGGACCCCGGGGTGCCCGTAGAAGGAGACGATCTGGGCCTCCGCCCGGGCGAGCGTGACGGGGGAGGAGGAGAGCCAGCGGCCGGCCGCCACCGCGGCGGCGACGAAGCGCCGCTCGGGGAGGAGGCGCGCGCCCCAGGCGCCGTCCGCCGAGCGGATCTGCAGCGCGACCTCGACGCGCCCGGCGGGAAGCCGCCGCGCGGCGACGCGCAGCTCGCCCTCATCCAGCGTGACGGGCGTGGTGTGGAGCCAGCGGCCGGGCTCAGCCCCCGTGGGCAGGTAGCGCCGCTGCGGCAGGCGGCGCGCGCCCCAGGCGCCGTCCGCCGGGCGGACCTGCAGCGCGACCTCGACGCGCCCGTCGGGAAGCCGCTGCGCGGCGACGCGCGCGGCGGCAGGGGTCTCCTGCGCCGCCGCCGGGGCGGGACCCTGACCCGGCCCCGCGACGAGCGCCAGCAGTACCGCCATGACGGCTGCGCACGCGTGGACGCGGCGCGGCCCCCTCATCGCGCGCCGCGCGGGCGCCCGGCTCACGCCCCGGGGCCCGGATGGCGGCCGCCGCCGAGGAGGACGCCGTGGCGGCCCCGAGACCCGATCGGCTGCCCGCATCTCCGGCTCCCGGGCATGAAACCATGCACGTGCAGTATCACATCAGCATTTCCGCGCGCCGTCAGGGTATCAGCCCCGCCCCGTCGGCGAGACCGGGCGCCCCCTCCGTCTCGGGAGCCGGACCCCGGGCGGGCGCCCGGGGGTTCCGCGCGCACCGGAGAGTCTCGTGCGGGTCGCCTCCGGCGCCGCCCCCCGGCACCCCGTCCGCTACTCTGGACGCGCGGACTGCGGGACGGCGATGCCAGAAGCCCCGGCCATCCGCTTCGAGGGCCTCGAGAAGTGGTACGGCGACGTGCGCGCCCTCGACGGCATCGACCTGGAGGTGCCGCGCGGGGAGGTCTTCGGCTTCCTCGGCCCCAACGGCGCCGGCAAGACCACGGCCATCCGCATCCTCATGGATCTCATCCGCCCCGACGCCGGCCGCGCCGAGGTGCTCGGCCTCGACGCGCAGCGGGAGAGCGTCGAGGTGCGCCGCCGCTGCGGATACCTCCCCGGCGATCTCGCCCTCTACGACTCGCTCAAAGTCGACGCCTGCCTCCACCTCGTCGCGTCGCTGCGCGGCGGGGTGGACGGTCGCTACCGCGAGGAGCTCGTGGAGCGCCTCAGGCTCGACCGCACGCGCCGCGTCGGCGCGCTGTCGCGGGGCAACTACCAGAAGGTCGGCCTCGTCGTCGCGCTCATGGCGAAGCCCGACGTGCTCGTGCTCGACGAGCCCACCAATGCGCTCGACCCGCTCATGCAGGAGGAGGTCGAGGCGATCCTCCGGGAGACCGTCGCCGAGGGGCGCACCGTCTTCTTCTCCTCGCACGTCCTCGCCGAGGTGGAGCAGCTCGCGCGCCGGGTGGCGATGCTCAGGGGCGGCCGGATCGTCGCCGTGAGCGACCTCGCGGAGCGGCGCCGCCTCGCGCCGCGACGCGTCTCCGTCACCTTCGAGGCGGCCCCGCCCGCCGGATCCTTCGCGGGACTGCCCGGCGTGCGCCTCGTCTCGCTTCAGGGCCCGGAGGCCGTCTTCGAGACGCACGACGCGATGCACGTGCTCATCGAGGCGCTCGCGGAGCACCGCGTGCGAAGCCTCGAGACCCACGAGGTCACGCTGGAGGAGCTCTTCCTCTCGTACTACGAGGAGCCGGCGGGGGCGGGGGCACGTGCCTGATCCCGTGATCGTCCGCAAGACGCTGCGCGACCTGCGTTGGCAGGTGCTGGGCTGGGGCGCGGGCCTCGCTGGCCTCGCGGCGATGCTCGTCCTGCTCTATCCAGCCATCGCGGAGCAGTTCGCGGGCGTCGAGATCGAGAACATCGGCTTCGGGGAGATCCAGGACTTCTCGGATCCGCGCGAGTTCTTCCAGGTCGAGTTCTTCACCTGGTCGCCGGTGCTGATGACCGTCTTCGCCGTCATCGTCGGCGGTCGGCTGCTCGCCGGCGAGGAGGGTGCGGGCACCCTCGAGCTGCTGCTGTCGCAGCCGCTCGCGCGGCGGACGCTCTTCCTCGGCAAGGTCGCCGGCGTCGGCGTCGCCTCGGCCGGGATCGTGGTGCTGGCCGGGCTCGGCTTCGCGGTCACCGCCCCGTGGGTCGATCTCCGGGGCGAGCTCACGCCGCTCGAGCTCGCCGTCGCGCCCCTCGCGCTCCTGCCCTTCACCTGGTTCGCGGTGGCGGCGACGCTCCTCGCGGCGACGCTCACGCCGGGACGCGGACGGGCGGCCGCGCTGATGACGGGCGCGGCCTTCGTCGCCTACGCGCTCAACATCACCGCCGACCTGGTCCCCTCGCTGGAGTGGCTGCACTTCCTCACGCCGTACTACTACTCGGACGCCCAGCGCGTGCTCACCGGCGGGGTCGTGTGGTGGCACCAGGCCGCCCTGCTCGCGGCGGCGCTCGCCTCGGCCGCGCTCGCCCTCGCCGCTTTCGAGCGACGGGAGATCGGCGTCGGGCGTTCGCCCCTCGGGATGCTGCTCGGTCGCGGGCGCTCCCGTGGGGAAGCCTCCGGGGCACGGCAGGGGGACCCGGTCCCGCGGTGAGGCCCGGCGCCCGGTCGCCCCGGACGCCGATCCCGTCACGAGCGGAAGGGCGACCGTTCACCCCGCGAGCGGACCTGACCGCGCCTACGCCGCCTCCGCGAGCCCGGGGACCGCGAGCACTGGGAGGAGCGCGGTGAGGAGCGCCGCCGCCGGGACGTCCACGACGAGCCGGCCGCCCGGCGCATCCTCCCGCCGCCACCACGCCGCGAGGCGGAGCCGGCGGCGGTCCCACCACTCGCGGTGGAGCAGGACGGTGAGCCCGACCCCGAGCAACAGGAAGCCGACCGCCGCGAGCATCACCCAGTAGGGGACGGCGGGGTCGACGCGCGTGACCCAGAGGAAGCGCAGCGCCACCCCCGAGAGCGTCACCACCGCGGAGACCCCGAGCCAGCGCGCGCCCAGCGCCATCGAGACGGCGAGGAGCGCCAGTCCCTCCAGCAGCAGCACCAGCCCCCAGCGGGCGCCTCCCGGATCGAAGCCCTGCTCGGCCTGCGGCAGCACCAGCAGCGCCGCGCCCGCGAGCTGCAGCAGCTCGTGCCAGCCGAGGTGGCTGGAGAGCGGCTCCGAGGAGCGCGCGAGGAGCCCGACGGCGGCGAGGTAGAGGGCGGCGGGCACGGTGTAGGCCTGCACGTTCCCGGGTCCCGTGGTCGCGATGGCGAGCTCGAGCGCGAGCATGAGCAGCGCCGACGACGGGAGCACCGCCCAGCGGATCCCGAGCCGCCGCCCCTCGTACGCCACGGCCGCGGCGAGGGGGAGGAGGGAGGCCGCCAGCATGCGGAACTCGACCAGGCTCGCCGCGCCGGCGCCGGTGCTCCCGAGGCGGAGGTCGAGCGCCACGAGCGCCGCGAGCGGGGCGAGCGCGAGCCCGGACCACGAGAGCCCCTGCACGGCGCGGGCCGCCGGGGAGGCCGGGGCCCGGCGCCAGGGGGTGAGCGCCAGGAACGCGGCGGCCCCCGCGAGCGAGTACCAGGCGGCGAGCGTCCAGAGCGGCCAGCCCCAGGCCGGCCACAGCGCCGCCGCGCTCGCGAGCACGACGGCCCAGGCGAGCAGCGCCGGCTCCCAGCGGCGCAGGCGGAACGACTCGAGGGCGATGAGCGGCGCGAGCAGCAGCACGCTCAGCACCAGCA
>DAOULG010000217.1:0-11758 GCA_034420495.1 Dehalococcoidia bacterium
CCGCGAAGAGCGCCAGCACCGCCACACAGGCCGCAGCGACCAGTCCCACACGTATCCGCATACCCGCTCCCTCAGCTCCCGCCCCCGCCCACTGCCGGCGGGACCTTCTCTCAGCCCGGCCAGACTACCCCTAATCGCGCCGCACCGGCCAGCGCACCGCGCCACGCGGCGCCGCCCCTCCCCCCGGCCCGGCGGATCCGCCGATGGCGGCACCTCAGAGCGGGCGATCGGTGGCCCCGAGCGCGGCCCCCGCGGCACGCGGGCTCTGCCGCGGAGGTGCATCGTGCGCCCCCGCGGGCGGTTCCGCCTTCCAGATGATCCCCGCGCCTATCACGAAGAGCGCCGAGACCGCCACGAAGGCCGGCACGTACGAGCCGGTCGCGTCGAAGGAGGCGCCGACCAGGGGCGGCCCGATCAGGTGGGCCCCGAGGGTGAAGAAGTTGACGAGGCCGAAGATGGTCCCGAAGGCCCTCAGGCCGAAGGTGTCCTGCACGAGCAGCGGCATGAGCGCGCCGAGCGCGCCGAAGCCGAGCCCGAAGATCGGTGCGAACGCCCAGAATGCCCTCGACGACCCGGCCAGGATCAGGATCGCGATGCCCGCCACCTGGCAGGCGAGGCTCAGCACCACGACGTAGCGGGACGGCGCTCGCTCGGTCAGCCAGCCGAAGCTGACCTTCCCCACGGCACCGAAGAGCGCGAGCACGGAGAGGGCGGCCGCCGCTTCACCGCGGCTGACGCCCACATCCTCCAGGTGCGGCACGACCTGCGTGAGCACCGACAGGTAGGTGAGCTGCGCGAGGAAGAGGCCTACCACGACGAGGTAGAAGGCGCGGGTCCTGAGCGCGCGCTGCGGGGTCAGGCCGCGGAGGAGGGCGGTCATCGAGCGCTCGATCGCGGAGTGATCGCGCGGAGCCGCCGGCGCCTCCCGGATCAGCACCAGCACGACCGGGACGAGCGCCAGGAAGAGAAGCCCGAAGAGGAGATAGCTCGCCCTCCACCCGACGGCGACGATCAGCGCGGCCGACAGCGAGGAGAAGAGGATGCCGCCGACGTTCGCCCCCATCGCCGTCATTCCCATCGCGCGGCCCCGCGCACCCTCGAACCACACGGCGACGAGTCGGCCCACCGGGATCATCACGACCCCCGGGAGTCCGGCGAACTGCAGCAGGGAGAGCGCGTAGAGGTGCCACACCTCGCTCATGAGGGGCCGGAGGAGCTGGCTCACGCCGAGCGCCACCAGCGAGACGGCGATGACCGGCCGCGTCCCCGCCCGGTCGACTGCCCACCCCACGGCCGGGGCGACGAGCCCCGCGACGGCGAACGTCGAGAGCGATCCGTTGATCGCGGTGCGGCTCCAGCCGAGATCGGCCTCGAGCTCGGTCACGAAGACGCCGAAGGCGTACTGCGTCACGCCGACGGTGAGCACGAAGCCCCAGAAGAGGACCGCGCCGATCACCCATCCGTAGTGGAGCCTCGCTGCCATCCGGACGGTCACCTCCAGCGTCCGGGAGTGTCTCGTTGGGGCCCGTCGCGGGACACGCGGCGCGAGGGCGCGGCGCCGCCTCACCAGTCTCACACTAAGCCGACGGAGAGGACACCGGCCCGGGCGCCCCCGAACCGGCTCGCAGTCGGCCTCCCGCGGTCGCGGGGCGCGATCCGCCGACGGCCCCTAGAGTAGGCCGGGGGAGGGCAGGGACCGCCATGGAACGCGCCCTGCTCATCGCGGCGGCCCCGCTCGTCGCGGCGCTCCTGCCCGGGATGCTCGTCGCCGGCTGCACCGAGGATGCGGAGAGGGCGCGGCCGCCGGCGGCCGCGCCGCCTGCCTCACCGCCTGCCGCGCCGCCTGCGGCCACCGCCGTCGCCGCGACGCCCACGCCGGTCCCGACCTCCACCGCTCCGACGCCGGCCCCGACGCCGGCCCCCACGGCGGGCCCCGCCCCCGGCCCGACGCCGCGGGCCGCGCAGGCTCCTGCTCCGCCCGCGGAGGTCCTCTTCGTCGACGCCCCCCTGGGACGGAGCTTCGACCGTCCCACCGACGCCCGGGCGTACCCGGGCGGGCGGGTGCTCATCGCCGAGCAGTCGGGCCTGGTGCTCGCACTCGACGCGGGCGGCGGAGGCGGGCACGTCTTCCTCGATCTCAGGCGCCAGGTCAGCAGGGACGGCAACGAGGAGGGACTGCTCGGACTCGCCGTCGACCCCGACGTCGCCGCCACCGGGTGGATCTACGCCTACTACTCGGTGAGAGGCGGCGAGCGCCGCACGCGCCTCGCGCGCTTCTCGGCGGCCGACGGTCTCGCCGATGCGGCGAGCGAGCTCGTGATCCTCGAGATCGCCCAGCCCTTCTCCAACCACAACGGCGGGGCGCTTCGCTTCGGCCCGGACGGCATGCTCTACATCGGGGTCGGCGACGGGGGGTCGGCCGGCGACCCGGGGGGCAACGGGCAGGATCTCGGCACCCTGCTCGGGTCGATCCTGCGGATCGACGTGCGCTCAGCGAGCCCCGCGCAGAGGTACCGGATCCCCGACGACAACCCCTTCGTCGGCGTCGAGGGCGCACGGGGAGAGATCTGGGCGTACGGTCTCCGGAACCCGTGGCGGATGGCCTTCGACCCCGGGAGCGGGGCGCTCTGGGTCGGCGACGTGGGGCAGAACAGGATCGAGGAGGTCGACCGGATCGTGCGCGGGGGGAACTACGGATGGAACCGCCTCGAGGGGGACGACTGCTACCGGCCTCGAGAGGGCTGCGACCCGGAGGGGATGGAGCCGCCGGTCGCCACCTACGATCACCGGGAGGGATGCTCCGTCACCGGCGGGGTGGTCTACCGGGGGCGGGCGGTGCCGGAGCTCGACGGCGCCTACGTCTTCGGCGACTTCTGCAGCGGCCGCGTCTGGGCGATGGACGCCTCCGGCGAGGGCCCCGCGGTCCGCGTCGCCGACACGGGCGTCTCCATCTCCTCCTTCGCGCAGATCGGGGAGGAGCTCTGGCTGCTCCGCTTCGACGGGCCCGTGCTGAGGGCGGTGAGCCCGTGAGTCCGCCGGTCGCGGCGCTGGTGGTGCTCTTCCTTCTCTACGTGGCGCTGGTGAGTCGGCAGATGCGGCGTTCGCTGGCGGCGACGGAGCCGCGCGCGCGCCTCGGCGAGGCCCGGCGGCTCCTGCTCGTGGTGACGCTGGGGGTGCCGCTCGCGGTCGCCTTCATCCTGCTGGTCGCCTAGCGGCCGCGGCCCGGGGGGCGGCCGCGCGCGTTGACGCTCTCGCGCGGGCGCCGGGATACTGGCCCGTGCCCTCGGCCCCCGGCACCGACGTCGTCCCCGGGGCCCCGGGCGCGCGGCGGGGCGGGGACGGAGTGGGAGGAAGGCCTGTGACCGCTCCCGCACGGGGCGCGCGCGCCGAGCGATACGACCCCACCTCCATCGAGCGCCGCTGGCGCGAGTGGTGGGATGACACCGGCGTCAACAGCACCCCCGATCACGATCCGGAGCGGCCCAACCGCTACCACCTCACGATGTTCCCCTACACCTCCGGCGACCTGCACATCGGCCACTGGTTCGCGATGGCCCCCTCCGATGCGCTGGCGCGCTTCCACCGCATGCGCGGGAGCAACGTCCTCTTCCCGATCGGCTTCGACGCCTTCGGGCTGCCCGCCGAGAACGCCGCCATCCAGGGGGGAGCGCATCCCGCCGACTGGACGAGCGACAACATCGAGCGCATGCGGGAGCAGCTGCGGTCGATGGGCGCGATGTTCGATCTCGCCCGGGAGGTCGCGACGAGCGCTCCGGACTACTACCGCTGGACCCAGTGGTGGTTCCTGCTCCTCTACCGGCGGGGCCTCGCCTACCGCAAGGAGGCCCCCGCGAACTGGTGCACCTCCTGCAACACGACGCTGGCGAACGAACAGGTCATCGACGGCCGCTGCGAGCGCTGCCAGGCCCCCGTCGAGCAGCGACGGCTCGCGCAGTGGTTCCTGCGCATCACGCGCTACGCCGACGAGTTGCTCCAGAACGAGGAGATGGACTGGCCCGAGCACGTCAAGCTGATGCAGCGCAACTGGATCGGACGCTCGGAGGGGGCGGAGGCGGCCTTTCCCCTCGAGGCGCCCGACGGGGAGGGCGCGGCGGGCGAGATCCGGGTCTTCACCACCCGGCCGGACACGCTGTGCGGCGTGACCTTCATGGTGCTCGCCCCCGAGCACGAGCTCGTCGAGCGGCTCACGGGCGAGGAGCAGAGAGCCGCCGTCGAGGAGTACGTGCGCCGGGCGGCGCTGTCAACCGACATCGAGAGGCAGGCGACCGACCGCCCGAAGAGCGGCGTCTTCACCGGCTCCTACTGCCTGAACCCGCTCACCGCCGAGCGCGTTCCGATCTGGATCGCCGACTACGCGCTCGCCTCCTACGGCACCGGGGCGGTGATGGGCGTGCCGGCGCACGACCAGCGCGACTTCGAGTTCGCGCAGCAGTTCGGACTCCCGATCCCGGTCGTCGTCGCGCCCCCGGCGTGGGACGGCGAGCCGCTTGCGGCCGCCTACGTCGAGCCGGGGACGATGGTCGGCTCCGGGCAATTCGACGGGATGCCCTCCGAGGAGGCGAAGGAGGCGATCGCCCGCCACCTCGAGGAGCGCGGGCAGGGCGGTCCCACCGTCACCTTCCGGCTGCGGGACTGGCTGATCTCCCGGCAGCGCTACTGGGGTGCGCCGATCCCGATCGTCTACTGCGAGCGCTGCGGTGAGCAGCCCGTCCCCGACGACGAGCTGCCGGTCGAGCTTCCCTACGACGTGGAGTTCCTGCCGACGGGCGAGTCGCCGCTCGCACGCTCGGAGGAGTTCGTCCGCGCCGCCTGCCCGGCCTGCGGCGGCGACGGCCGGCGGGAGACCGACACGATGGACACCTTCATGTGCTCCTCGTGGTACTTCATGCGCTACTGCGATCCGCACAACTCCGAGCACGCGGTCGCTCCGGAGGCCGCCGGGGCCTGGCTCCCGGTCGACCAGTACACCGGCGGCTCCGAGCACGCGACGATGCACCTCCTCTACGCGCGCTTCTTCTACAAGGCGGCGCGGGACGCCGGCCTCGTCCCGGGCGACGAACCGTTCACGCGCTACTTCAGCCAGGGGCAGATCCTCGGGCCCGACGGCCGCCGGATGTCGAAGTCCCGCGGCAACGTCGTGGCGCCGGATACGCAGGTCGAGCGCTGGGGCGCCGACGCCTTCCGCTGCTACCTGATGTTCCTCGGGCCGTGGGAGCAGGGCGGCCCGTACGATCCCGACGGCATCGTCGGCGTTGCGCGCTGGCTCAACCGCGTCTGGTCGGTCGCCACCGAGCCCGTCGATCTCATCGAGCCGGGAGAGCCGGGCGCGGCGCGTTCGCTGCGCCAGGCGACTCACCAGGCCCTCGCCCGCGTGACCGGCGATCTCGAGCGGCTGCGCTTCAACACGATGATCGCCGCGCTCATGGAGTACACCAACACGCTGTGGCGCAGCCGCGAGTCGGGCGCCCAGGACCGGGCCGCCTGGGAGGAGGCGCAGGAGCTGCTGGCGCTGATGCTCGCGCCGGCCTGCCCGCACCTGGCAGAGGAGCTCTGGCACCGCGCCGGCCACGAGGACTCCGTCCACCGGCAGCCGTGGCCCGAGGCCGACGACGAGCTGGTGCGGCGCGAGACGGTGGAGCTCCCCGTCCAGGTCAACGGCCGCATCCGCGAGCGCCTCGAGGTCCCCGCCGACGCCGACGAGGAGGCGGTCTCCGAGGCGGCGCTCGCCTCGGAGCGCGTGCGGGCGCATCTCGAGGGGCGTGAGATCGTGCGGACGATCTACGTCCCCGGCCGGATGCTCAACCTCGTCGCACGGTAGGGACCGGGCGGCGCCGGGACGGGCCCCCGGGCGTCAGCGCGTACTTCCGGCGCTCTCGTCCCCCGCGTCCTCCGCCGCGCTCTCGGGAATCCGCTCGTCGTCGAGCGCGGGCAGCGAGAAGTCGTCGATCACCCCGGCCGGGGGCGCCGGCGGGTCGAGCGCATCGGCTCGCTCCGGCCCCGCGTCGACGACATCGACCGCCGGCGCCCCGCCGGAGGCGAGGCCCGCGACCTGGTCCCAGGGCGACGGATCCGAGCGGGGAGCGGTCGACAGCTGCGCGATTCCCGACTCGACGGAACTCACGAAGGCCTGGAGCTGGCGCTCGAGCCGCTGCAGCAGCTCGCGCGCGTAGTCGTCCGCGGCGCGCATCTGCTGATCGGCGAGGCGGCGCGATTCCTCGATGCGATCCCGGATGTCGGCGTTCGCGCCGGTGATGCGCTGCTCGAGGCGGGCCTCCGCGTCGCGGGCGAACTCCTGCGCGCTCTGCTCGGCCTGCTGGGTGATGGCGTGCTCGGAGACGAGGCGCTCCGCCTGCTCCTCCGCGCGGGCGATGATCAGTCGGGCCTCTTCCTCCGCCTCGCGGCGGAGCCGCTCGTGCTCGGCGACGATCTGCTGCGCCTCGCGGATCTCCTGCGGTATCGCGACGCGCATCTGGTCGACGGTATCCAGCAGCCGGCGCCGATCCATCATCACGCGGCTGCCGATGGGCATCCGCTGGGCGCCGCCCACGAGCTCCTCCAGGCGGTCGACGAGGTGGAGTAGGTCCATCTGCGCTCCTTCCTGGTCACGCCGACCCCGCGGCGTGAGACGGCCGGCTCCGTCCGGCGGCTACGGCCCCGACGACGCCACGGCGCGCCCGAACTTCTCGAGCAGGGCCGCAGCCACGCCTGCGGGAACGTGCTCCGAGACGTCACGGCCGAACGCCGCCAGCTCCCGAATGCGGCTCGCGCTGATGAAGAGGTGCTCCACGGCGGTCATCAGGTAGACCGACTCGAGGCCGGGCGCCATCTCGCGGTTCATCAGCGCCATGTCGAACTCCGCCGTGAAGTCGGTGACGGCGCGGAGACCGCGCACGAGCACCCGGGCACCCTCCTCGCGCGCCGCCTCCACCGTGAGCCCCGCATGCGATCGCACGCGCACGTTCGGGATGTCTGCCACGGCGTCGGCGAACATCGCGACGCGCCGCTCCGTGCTGAAGAGGCTGCTCTCACTGGCGGCGACCGAGACGACGACCTCGCCGAAGAGATCGGCCGCGCGGCGCACGATGTCGACGTGACCGTTCGTCACCGGATCGAAGCGGCCGGGGTACATCGCGACGGTCACAGCGCATCCCCCCTTCGGCGAATGCTACCCGGGGCCGGCGGTCTCATCGCCGCCCGCTCCCCGGTAGAGCGCCACCGCACCGTCTCCCTGCCGGCGATCACGCCAGAGAGGGAGCCCGGCGAGGGTCGCCGGAGGTTCGTACCGCGCCGCGTGCTCCACGGCGAGCAGCGCGCCCTCCGAGAGCGCTCCCGCCAGCGTGCGCTCGATGGCACGCCACGCAGCGGCATCATCATACGGCGGATCCGCGAGCACCAGCGTGACGCCGGGGCACGGGGCTGCCCGCCAGCGCCCCACGCGGCCGCGGACGACGCGGCCGCGCTCCTCGACGCCCACGAGCCGGAGATTCTCGCGCGTCGTCAGGCAGGCACGCGGATCCCTGTCGACGAAGGTGCACCGGCCGGCGCCGCGCGAGAGCGCCTCGATGCCGAGCGCACCACTCCCGGAGTAGAGATCCAGCGTCTCCGTCATGTCGGCGGTGGCCGCATCGAGCATCGCGAAGAGCGACTCGCGAAGGCGATCCGAGGTCGGCCGCGTGGCCCGGCCCGGCGGCAGCCGCAGCGTGCGCCCGCGGGCCGTGCCCGCGATCACGCGCACGCGCGCTCCGCCTCATCCGCCGCGGGGCGGGCGATCACTACTCGTTCCCCGCGGGGCCCGGCGGGCCGGGGGGCACCGTCGCAACGGGCGTCGGCTCCGGCGTCGGCTCCGGCGTCGGCTCCGGCGTCGGCTCCGGCGTCGGCTCCGGGGTCGGCTCCGGCGCCGGCTCCGACACGCGCATCAGGACGCGCTGGCCGACGAAGAGGACTCCGTCCGAGACCACGAGCGTCACGCCGTAGGCGCCCGGTGCCTCCGGCGCCCTCCACGTGACCGCCCCCGAGCCGTCGTCGCCCTCGATGCGGCCCCCGTCGACGCGCCAGTCCGGGTCGAGGTACGGGCCGTACGGCAGGAGCAGCGTCGCCCTCCCCTCCTCCTGGTACGTCGCGAGCAGCGCCCAGAGGTCGGGAAGCGCGTCGTCGGCGGAGGCGGGTTCGACCACCGCGCCGGCGAGCCCGTGGCGTGCCGCGAGCTCGAGCCGGAACGCGAGCGAGTAGCGGTTCTCGATCCACACCGTGCGGTCCCCGCCCCGCCCCGCGAAGCTCGCGGCGACCGCGCGCGCCTGCTCGTCCCAGGTCAGGCCCGTCCCGCCCCGCGAGCGATCGAGGATCGCGGCCCGCAGGGTGACGCCGCTCCCCGGCGCGATCGCGCCGTCCACCTGCGTCTCCACCGCGCTCGCGAGCGACAGGGCCTCGAACAGCGACAGGGGCTCGACGCCCGCCGCGGTCCGCAGCTGCGAGCGCCGGTCCACGACGAGCAGGAGGCGATCGAGCGGGACGCCGGCGCTCTCGGCGGACGCAAGCGCTCCCTCCACGCGGTCGTAGTAGGCATCCATCTCTGGGGGCGGATGCACCCACAGCCGCGAGGCGGCGCTCGAGATGGCGTGCCAGTCGTAGGCGCCGCTGTCGGAATCGACCGGGATCGGCACGCTCACGACGAGATCGCGCCCGTCGCTCTCAAGCAGCGACCCGAGACGCTGCACGAGGCCGGTGAACGCGTCGCGGCGCGCCGGGTCCAGCGCGCGGTAGTCCAGGTGGACGCCGGCCGCCTCGACCTCGGCGGCGGCTGCGGCGATCTCCTGTGCATGCACCTCGGAGAGGGCGGCGTCGGCAAGCACGCGGTCGACGGCGGCCGAGTGCGGGCCGGCGGGAGCGGCGACCCCCACGTAGATGTCGTCGTCCCGGCGCTCGGCGGCGGCGCTCGCGGCCGAGAGCGCCCCCGCATCGAAGTCGATCCCGCCCAGCTGCCCGCCACCGGCCAGCGTCTCGGGGGAGGCCGCGCGCACGCTGACGACGGCGCCGGCCGGCGCCCGGGCGTCCGGCGCCTCGCCGGGCCCGACGACGAGCGCCACCTCGCGCGCCAGCGATTCCCGCCTCAGGACCGCGATCGTGTTCGGGACGACCGGCACCTCGCCCTGGGCGGAGGAGCCGTCGCCGAGGGGGATGGCGGATCCCAGGCGCTCCCAGCGCCCATCCTGCCAGGTGTAGAGCGCGAGATTGCGGGCGTCGGCGGTCGGCTCCCTCAGCTGGACGGTGAGCCGTGCCGCACCCGAGAAGGCGTCGGGATCGGAGACCTCGATGTCGTAGAGCGCCGAGAGCGCGACGAGGCCCTCGGGCAGCTCGGGCATGCTCTCCCGCGGCCGGATCGCGAAGGTCTCGCCCTCCCCGCCGCCGGTCCGGTCGAGGATCGAGACCGGGGGCAGCAGGAGGATCGCGATGACCGCGGCGAGGACGACCACGATCGCGGCGATGCGCAGCATCTGCCCGTCGCCGCGATCGCCATCGTCGGGGCCGTCGCCGTAGCCGTAGGGCGGTTCGCCGTCGTCCTCGTCGTCGAAGAGGACCGGCGCGAACCGCGGCGGCTCGGAGAAGTAGTCGCGTTCGCGGTCATCCATCGCGCATCCCCTCCGGCGGGGCGGGGCAGGCCCCTGACTGACGCCGGCCAGCTCGGAGCTCCCTCACGCCAGGGGCACCGCCACCACGATCTCACGCCCGTCTCGAACGATCAGCAACTCGGCGACCCCGGAGACGGGGAGCCTCTTCAGCAGGTTCACGAGCGGCGTGCCCGATTCGACGGCGCGACCGTTGACGCCGACGACGATGTCGCCCGCGAGCAGCCCGGCCCCCTCCGCCGGGCTGCCGGGCTCGACGGCGGTGAGCAGCGCACCGGACCCGACCGAGAGCGCCAGCTCCTCCGCGAGCCCCTCCGTCACCTCCACGTGGTGCCGGCCGGGCTGCTCGATCCCGGGTCGGGGACGCGGGTACGCCCCGTCCTCAATGATCGCCTCCAGTTGCGGCCCGAGGGAGTCCATCGACTGGGCGAACGCCACTCCCTCCATCGTCCGGCCCGAGGGGTCGAGACGTACGACCGTCGTGAGCATGCCCACGACGGAGCCGGAGGCGGCGATGAGGGCACCGCCGGAGTCGCCGTGGTTGACGGGGGCATCGGTCTGGACGAGGTCCTCCAGCACCACCCCGACGCGGGGCCAGCGGATGCCGGTGGCCGAGATCACACCCGTCGTGACCTTGTTCGCCGCGCCGATCAGGCCGCCCGAGATGGCGGCGACCCGATCGCCCGGCCGCGTGTTCCGCACCGAGTCGAGAGCGGCGCGCCTGAGGCCTCCGGAGTCGATCTTCAGCACCGCCATATCGGTGTACGGCGAATCCGTCCCGACCAGCGCGGCCTCCCGGCGCTCGCCGGTGGTGAGCACCACGAAGAGCCGCTCCGCGCCCTCCACCGTGTGGAACGTCGTCAGGACGTGGCCCGCCTCGGTCACGACGATGCCCGATCCGATGTGGTTCCGCCCCACCGGGCGACCCTCCTCGTCGAGGCGCTCGGGGAGCTGGGCCACGACGGTGACGACGGTCGGTATGGCCCGCCCGATCGCCGCCGGGAGGGGGTCGGACGGCTGTGTGGGCTGCGCGGTCGGGGCGGCGACCGGCGTGTTCGCGACCGCCGGGGGCGGGGCGTCCGCGTCGCCCTCGCCTACCAGGAGCGACGCGCCCACGCCGCCGGCGGCTCCGGCGACGACGCCGACCACGATCGCGAGTGCCAGCAGCGCCGGCAGCGCCGGGGCGGTGCGGGGAGGGCGACTGTCGCCCGGTGCGAGGTGGGGAGGGTCGTCCATCGGATCCGCCGTGGGAAGACGCCGAAGCGCTCTCCCGTCTCCATCCGGTCCCGATCCCCGCCCGGCCTCAGTCTACCATCCGCCGGCGGGCCGGCGGCGGAGCGTCCGGCGGGGCCGGCCGTGCGCCCCGGCCCGGGGCGGCGGGCACTTTACGAGGCGAGCGCCCGGGCGGTACGATCCCGCACCACGGGTACAAGACATGAGGGCTAGCCTTCGGGCGGGTCCCTTTTTTTGTGAAACGGCCGCCTGCGTCGCTTCGACGGCGTGGCGGCGCGCGCTGTCCCAGCGGGGTCGTCCATGACACAGGGAGCCGCACTGCTCACCGCCGAGGGGTTCGCGAAGCTCAAGGCCGAGCTTCAGGAGCTGCGCACCACCGGACGCGCGGAGGTGGCGCGTGCGATCCACGAGGCCCAGGAACTCGGGATGTCGCAGGTCGACGGGCAGTACGAGGACGCGAAGAACCAGCAGGCCTTCGTCGAGGGACGCATCCTCGAGATCGAGAAGCTGCTCGAGCGCGCGACCGTCATAGACGAGCGGGCGGCCCACAGCTCGAGCGTGGTTCGCGTCGGCTCGAGCGTCACGGTGAAGACGGCCGCGGGCAAGACGCAGACCTTCCAGATCGTCGGCTCCGCCGAGGCCAACCCGGCCGCGGGCCGCATCAGCCACGAGTCGCCCGTCGGCCAGGCCCTGCTCGGCAAGGCGAGCGGCGACGCCGTGACGGTCGTGACCCCCGGCGGCACCAGCCGCATGACCGTCACCGCCGTCTCCTAGCTGTAACTCCCACGTAGGTTGTTTACAGCAACTCACCCCCGGCGGCCGGGCGGTGCAGCAAGCTACTAACAAGGATGAGCGAGCGGCGGCGTATGGTCGCGGCGAGG
>DAOULG010000218.1:0-1512 GCA_034420495.1 Dehalococcoidia bacterium
CTCGTCGCGCCGCTCGACGCCGTAGGGGCCGTAGCCCGCGGCCTCCTCGCGCAGCCAGCCGCCCGCGGTCGGATCGCTCTCGGTGGCGTGCGGCTCCGCCGCCTCGCGGTCGAGGATCGGCGGCACCTGCATCGTCAGCAGGTGCGGGAAGAGCGCGTTCGGCTTCTCGAGCGTGAACTCGACGGTCCGCCGGTCCAGGGCGCGCACCTCGCACCCGGGCCGCCAGCGGCGCGGTACCGAGCCCATGAAGGCGACCCAGCGCCCGACCTGGCGGCGCTCGATCCCCCGGCGCCAGCTCCAGACGACGTCCTCCGCGGAGAGCGTATGGCCGTGCCCGGAGCGCAGCGGGCGGAGGCGGAGGATGTGCCGGCTGCCGCCGTCGTGCACCTCCCAGCCCTCCGCGAGCTCGCCGGCGAGCCGGCCGAGATCCTGGCTCCGCCCCGTCCCGTCGTGGCCGTCCTCGTAGGTGAGGAGGCGGTCGAAGAGCTGGATCGCGACGTCGGAGTCCTCCGCCGGGTGCCTCGGGAGGAAATCGTCGGGGTCGAAGGTGAGGGGAAGCTCCTCGGCCGCCACCACCAGCGTCGTTGCGTCCTCGGCGGGACCGCCCGCCACCGTGCGCGCCATCGCTCGCCTCCCCGCCCCGCTCAGTCGAGCACGATCTCCCGCCCCTCGTCGGAGGCGCGCTGGACGGCGTCGAGCAGCTCGTGCATCGAGA
Organism: Dehalococcoidia bacterium; assembly: GCA_034420495.1. GTDB lineage: Bacteria > Chloroflexota > Dehalococcoidia > UBA2979 > UBA2979 > VYDC01. The sequence goes on from DAOULG010000218.1 coordinate 716, forward strand.
GCGCCGTCCGGAAGTCGGGATCCATCTCCCGCCCCTCGTACACCGCGCGCGCGAAGCGGCGCAAGAGCTGCGCGGTGTTGTAGGGCTCGCCGGCCGGGACGGAGGCCGGGACCCAGTGATGGCGCCCCGGGACCGGCAGCTCGCGCAGCTCCCCGCCCGTCGTGGCGCCGGTGATCCGGATCGCGCCCCACTGCACGAGGCCGGGCGTCTCGGCGACGAGCGTCCCCCCCGTGCCGTGGAGCTCCATCCGCCATCCCGTCTGGGGCGAGGGGTGCCCGCCGATGTGGAGGGAGGCGGTGACGCCGCCTGCGAGCTCGGCCGCGACCTGCACCGAGTCCGGGACGTCGGTCGCGACCTCCTCGCCGCTGTCGGCGAGCCGCCACGGCCGGAGCGTCCGCACGCGGGCCGAGATCCGGGCCGGCTCGCCGAGCACGAAGCGGAGCATGTCGAGGTCGTGCCCGGTCCGTATCGAGAGCATCGTCGCCCCGTTCGCTCGGCGGGCGGCCCACGCCCCGGCGCTCGTGCGGCCGCCGCCGCCGGCGAAGGGGGCGACGTGGCGGACGGAGACGGAGAGGGGCTCGCCCACGAATCCCTCCGCGACGAGCTCGCGGAGGGCGAGCACCGAGGGGCCGGTGCGCGCCTGCAGCCCCACGGCGTGGCGCACGCCCGCGGCCTCCGCGGCCTCGAGCATCCCCCGGGCCTCGGCGGAGTCGCGGGCGAGCGGCCACTCGGTGACGACGTGCTTGCCGGCCGAGACGGCGGCGTGCGTGAGCTCGGCGTGGTGGGGCACCCGCACC
>DAOULG010000219.1:0-9377 GCA_034420495.1 Dehalococcoidia bacterium
GAGACGAACCCCCCGATCGTCCCGGTGGCGATCGCGCGGCCGGGGGAGGAGGCGCCCGGAGCCGTCTCGTGCCCGGTCATCGCCGCCCCTTCCCCACCAGCGCCGCGGTGAACTCGCGCGCGAGCGCGGAGCGCTGGACCTTCCCGTTGCGCGTGCGCGGAAGGGCCTCCACGAGGCGGTACTCGTGCGGCCGCTTGTAGCCGGCGAGGTGCTGCTCCGCGTGGCGCCGGAGCGCCGGCTCGCCGATCACCGCACCCTCCTGGGGCACGATCGCGGCGACGACGAGCGTCTTCTCCTCGGCGACCGGGACGGCGACCACGGCGGCCTCGGCGACCGAGGGATGCGTCGCGAGCGCCGCCTCGATCTCGACCGGCGAGAGCCGGTAGCCGAAGGACTTGATGACGTCGTCCGCGCGTCCGTGGAACCAGACGTAGCCGTCGTCGTCGATCGTCGCGAGGTCGCCCCCCACGAACCAGTCGCCGCGGTAGACGGCGCGCTCCTCCTCGGGGCGGCGCCAGTATCCGAGCATCAGCCCGGGATCGGAGCGGTGCGCGGCGAGGAGTCCCGCCGTCCCGCTCGGGAGCGGCCGCGTGGCATCCGCGCCCTCGCCGTCCTCCGGCAGGATCGCGACGCGCCGCCCCGCCTGCGGGCGACCGGGCGATCCCGGCCGCACGGGCGTGAGCGGCCCCGAGGAGATGTAGGTGGAGAGCTCCGTCATGCCGAGCGCCTCGTAGAGATCGGTGCCAACGCGGGAGCGCCACTCCTCGAGCAGCGCGACCGGGAGCGGCTCGCCGGCGCAGAGGCCGTGGCGCAGCGCGGTGAGCCCGGCGTCCTCCGGGCGCCCGTACTTCAGCATCTGCCGGTAGACGGTCGGGACGGCGCAGAAGACCGTCACGCCGTACCGCTTCAGGATCGCCGGCCACCCCGCCGCGTCGTAGCGTCCGCCGAAGAGGAGCGCGTGGGCCCCGGCGAGCCAGGGATCCATGAGTCCCACCCCGAGCGTGTAGGTCCAGTTCAGCGTCCCCGCGTGGAGGGTGACGTCCCCCGGGCGGAATCCCTCCCACCCCTCGCGCATCATGAGCCGGCCGCGGATGGTGCGGTGCGCGTGGAGGACGCCCTTCGGGCGGGCGGTGGTGCCGGAGGTGTAGACGAGGAAGGCCGGATCCTCGGCGCGCGTCTCGGGGAGGGGCCCGGGCCCGTCGATCTCGGCGAGCTCGTCGAGGTCGACCGCGACGCCCGCGAAGCCCGCGATCCTCGTCTCCGCCGCCGAGATCACCGCCGCGGCCGCCCCGTCGGCAAGGAGGAACTCGGTCTCCTCGGAGGTGAGCTGAGGCGAGGCGGGGATCGGCACCAGGCCCGCGAGCGTCGCCCCGAAGAAGGCGAAGGCGTACTCCGGCGAGTGCGGGAGCCGGACGAGGACGCGGTCCCCGGGCTCGAGCCCGCGTGCGAGCAGGCCGCGGCCGATCGCCGCCACCCGCTCCCAGAGCTCGCCGTAGCTCCAGCTCTCGGAGCGGTAGCGCGCGCCCGCCGGCCCGCCGGGGGCGTCGCCGATGAAGCTGAAGGCGGGACGCGCCGCGGTCGCGGGATCCGCGGCGTGCACCTCGAGGCAGAGCCTCGCGAGGTTGAGCGGCTCGCCCCGGTCGGAGGCGCTCGGGGTCGGGGAGTGGGGAGTCACGCGGCTCATTCTACGCATGGCCGCCCGCAGGCGGCTCCCGCGGGCGGTCAGGCGGAGGGCGACGCCGGCTCGACCACCGCGCTCATCGAGCCCTGCGAGGTCGCGACGCGCGGGTCGGCGCCGTAGGCGTGGATCTGGCGCTGGTGCTCCGTCACGCGCCCGTGCGCGCCGGTCTCGACGATGACACGGCCCTCGGTGTCGACGATGCGGGCGAGCACGAACGCCTTCTCCGGCCCGTAGCCGAGCACCGAGCCCAGCATCTCCACCACGTAGGCGTAGCTGTGCTGGTCGTCGTCGAGCAGGAAGAGGTGGTAGAGGGGCTCCAGCTCGGCCCCGGCGCTCCCGGACGCGAGCCGCTCGCGGGAGGGCGCGCCGGCGCCGCCCGCCCCCGCGGGGCGCGCCTCGGCCGCCCGCGGGACACCGGGGCCGTCCGGGGCGCGGTCCGGGCGCCGTCGCCTCGCCATGCCCCATTGTGGATCGCCCGGGTGCGCGCGCACGATGCCTCCCGCGCTCACGGCGCGAGCGCACGGGCGAGGAGCGCGGCGACGCCGGTCAGCACCGCCCGGGCCCCGGCCTCCCGCAGCTCCTCCCCGCCGGAGTCGCCGCCGAGCACGCCGACGGCCGGCATCCCCGCGGCCCGCGCGGCCGCCATGTCGGCGACGTTGTCGCCGGCGAAGAGGGCCTCGCCGGGCGCGACGCCGAGCCGCCGGCAGGCGAGGAGCAGGGCGTCGGGCGCAGGCTTGGGGCGGCGCACGTCCTCGCGCCCGACGACCACGGCGAAGCGGTCGAGGACGCGCTCGCGCCCCAGCACCTCGTGGACGATCGCCCGGGAGTTGGAGCTGACGACCCCCGCGGGGAGGCCGGAGCGCTCGAGCGCGGCGAGCGCCTCGCCCACGCCGGGCAGCAGGCGCGCCGCCTCCGTTCCCTCCCGCTCGTAGCGCTCGAGGATCGAGGCGGCGCCGCGCTGGGCCGCCTCCCGGACGCGCGGGGAGAGAGCCTCGGAGACCGCCATGCGGGCGTAGAGGCCGATGGCGCCGGGCCCGAGAGCCCCCGCGGGAACGCCGCTTCGGGCGTACCAGTCGACGAGCTCGCGCCGTGCATCGCCCCAGCGCACGTGCGATCCGAGATCGGCGAGAGTGCGGTCGAAGTCGAGCAGGAGGAGGCGCGGGCGCGCGATGCCCGCCCCCTCGGCCTCCTCCGCGCCCGGCTGCGGCCGCGGATCTTCCGGGCGCCGCCGCGGCGGGCGTCGCATCGGCGGCGGCTCCCCTACTCCCAGAAGAGGAGCGGGTCGCGCCGGAGGCCGAGGGCGATGGGACCGGTCGCGGTGATGCGCTCGTGCGGGCCGAGGCGGACGCGCACGAGGCCGTTCGCGCCCCCCGGCGAGCCCGGCTCCAGCTCGACGTGCAGCACCTGGTCGTGCCCGTAGTACTCGCGCTCGACGACGCGGCCGGGGGTGCCGCCCGCCTGCACCTGGAGATCCTCAGGGCGGAACACGACATAACAGCGTGAGCGCCCGGCGGGCGCCGCGTACTCCCCGAACGGCGTGGCGACGCGCCCGCGCTCGACCCTCCGGTCGTAGATGTTCGCGTCGCCGATGAAGCGCGCCGCCGCGAGGGTCGCGGGGCGGCTGTAGACATCGTCGGGGGTCCCGACCTGCTCGATGCTTCCCCGCCACATGAAGGCGACGCGGTCGGCGATGGAGAGCGCCTCCTCCTGGTCGTGGGTGACGAGCAGGGCGGTGGCGCCGGCGCGCTTCACGATGGCGCGCAGCTCGGCGCGCATCTCCCCGCGGAGCGCGGGGTCGAGGCTCGAGAAGGGCTCGTCGAGCAGGAGCAGCCGCGGCCGCGGCGCGAGCGCCCGGGCGAGGGCGACGCGCTGCTGCTCGCCGCCGGAGAGCTCGTGCACGCCGCGGCCGCCGGCCGCGGCGAGGCCGGTCAGCGCGAGGACCTCGGCGGCGCGCCCGGCGCGATCCCCGCCGCGGCGGCCGAGGAGGCCGCCGCCCGCGAGCCCGTAGGCGACGTTCTGCTCGACCGTGAGGTGCGGGAAGAGCGCGTAGTCCTGGAAGACCATGCCGACGCCGCGGCGCTCGGGCGCCAGGTGCAGGCCCGCTCCGGCCACCCGCTCGCCCCAGAGCGAGAGCTCGCCGGCGCTCGCACGCTCGAAGCCGGCGACGAGCCGGAGCGCCGTGGTCTTCCCGCAGCCGGAGGGGCCCAGCAGCGTCATCAGCTCGCCGGCACGCACCTCGAGGGAGAGATCGAGCACGCCGGCGCCCGTCGCGAAGGTCCGTCTCAGCGCCCGCGCCTCGACGGCGGGCGGAGCGCCGTTCAGCCGCTCCGGCCGGCCCGGCTCCGGGCGCATCTCGGCGGGGTCCGGGAGCGCCGGGGCGCCGGGGTCGACCGCGAGCGGATCAGGCATCGCGGCGCCACAGCCCGGTCGCGGCGAGCGGGAGCGTGGAGAGCGCGATCAGGAGCAGCGCCGGGAGGGCGGCGCGCGCGAAGAAGGCCTCGCTCGACGCGCTCCAGACGCGCGTGGCCAGGGTCTCGAAGCCCGTCGGCGCCAGGAGCAGCGTGGCGGGAAGCTCCTTCACCGTGGTGAGGAAGACGAGCGCGGCGCCGGCGGCGACCCCGCGCCCGGCGAGCGGCAGCGTCACCTCCGCGAACGCGCGCCAGGGCCGTCGGCCCAGGCTGCGCGAGGCCTCCTCCATCGAGGGCCGGACGGTGATCAGCGCGACGCGGGTCGTGCCGACGGCCTGCGGCAGGAAGAGCAGGCCGTAGGCGGCGATGAGGAGGAGCAGGGACTGGTAGAGGGCTCCCATGCGCACGGCGATCACCGCGAGGGAGAGGGCGACGGTGAGGCCGGGGAGGGCGTAGCCGGCGTAGGAGACGACCTCGATGGGGCGGGAGAGCGGGAACCGGCGGTGACGCGTCGCGAGCAGCGCCACCGGGAGGGCCGCCGCGGCCGTGACCAGGGCCGCGAGGGTCCCGGCGAGAAGCGTGTCGCCGACCGCTCCGGGGAGGCCGGAGAACGCCTCGCCGCCCGCGAGCCCCCGCGCGAGCCAGTACCCGAGCACGGCCGCCGGCAGCGCGAGGGCCGCCGCCAGGAGCAGCGTCACCCCCGCGAGCGCCGGCCACCGCCAGCGCCCGAGGGAGGCCGTCGCCGGGGCGCCGCCGCCGCGCGCCGCGTGGTGGAGCCGCGTACCGCGCGTCGCGATCTCGAGGACGACGACCGCGAGCGCGAGCACCATGAGCAGCAGGGCCAGGGTCGAGGCGCCGGTCACGTCGAAGCCCGACGTGTAGCGCACGAAGACCGCGCGCGTCAGGGAGTCGAAGCGCATCAGGGAGACGGCGCCGAAATCGGCGAGCGCGTAGAGCGCGACCAGGAGCGCGCCCGAGAGCAGGGCCGGGCGCAGCTGCGGCAGCACCACGCGGCGCAGCGTCGTCCAGCGACCGTAGCCGAAGCCCCGCGAGAGCTCCTCGAGGCGGGGGTCGAGCGCCGCGATCGCCGGTCGGAGCGTGAGCAGCATCAGCGGATAGCTCACCAGCGCCACGACCACGGCCGCTCCCCAGAAGCCGTATATCGACGGGAGCCGTTCGACGCCCCACGGCTCCAGCGCCTGCTGCAGCAGGCCGCGGGGACCGGCCGCCGAGACGGCGACCAGCGCCGCGACGTAGGAGGGGATCGCGAGCGGCAGCGCCGCGAGCACGGTCACCAGGCGCCTGAGCGGGAGGTCGCTCCGCGTCGTGATCCACGCCAGGGGAAGTGCGATCGCGCCCGCGATCGCCGTCGTCGCAGCGGCGTAGGCGATCGTGCGGGCCGCGAGCGGCGCGATGGGCGAGGCGGAGAGGGTCGACCACGCCGCCGCGGGATCCAGCGCCGCGCGCCACACGAGGTGGGCGGGCGGCAGGGCGCAGAGCGCGGCGACCGCGACGGCCGCCGCGACGATCGCCGGAGACGGCCACCGGTGGGGCCACGCGCCGGAGCGGACGCCCGCGGCGATGGTGCTCACGGCCATCGGAGGGTGCCTTCCGCTCGTGCTGCCATCACGTTGATGGTGAGACGAATGATTGAGATTCGCACCGGCTAATGTCAGATCATCATACCAGCGTACGCGCCCGTGATCCCCGTCGCGCCGCATCGGGATCGCCCGGCCTCTGAGGCCGTCTCGGCGCGCTTGAAGACGCCGCGCCGCCTCTAGGAGACTGGTGCGGCCCGGCACGGGCGCGCCCGGCCGCCGCCGGAGGGGTGGAGGGGGACGATGGCGGATCGCTCGCCGCCGTCGCCGCGGGGCCCGGTGCTCGGCGTCGTCCTCACCGGCGGGCTCGGCACGCGGCTGCGCCCGCTCACGCCCTCGCTGCCCAAGGCGATGATCCCGCTGCTCAACCGTCCGCTCGTCGCCTACGCGGTGGAGATGCTCGCCTCGGCGGGCATCGCGGAGGTGGCGGTGGTCGTCTCCGCCCGGGACGAGCGCACCGGGGCCGCGGCCCGCCGCGCCGCGCCCGCCGGCACCCGCCTCTCGCTCGCCGTGCAGGCGGAACCGCGCGGGAGCGCAGACGCCGTGCTCTCGGTCGGTGCCGCGCTCGCGGGGAGGCATGCGGTGGTGATCGCCGTCGACACGGTGCTGACGGGGGGCTCGCTCGCCCCGCACGTCGCCCGGTTCACATCGGGAGGCGACGCGGCGCGCGTGATCCTGCACGCGACCGACAGGCCCCGGGAGATGGGCATCGTCGAGCTCGCAGACGACGGCGAGCGCGTCGTCCATCTCGAGGAGAAGCCGGCCGCGCCGCGCTCGAACCTGGCGCTGGTCGCGGTCTGGATGCTCGCCCCGCCTGCCGTCGAGCGGCTGCGGAGCGCCCCGCACGTCAACCGGAGGGGCGAGCACGACCTCTCGGGCACGCTCGCCGCGATGGTGGCGGAGGGTTCCCGTCTCGCCGGCTCGCTCTGGGAGGGCGAGTGGCTGGACGGCGGCTCCCTCGCCGGGCTGCTCCACGCCCAGGAGCGACTGCTCGCGGCCGGCCCCCCGCCGCCGATCCCTCCGGGCGCCCGTATCGCGGGGAGCACGCTCACCGGGCGCGTGCTCGTCGGCGACGGTGCGCGCATCGAGCGCTCACGCCTCGGCCCCGACGTGGTCGTCGGCGCCGGCGCCGTGCTGGAGGGGGTCCGCCTCGAGCGCGCCCTCGTCGCGCCGGGCGCCCGCCTGGCGGGCGGCGAGTAGCGGGACGCGATCGTGAGCCCGGGGGCCGGCGTCGTCGAGGTCCCGCGCGCGGGGTAGCGGGGCGCTGTGCCGCGGCACCCCGAGCGCGTACCCTCTCGACGATGCTGGAGGATCCCGGGCGCTACCATTGGAAGTGGCTCGCGGTGGGCGGCGGCCTGCTGGCGCTGTACGCCGTCGAGCGCGCGATCCGGACGGGCGGGATCTTCTAGGGCCCCGTGGCGCGGCGCGGCGAACGGAGGGCGGGGGCGTGGCCGACGAGCGAGCAGCGAGGCAGGTCCCCGTCGAGGCCGGCCAGATCCTCTTCTTCGCGCGCGCGCTGGGGGATCCGAACCCGGTCTACTCCGACCCGGACTACGCCGCCTCCACCGGGTTCGGCGCGGTGCTTGCGCCGCCGACCTTCACGGAGGTCCACCACCAGTACATGGAGGAGTACCACCTGCGTCCGAAGTTCGGGGAGCCGTGGTTCGGCTCCGGGCGCACCGCCACCAGCCGTCCGCCGCGGGAGCGGACGGGCGGCGGGCGCCGCTCCGCGGGCGGCGGCGGGACCGGGCTCCACGCGGAGCAGCACTTCGAGTACCACGCTCCGATCCGCGCCGGGGACGTCCTGAGCTGGGAGACGCGACGCGGCGAGAGCTGGGAGCGCGAGGGCCGGCGCGGCGGCACGCTCCGCTTCCGCGAGGCGATCACCGAGTTCCACAACCAGCGCGGCGAGCTCGTCGTGACGGCCCGCGCGATCACCGTCCGGACGGAGCGGCCCGTCGAGCGCGGCGGGGACTGAGCCGGGAAGGGACGAGAGCGTGGCGCTGAGGGCCTCGGAGCTGACGGTCGGGGAGAGCCGCGAGGAGATCGTGGTCGACAACCTGACCCGGACCCAGATCGTCCAGTACGCCGGCGCCTCGGGCGACTTCAACCCGCTGCATACCGACGATCTCTACGCCCGCGAGGTGGCCGGCTACGCCGGCGTCTTCGCGCACGGCATGCTGGGCATGGGGCTCCTGGGGAAGGCGCTCACCTCGTGGGTCGGCGACGGGCGGCTCACGGCGTTCGGCGTGCGCTTCCGGGCGCAGATCTGGCCCGGCGACACGCTCACGGCGCGCCTGAGCATCTCGGCGCTGCGCACGGAGGGCGGGGAACCCCGCGCCGATCTCGAGGTGGCGGTGGTCAATCAGGACGGCGCGGAGGTCATCGCCGGGACCGCCTCGGCGCGTCTCGACCCGTAGCGCGCTACCCGGCGAGGCTCGACAGGAATCCGTCGACGGCGCGGGCGAACTCGGCGGGGCGGTCGCCCTGGACCGTGTGGCTCGCGCCCTCCACCGAGGTCCAGCGGCCGTCGTGCATCGCCTCGGCTGAGCGCCGCACGGCGTCGCGTGTGACGACCGCGCTCTCCCCGCCGTGCACGAAGAAGGTCGGCACGCGGATCGCGCGCACGGCCGCCCACATCTCGCGCTCGCGGACCGTCCGCGCCTCCTCCCGCGAGGCCTCGTCCTCCTCCTCCTCCTCGCCCCGCCCCGGGTCGTGCTTCCAGGTCCAGCGACCGTCGTCGGTCTGCTTCAGGGCGTGCAGCAGGCTGTAGCGGAGGTGCGCCCGGGGCCGGGTCGGGTTGAAGCGGACGGCGCGCTCCAGGAAGTCCTCGAAGCGGTCCATCGTCTCCGTGTCCCGCCGGAAGCGGCGCATCTCCTCGCCGCCGCGCGGGATAGTCTCCGGCGCGACGTCGACGATGACCAGCGCGCGCAGCGCCGGGGGGTTCTCCGCCGCGTAGCGGAGCGCGACGGCTCCGCCCATCGACATGCCGACGAGGGCGAGCGGCGACGATCCGGGGTAGGCGTTCTCGACGTGCGCCAGGAAGGCGCGCGTGTCCTCGACCATCAGCGGCGCCGCGTCGCGCTCCGGATCCGGAGTCCACGCGGAGTCGCCGTGCCCCCTCTGGTCCAGCGCCACCAGGTGGTAGCGCTCGCGGAGCAGGAGGGCGGCCAGGTCCCAGGTATGCGCGGTCTGCCCGCCGCCGTGCAGCAGGACGACGGTCGGGCGGTCGGCGTTGCCCCAGTCCAGGTAGTGGAAGCGCAGCCCCCCGAGCGTGACCTCCCGGTCCTCCGGCACGGCGATCGCCGCCGGCTCCAGCGCCGCCGCCGCCGCCGCCTCGGCGAGCGCCTCCCGGTAGTCGGTCACGGCTCCGGCCATCGCATCCTCCCCCGGCGGCGCCCCGCCCGTCCCAGTCTATCCCCCGACCCGCGCCGCGGGGCGCGGCCGGCTAGCGGAGCGCGACCACCGTCGAGCGGCCGGTGATGAGCCCGACGACCCCCACCGCGGCGTAGGTGCCTCCCTCGGTCACGGTCACGCTCGAGATCACCTGGCCGTCGAGCGTGCGCCGCCAGATCTCGTCGCCGGTCGCGGGATCGAGGAGCTGCAGCCACGGTCCCCGCGGGATGAGCAGGCCCTCGCCGGTGAGCAGGGGGTCGCCGGTGATCGGCTCGCCCGGTGCGCGCGACCAGA
>DAOULG010000220.1:0-11625 GCA_034420495.1 Dehalococcoidia bacterium
GTCATCGCTCCGGCGGTCGCGCGCGCCCGGCGACGCTGAGGGCGGCGTCCGCTCGCGGCGGCCTCGCGCGGCGCTCAGCCGCCGGCGGCGCTCCCGGCGCGCTCGCGGGCGAAGTGCGGCATGACCTCCGCGGCGAAGCGGCCCATCGAGCGCACCACGCGTTCGTGTCCGAGGTCGCCCCAGCTGAAGGTGATCATCAGGCCACGCACGCCCGCCTCGTCCAGCTCCGCGATGCGCTCGCGCACCGTTGACGGTGAGCCGAGGATGAAGCCGCGCGACATCAGGCTCGCGACGGCCTCCTCCGGCGTCGAGTCGGGAGAGCTCCAGACGGGCGATGCGTTCTGCTCCGCGAGCGCCCGGTTGTCGACGTCGGCGGGGTTGTAGCCCCCCCGGGTCCTCTGCAGGTGGGCGTGGAGCCGGAAGGTCGCCTCGCGCACCTCCTCCTCGGCCTGCTCGTCGCTGTCGGCGACGTAGATGCTCCTCAGGAGCGTGCTGCGCTCCAGCGCCTGCTCCGCGGCCGCCTCCGGAAGGCCGGCGTCGCCCATCGCCTGCCGGAAGAAGCCCAGCCGCTCGCGGGTCCGCGCGACGGGGAGGCGCGGCATCATCACGCCGTAGCCCCGGGCGGCCGCCCAGCGAAGCGTCTCGTCGGAGAGGACGGAGAGCACGATCGGGGGATGGGGCTGCTGCACCGGCCGGGGCCGCACGTCGGGGATGCTGACCGAGAAGTACTCGCCGTCGAAGGGCGACGCGTCGCCGGCCCACGCGCGCTCGAGCAGTTCGAGCGCCTCGAACATGCGCTCGCGCTGCCCGTCGGAGCGGGCGCCGAACGCCACGTACTCGTACTCGTTGAAGGCCGAGCCGCGTCCGATCCCGAGCGTGAGGCGCCCCTCCAGGAGGTTGTCGAGGAGGTTGGCCTGCAGGAAGACGCGCGTGGGATGGGTGAGCGCCATCTGGAGGACGGCGAATCCGACGCGGATGCGGCCCGTACGCTGCGAGATGGCCCCCGCGAGGGGTATCGGGTCCCCGAAGCCGCTCTCGCCGGAGAGCAGGTGCTCGGTGAGCCAGCAGTGCTCGAAGCCCAGCCGGTCGGCCAGCTCGATCTGATCGAGCTGCTCCCGGATGACCCGCAGGTCGTCGTCGGCGGTCGGGCTCAGCGGCAGGTGGTGCGTCCCGAAGCGCATGGGAACTCCCCTCGTTCCGTGCGCCCGCGGCGCCGGGCGGAGTATACGCTCGCGGCGGCGCGCGGCCCCTCCGGCGCTGGCCGCCCCCTGCGGCGGTCCGTATCCTCGGCGGGTGAGCGAGCTTCCTCCATCGCGCCCCGCCGACGCGGCACGCGTTCCCCCCGGCGCCCACGACGGCGCCTACGACGGCGCGCTCGTGGACATGCACGTCCACACGCGCGGCTACTCATCCGACTCCACCCTCGACGCGGATGAGCTTCCCCGCCTGGCGGCGGAGAGCGGGATCACCGGCGTCAACCTGAGCGAGCACCACCGCGTCTGGGACCGCCACGCCCAGCTCGACTACGCCGCGCGGCACCCGGGGCTGCTCGTCAACTTCGGGATGGAGGTCTCCACCGACCTCGGCCACATGCTGGCCGTCGGGCTGGGGAGCTACGAGGGCGGCATCCACCGCGCCGAGCGGCTGCGCGCGGCGCTCGATCGCGTCGGCGGCTTCCTGATCGTGGCGCACCCCTTCCGCCACGCCTTCGAGACCCGGTCGGGCGGCGACGCGCCGCTCGCGCTGAGCGCCGAGCAGGCGGCGGAGCTCCCCGTCTTCCGGCTCGTCGACGCCGTCGAGGCCGCCAACGGGTGCAACACGCCCCGGGAGAACTACTTCGCCGCGGAGGTCGCGCGCCTCGCGGGCCTCCCGACCACCGGCGGAAGCGACGCGCACTCCGCGCGCGGCGTCGGCTACTTCGCGACCGGATTCGAGAGCCCGCTGGCGAGCAGCGAGCAGCTGCTCGAGGCGCTCCACCGGCGGCGGTTCCACGCGGTGCACCGCACGGCCGACGGGCGGCTCGTCCGCTTCGGCGCGGGCAGCCTCGGCTCCACGGAGCGCCCCGGAGCCCGGCCGGTGGGCGGCTCGGCGAGTGCTCCGGTGCCCGGGGGAAGCGCGTGAGTGGCGCTCTCGCGGCCTGGGGTCGGGGGCGGTAAGCTCGCCAGCGCGGGGAACCGGGCGCCGTGAGGGGGTGCAGACCGTGGACTTCTCGTTCACCGAGGATGTGGAGGCGTTTCGCCGGGAGGTGCGGAGCTTCCTCGCCGATCGCCTGACCCCGGAGGTCGAGGACGAGTTCCGGCACTGCACGGACTACTATCACGGCTTCAACAAGCGCATCACGCGCGAGATCGGCGGCCAGGGCTGGCTGACCATGACCTGGCCGGTCGAGGACGGCGGTCGAGGCGCCTCCATCTGGCATCGCGTCGCCTTCGACGAGGAGATGGCCGCGGCGCACGCGCCGATGGCATCCCACCAGGTCGCGGCGAACTTCGTCGGACCCGGCATCGTGCACTGGGGCACCGAGGCGCAGAAGCGCAAGCACCTCCCGCCGATCACGCGCGGCGAGGTGACCTGGGCGTTCGGGCTGACCGAGCCCAACGCCGGCACGGACCTGGGCTCCGTGGAGACCCGGGCCGAGCGGGACGGCGACGAGTGGGTGATCAACGGTTCGAAGATGTACACCGAGCACATCCAGGACTCGGAGTGGCTCTGCCTCATGGTCCGCACCGACCAGGAGTCGCCGAAGCACCGCGGTCTCTCGCTGATGGTGATCGACCCGCGGACGCGCGGGCTCCAGATCACGCCGCTGTGGACGATGGACGGCTACCGGGTCAACCAGGTCTTCTTCGACGACGTGCGCGTTCCCGCCGACTCTCTCATCGGCGAGGAGAACCGCGGCTTCTACCACCTCATCGCCTCCCTCAACCAGTCGCGCGCCGCCGGCATCGGCGGCTCCGGGCTCGGCGGCTGGGCGTCGGAGCAGGTCGACCTGGAGGGACTCGTCCGGGTCGCCGCGGAGCGCCCGGGCGAGGACGGGCGACCGCTGATCGAGGACTCCTGGGTGCAGGACGGCATCGGCGACTACGCCACCTACGTGCACACGATGCGGCTGCTCGCCTACCGGGTGGCCTCCGTGATGGAGCGGGGCGGCCTGGCCCCGGACAGGGAGACCTCCGTCAAGGAGGTCTGGTGGAAGCACTACGCGCAGGAGCACGTGCGCTTCGGCGGCGAGATGCTCGGCCTCGCCGGACAGGTGGGCCAGGAGTCCCCCGAGCACGCGCCGATGCACGCCCGGTGGCAGCGCCGCTACATGGCGCACATCGCCGGCGCGCACAACGGCGGCACCGTCGAGAACGCGCTCAACACCACCGCCGGGCGCGTGCTCGCGTTGCCGCGGTAGGCGGCGCGCGCGAGGCCCCGGCGGCGCCCCGGTCCCTCCCGTCGCGTCTCCCGGCGGCTCCGGCACGCCGCTTTGCGGGGCGACCGGGCTCTCCCCTAATGTGTGCCCCGCACCAACAGAGGCGCCGGCGTGGCCGGCCGCCAGCGGGAGGGACGGGCGATGCGCCGGCACATGATGGCCTTCAAGTTCAAGGAGGAGACGAGCGAGGAGACGCTGCGGGCCGTCCAGGACGGCTACAAGGCGATGCAGGAGGAGAACGCGGGTCTGCTCCACGTCTCGGTCGACCCCAACATCTCCGCCTCCCGCTTCAAGCGCTACAACTGGATCCTGACCATGGACTTCGCGACCGTCGCGGCGTGGCGGCAGTACGAGGAGAGCGAGGCCCACGACCGCATGGTGGCCGACAACCTGACCGGCAACCTGGACGGCATCACCTCGATCGACTACGACATCGGCGACACGCCCGCCGAGTAGGGCCGGGCTCCCCGCCTCACTCCTCGGCGGGGTAGATCCGCATGTGGACGCCGTGCGTCGAGCGCGGGTGGATGAAGAAGCTGTGGTGCTGCCGCGCCACCAGTCCGCCGGCGCGCTCGATGCGGTCGCGGAGGGCCGAGGGGTCGCGGGCGGCCCAGCTCGCCAGGTAGAAGCCCTCCCCCCGGGGATTGTCGGGGGTGGTCATCCCGCGCATGCGGCGTGAGACCGCGCTCGCCTCGGAGCGCCCGGTCATCAGCGCGATCACCTCGCGCCCGCCCCGGTACAGCGCCGAGGCCGCGAAGTCGCCGTAGTCGGCCTCGAAGCGCCGCTCCGGCGTGAGGCCGAAGCCGCCGGCGAAGGTCTCCTCGGCGGCCGCGAGGTCCGAGACGGCGACGGCGATGTGCGACGGCCAGACGGGTCGCGGCCCGGGAGCGGGAAGTCTCGCCAGGATCATCGCCAGGCCGTGCGTCCAGCGAGGATCGAGCCGGACGGCCCCGCCCGCCACCTCGAGATCGCCCGCCGCGCGCCCCGTGCGCTCGGAGAAGCGCCGCGCGAGCGCGGGAGGGTCGTCGGCGTGCCACGCCGAGCGGCGGAACCCCTCCCCGCGGGGGTTGCGCTCGCGGGCCCGGAGCATCATCTCCGCGTGGAGCGGGCTCTCCTCGCTCTCGGGGCTCGCGAGCACGAGGCTCCGCTCCCCGGCGAAGCCGAGCGCGAGCCAGGAGAGCGACGCCGCCTCGTCGCGTCCCCGCTCCGCGATCTCGAGGCCCAGCAGCCGCCCGTAGGTGCCGGCCGCCTCGTCGAGGTCGCGGACCGCGACCGCGTAGTGGTGGAGCCCGAAGCCGCTCACGGCGCTCCCTCCCCGCTAGCCGAGCGCGCGCCGCGACTCCTCGACGAGCGCCGCGATGTCGACGTGGCTCTCCTCGCGGAGGACGCGCTGCAGCACCGGGGGGACGCCCTCCAGCGCGGTGGCGACCGTGCTCAGCGCCGAGCGCAGCTGGCGCATGCGCGCCGCCTCCTCGGCCGGGGTCACCAGGTCGTCGACGAGCGCCCCGTCCGAGCGGGAGGCGACGAGGGGCTCCGGCACGCCGCGCACCCAGACGTGGGTGCGCCGTCCGGGGCCGCGATCCTGCGTGATCGGATCGACGGCGATGACCTCGTCGGAACGCACGTACTTCCCGTAGCCGAGGCTCAGGAGCTGTCCGCCCTGTATCCGCATCTCACCCTCCTGCCGCGCGCCCTCGTCTTCAGGCGCCCGCATCCGCGAGGAAGCCGGCGACCTCCTCTGCCCACAGCCGGGGGGCCTCCCGGGGGGAGAACCGGCCGTGGCTCGGCGGCCGCAGCCCCCTCGACCGGGGAATCGTCTCCAGGAAGCGCCCGTGGGAGCGCCCCAGATCGCTGTGGGACCCGTGGATGACGAGCGTCGGCGCCCCGATCACGGCGGCGCGCGCCCAGAGCTCGTACCGGGTGATCGCGTAGGGGCCGGCGCCCTCCCAGCCCAGCTCCCCGTACGCCGGCTCGGGCGAGTTGACGACGAGAAAATCGGCGAAGCGGCGGGCGAACTCGCGGAGGTCGACGCCGGGCCGGTCGGGTCCCTGCCGCCGCCACAGCTCCAGGAGGTGCGATCCGTCCGGCGCCGGCGGGATGTAGCGGTGCTGCCCGGTTAGCACCTCCCGTCGGGCGTCGGTGTTCCAGTTGAAGGGCTCGCCGAGCACCAGCGCCGCGACGCGCTCGGGCCAGCCCGCGGCGATCTCCACCGCGAGCACCGAGCCGGTGTGCGATCCGACGACGGCCGCCCGCTCCACGCCCATCGCGTCGAGGAAGGCGACGGCGGCCCCCGCGTACTCTGCCACCGTCGTGTACGGCGGGCTCGGCCGATCGGAGCGGCCGTAGCCCATCGTCGTCATCGCGAGCACCCGTCGCTCGCCGGCGAGGAGCGGCGCGACGTCGGCGTACCAGAGGCACGAGCCGGGGGTCGGGTGGAGCGCCAGGATCGCCGGCCCGGAGCCGAGCTCCGAGTACTCGACCGCGCCGGCGGCGGTCTCAACGAGGCCGCGCCGCGCCCGCCCGTCGGGTGCTGGCGTCATCGCCTCTCCCTCGCTCGGCCGCCGACCCGTGTCGCGGCCCCCGGTCCCTCAGTCGACGGGCCATCCGAGGTAGCGCAGCGCGTTCCCGCCGAGGATCGCCTCGCGCTCCCTCCCCGTCAGGGAGCCCAGCCCCTCGCTCACCAGCCGCAGCTCCTCGCAGTAGGTCGCGCGCTTGCGGCCGAGCGTCTGCGTGTGATCGGTGCCCCAGAGCAGGCGCTCCGGCCCGAAGCTCTCCCAGGCATGCCGGGCGAGGGCGTGCGTGTCGGTGAAGGGGTAGGGCTCGCGCGAGCGCGCGGGGAGCGTCGAGAGCTTGAGGACGAGGTTGCGGTGGCGCGCCAGCGTGGCGATCTGCCCGAACCACGCGTCGTCCCACGCGGAGTCGATGCGCGGCAGCCCCAGGTGGTCGACGGCGAGCCGGAGCGAGGGGTGGCGGCCCATCAGCTCGTCGACGTAGCCGAGCGCGCCGGCTGCCATCACGGAGACGGGCAGGCTCTCCTCCGCGCACGCGGCCCAGAAGCGCTCGGCGGCCTCCTCCGAGGCCCAGCGGGCGCGTCCCAGCTCGGTCACCGAGGCCCGGACGCCGAGCATGCCGGCCCTGGCGCGCCAGCCGGCCAGCAGCCCCGGCGTCTCCGCGGCGGTCACGTCCACGAGGCCCATCACGCCGAAGCGGCCCGGGTGATCTGAGACGCACTCGAGGGCGTAGTCGTTGTTGGCGGGCGAGAACCCCGGCGGCACGATCACGGCGCGGTCCACGCCGCAGGAGTCCATCATCGGCAGGAAGCGCCCGGGTCCGAACGGCTCGTCGCCCAGCCCCGTGTGCATCGTCGGATCGGTCGGCGTGCCGGGCCTCTCAACCGGCCGGAAGTGGATCTGCGTGTCGACGACGGTCACGCTCGGCCTCCGGGCGCGACGATAGCACCACCGCGGGCCGCCGGGACGCGGCGCGCCGCGGGGGAGGCGCCGCTACCAGAGGTCGCGGCTGGCGAGAGCGGCTCCGTCGGCCATCGCGCGGAACTTTGCCCAGGTGATCGAGGGGTGCACCTGGAGGTATCCGGCGCCGGTCGAGAAGCCGCAGTCGGTCCCCGCGATCACGTTCTCGCGGCCGACGGCCCCAGCGAACCGCAGCAGCCTCTCGGCGACCAGCTCGGGGTGCTCGATGTAGTTCGTCGTCGAGTCGAGGACCCCGGGGATGAGCACCTTCCCCGGCGGGAGGGGGATCCCCTCCCAGAGCCTCCACTCGTGCTCGTGGCGCGGGTTGGCGGCCTCGAACGAGAGCCCGTCCGGCCGCGCCTCGAGGGCGATGTCGACGATCTGCGCGAGCGGCACGTCGCGGTGGTGCGGCCCCTCGTAGTTCCCCCAGCAGAGGTGCATCCGCATGCGATCGGGCGGGATGTCGCGCGTCGCGTGGTTGATGGCCTCGACGTGCGTCCGGATCGTCGCTCGGAACGCATCGTCGTCGAGGTGGCCGAAGTAGCGCGGGCGGCTGAGCGCGAGGTCGGGGGCGTCTATCTGCAGCAGGAAGCCGGCCTCGTGGATCGCGTCGTACTCCGTCTTGAGCGCGTCGGCGAGGGCGCCCAGGTACTGCTCGTGGGTCCCGTAGTACTCGTTCGGGATGAAGATCGAGGCGATCCCGGGCGAGGCCGCCGAGAGGAAGGTGTCGGCGGGCGAGACGCCCTCGAGCGCCGCGCGGAAGTCGTCGAGCTCCGAGCGGAGCTCCTCCACGTCGCGGTAGCGGATCGGTCCGTTGCAGGGCCGCCGCAGCAGCGGGTTGGTCGCGCCCGGGCGCATCGCCGCCGTCTGCGCGAAGAACTCGGGGAAGTCGGGATCGGTGATGGGGGCGGGGGTCACCGGGTCGCCGTCGAAGCCCTCGAGCCGGTTCTGGACGTAGGTCGCGTAGCTGGACTTCCCCTGCTCGCCGTCGTTGACGACGTCGATCCCGGCGTCGAGCTGCGCGCGGACGATCTCCCGAACGGCGCGGCGGGTCGCCGCCACGCGCTCGGAGGGGTCGCTCTCCTCGCCGCGCTCGCGGGCGAAGATCAGGGGGAGCAGCGCCTCCGGCCGCGGGAGGCTCCCGGTGTGGGTGGTGAGCATCCGCTCGGTGCTGCGCCTCATGACGCCCCCCTTCCGCCGGCCGCGCCCCGGGGGCGGGGCCGCGGCGACAGGTGCTTCATACCACCGGCGCGCGTCATCGTGCCCGCGCTCCCGCCGCCCCGGCGCCGGCGGCCGGCACCGCGGCGACTCGCGGGGTACGCCGACTCCCGGCACAATGGACGACCGGGCGCGAGGGGCGAGAGGCGGAGGCAGGATGCGGGGCACGCGCATCGAGCTCCTCGACAGGACGCTCTTCATCCGGAAGACGATCGCGGTCTTCGCCGCCTCGTTCCTGCTGATCCCTCTGCTCGAGCTGCGGAGCGCGGTGCCGGCGCTGGCCTACGTCGTGGCCCTCGTCGTCCTCCACGTGATCGTCCTCATCGTCTACGTCTTCCGCGTCCCGATGAGGAAGCTCGCGTCGAGCTGGCGCGGCGTCGCGGCGCGCGTCCTGGCGCTCGCCGTCGTCTTCTACCTGCTCGTCCTGCTCTCCCGTTTCGACGAGGAGGCCTCGCGCGCCGTCCTGGCGGCGCAGCTCTTCCTCGTCGCGATCCTGCACGCGGTGGTCCTGCTGCTGCTCTCGGCGCGCCTCATCCGTCCGGGTGAGGGGGCTCCGGCCCCCGACGCGGGTGCCGAGCGCCGGGCTCCGGAACCACGATAGGGAGGCCCGCCGCCTCCGCGGGCCCCGCCAGCACCGTCACCGCGACGCCGTAGAGCGCCGAGAGCCGCTCCGAGGTCAGGACATGCCCGGGCGGGCCGTCGGCGAAGATCGCCCCGCGGCTGAGCGCCGCCACGCGCGTCGCGTGGGATCCGGCGTAGGCGAGGTCGTGGAGGGCCATCACCGTCGTGGTGCCGTGCTCCTCGTTGAGCCGGCGGAGGAGCGTGAGCAGCTCCAGCTGGTGGCCGATGTCGAGGAAGGCCGTCGGCTCGTCGAGCAGCAGCACCTCCGCCTCCTGCGCGAGCACGAGCGCGATCCAGGCTCTCCGCTGCTCGCCGCCGGAGAGCTCGCCGAGGCGAGCCGCGCGCAGATCCGCGACGCCGGCCTGGTGGAGCGCTGCCTCGACCGCCGCGCGGTCGGAGGGGCGGGCGCCGCCGAACGGGCGGGCGAGCCCCTGGTGGTGCGGGTAGCGGCCGTGCCAGACGAGCTCCGCGACGGTGAGATCGGGCGAGGCCTCCGGCGACTGCGGGAGGAAGGCGACGCGGCGCGCGACCTGCCGCGGGTCGAGGCTCCAGGCGTCGCGTCCCGCGATCAGGACGCGGCCCGAGGTCGGACGCAGCAACCGCCCGAGGATGCGGAGGAGCGTCGTCTTGCCGCTGCCGGTCGGGCCGATCAGCGCCACGAGCTCGCCCTCGCCGATGGTGAGCGTGATCCCCCGCAGCACCTCGCGGCCGCGCGGCGACCAGCGCACGTCGTCGAGCGCGAGCAGCGGCCGGCTCATGTGCGCGTCCGGATCAGGAGCAGGAGCACGGGCGCGCCGACGATCGCCGTCAGGATCCCGGCCGGGATCTCCGCGGGAGCCCAGATCGTCCGCGCGGCCGTGTCGGCGAGCACGAGCAGGGTCGCCCCGAGCAGCCCCGAGAGCGGCAGCACGAAGCGGTGATCGCCCCCGACCAGGAGCCGCGCCGCGTGCGGGGCGACGAGGCCGACGAAGGCGAGGATGCCGCTCACGGCGACGGCCGAGCCGGTGAGCGCCGCGGCGGCCGCGACCGCCCCGAGGCGCACGCGCTCGACCCGCATGCCGAGGCCGCGCGCCACGTCGTCGCCGAGCGCCAGCACGTTGAGCGCCCGCGCCAGGCCGACGGCGGCCAGCGCGCCCGCGAGCGTGTACGGGGCGATCCGGGGGAGGTCGTCCCAGCCGGCGCCGATCAGCCCGCCGACGAGGAAGGAGAGCGCGGCCTGCGTGAAGAGGTCGGAGAGGGAGATCGCCGCCGCCGAGAGCGCCGTGAAGAGCGCGGCCACGGCGACGCCGGAGAGGGCGAAGCGGACGGGGGAGATGCCGCCGCGCCATGCGAGCGCGTAGACGACGGCCGCGGAGAGCAGCGACCCGGCGAAGGCTCCGGCCGGCGCGAGCGCCCCCGGCGAACCGGGCGCCCAGACCACGAGCGCCACGGCGACGACGCCCGCCCCCGAGGAGAAGCCGAGGATGTGCGGGTCGGCGAGCGGATTGCGCGTCACCCCCTGCAGCAGCGCGCCCGCGATGCCGAGGTGGCCCCCGACCAGGGCGGCGGCCAGCACGCGCGGCACGCGCAGCTGCCACACGATGCGGCGGGTGGTGTCGTCGCCGGAGTCCAGCAGCCCCTCCGCGACCTCCCCGACGGAGAGCCGCACGGCGCCGAGCGAGACGGCGATCGCCGCGGCCCCGAGCAGCGCGGCCGCCGCCCCGACGAGCGCCGGGGCCGGGGGGATGCGGCGTCTTCCCGCGATCAGCACCGGGGAGGGCGGCCTCCGCTACTCGGGATGGAGAAGCGAGTCCAGTGCGCGCAACCCCTCGCGCGCGCGGGGCCCGGGCGCCTGGAGGTAGACCTCGAGATCGATCTCGTGGACGCGCCCGGCCCGCACCGCGGCGAGCTCCGGCAGCCGCGCGCTCACGAGGTCCGCGATCGAGGGGCCTCCCCCCGGGGTGACGACGAGCAGGACCTCCGGGTCGAAGCTGACGATGGACTCCGGCGAGAGCAGGGCGTAGCCGGGCACCGGGCCGGACTGCGGGAGCGAGGCGGCGACGTTCTCCGCCCCCAGCAGCGCGACGAGGTCGCCGATGAAGGAGGTCCCCAGCGCCGCGGAGAGCGTGCCGTCGCGGCCCGCGACCACGACCAGCACCCGCGGCGCGCCCCCGGCGTCGCGCCCGAGCTCCGCGGCGACCGCCTCGAACGCCGACGCCGACGCCTCGCCGCCCTCGGGACTCGCGATCGCCTGGCCCAGGATGCGCGCCGAGGCGGCGAGATCGGCGTAGCCGCGCGCGCCGACGAAGAGCGTCGGCGTCCCCGAGAGCGCCTCCTCGAAGGAGCCGGCCAGGTGGGCCTGCGCCGATGCGTCGGCCACCACGAGGTCGGGTCCGAGCGCGACGATCTGCTCGAAGGAGGGCTGGTAGGAGGGGCCGATATCCTCCAGCTCGGCGGAGCCGGGCACGAGGGTCGCGGTGCTCGAGCGCGCGACGGCGGTCCCGCCGACGTCGGCGAGCAGCTCGATGGCCGAGGGGCTCGTCGTGACGATGCGCTCGGGCGCCGCCTCGATCGTCACGCTGCGGCCGAGGAGATCGGTCACCGTCACCGGGTAGGCGGGGTCGCCGGCCTCCGCCGCCGGACCGCCGTCGTCATCGCCGCCGCAGGCGGCCGCGAGCGCCAGCGTCCCGGCCAGCCCGAGCACGCCAATCCATCGTCGCACAGTGACTCCTTCGCGCGATTCCCGTGGGCGGCGTCCATCGTTGGTGCGCGCGCGGGCAGCGGCAAGGATCCAGATCTGCCCAAAACTGTGTGAACGTGGGCGATAATCGCGCGCAACGGCCGGCCGGCCGCGCGCAGGCGCGCGGCCCGGTCGCCGCGGCGCGGCCGGCGGGAGGTGGCGGCCCCGGACGGCGATCC
>DAOULG010000221.1:0-16977 GCA_034420495.1 Dehalococcoidia bacterium
CCGGGCCGACGCCCGGGGAGACGGCGCCCGGGCCGGGGTCGGAGGCCTGGGGCGGCCGCTTCGAGGGCCCGACGGAGGAGCTCGTCGAGAGCTACACGGAGTCGGTGTCCGTCGATCGGCGGCTCTACCGCGAGGACATCGCCGGCTCCATCGCGCACGCGCGGATGCTCGCCGCGCGCGGGATCATCGAGGAGTCCGCGGCCCGCGCCATCGTCGCCGGCCTCGAGCAGATCCGCGAGGAGATCGCCTCCGGCGACTTCGCCTTCCGCACCGATCGCGAGGACATACACCTCAACATCGAGGGGGCGCTCGGCGAGCGCATCGGCGAGGCGGCCGGGTGGCTGCACACCGCGCGGTCGCGGAACGATCAGGTCGCGACCGATCTCCGGCTCTTCGCGCGCGGCGCGCTCGACGAGGCGGCGGCGGCGCTCCGGGAGCTGCGGCGCGCGCTGCTGGGTCTCGCCGAGCGGGAGCGGGAGACGATCATCCCCGGCTACACCCATCTGCAGCGGGCGCAGCCGGTGCTGCTCGCACACCACCTGCTCGCGTACGAGGCGATGTTCGCCCGCGACTCCGAGCGCGTGGCGCAGATGCGGCGCCGGCTCAACGTGCTGCCGCTCGGAGCGGGCGCCCTCGCCGGCGTGACCTACCCCATCGACCGCGAGAGCGTGGCGCGCGAGCTCGGCTTCGAGGAGATCGCCTCCAACTCGATGGACGCGGTCTCCGACCGCGACTTCGTCGTGGAGATCCACGCCGCGGCGGCGCTCGCGATGGTGCACCTCTCGCGGCTCGGCGAGGATCTCGTGCTCTGGGCCTCGGCGGAGTTCGCCCTGCTCAGGCTGCCGGACGGCTTCGCGACCGGCTCGAGCATCATGCCGCAGAAGCGCAATCCCGACGTCGCCGAGCTGGCGCGGGGCAAGAGCGCGCGCGTGATCGGCAACCTCGTGCAGTCGCTGACGCTGCTCAAGGGGCTGCCGCTCGCCTACAACCGCGATCTGCAGGAGGACAAGGGACCGCTCTTCGACACCGTCGAGACGCTGCTCGCCTCGCTCCGGGTCACGGCCGCGATGCTGCCCCGGCTCGGCATCGACGCCGGGCGGGGGCGCTCAGCCGCGGTCGCCGATCACGCCCTCGCCACCGACCTCGCCGACCACCTCGCGAAGCGGGGCGTTCCCTTCCGCGAGGCGCACCGGGTCGTCGGGCGGCTCGTCGCGATGCTCGACCGCGAGGGGCGGGAGCTCTCCTCCCTCACGCTCGACGAGCTGCGGGAGGCCCATCCGTCGTTCGGCGAGGAGGCGCTCGGACTCGACGTCGAGTCCTCGCTCGCCGCGCGCGACGTCGCCGGCGGGACGGCCCCGTCGGCCGTCGCCGCGGCGCTGAGCTCCGCCTCGGCCCGGCTCGCCGCGGAGGAGCGCGCCTCCCCCGGCGGGGGTCCCGCCGACGGGGATCCTGCGTGAGGGTCCGCATCGCCCCCTCGATCCTCACCGCCGACTTCGGCCGGCTCGCCGCAGAGATCGCCGCCGCCGAGGAGGGCGGCGCCGACCTCATACACCTCGACGTGATGGATGGCCGCTTCGTCCCGGCGATCACCTTCGGCCCGCTCGTGGTCGCGGCGGTGCGCCGGGCCACCACGCTCCCGCTCGAGGCGCACCTGATGGTGGCGCGCCCCCGCCCGCAGCTCGCGCCGTTGGCCGAGGCGGGCTGCGGGCGCCTCATCCCCCACCTGGAGGCGGCGGCGGGCGAGGCGGGCGGCGCGATGGGGCTCGTGGAGGCGATCCGCGAGCTCGGGTGCGAGGCGGGCCTCGCCATCTCGCCGGGCACGCCCGTGGAGGCGGTGGCGCCGCTCCTGGGCGCGCTCGACGGCGTGACGGTCATGACGGTCGAGCCCGGGCGGGGCGGTCAGGCCTTCCTGCCGGAGATGCTCCCGAAGGTCGAGGCGCTCCGCGCGCTCGCCGACGGGAGCGGCTTCGGCGCCTCCATAGAGGTCGACGGCGGCGTGAAGGCGCACAACGCGTCGCTCTGCGTCGCCGCCGGCGCCGATACGCTCGTCGCCGGCTCCGCCGTCTTCAACGAGGAGGAGAGCCCCGCGCGCGCCATCGAGGCGCTCCGGGCGAGCTGCCGCTGAGCGCGCACCGCCGGGGCGGGAGCGCCGCACCCATCGGCGTCGTCTAGGCGGAGCGGATCTCCGAGGACTGCTTCATCTGCGTCCGGAGGCAGCGCGTGCAGACGTTGAGGCGCCGCCAGCGGCCATCGATGAGCAGGCGCTTGCGGTGGACGTTCGGCCGGAACTGCCGGTTGGTGCGCGGGGCCTTGCGCTCCCAGCGGCCGGAGTGCTTGTGGCGAATGTTGCGCCCGAAGCGGGTCACCTTGTCACAGAGGTCGCATTTGCCCGGAGCCATCGCCCACCCCCGCCGGCCGCGCCGACCCGGAATGCCCACCGCATCCCCGGCGCCGGCCGCGCTGTTGAGATCGATCGTGAGGATATAGACTAGCCGCCACCGGTCGCTGCGGTCGAGTCGCTCCCGCGCGAGCGAGGCCGGCGGCCGGGCCGGGGAGGCTGGTACCGATGGGTGAGGGGGGCCGAGTCGACGCCTCCGCCTTCGACGCCGCCCTGCGCGTGGCCGAGGGCTGGCTGACGACCAACCGCGACGCCGTCAACGCCATCAACGTCTACCCGGTGCCGGACGGCGACACGGGCACCAACATGCTGCTCACGCACCGCGCCGCGCTCGAGGCGGCGCAGGGGGCCTCGGAGGGCGGCATCGGCGACTACGCGGCGGCGCTCGCCGAGGGCGCCCTGCTCGGGGCCCGGGGCAACAGCGGCGTCATCCTCTCCCAGATGCTGCGCGGGATCGCGGAGGAGCTCTCCGGGCACGGCGACGTCGACGCCCGGGGGCTCTGCCGGGCGCTCGTCGGGGCGTCGCGGGCGGCCGACGAGGCGATAGGCGATCCCGTCGAGGGAACGATGCTGACGGTGATGCGGGACGCGGCCCGCGCCGGAGCCGAGGCGGCCGGCGGCGACGGCGAGCTCCCGGCCGCCCTGGCGAGCGTCGTGAGCGAGGCCGAGGCGAGCCTCGCGCGGACCCCGGAGCTGCTGCCCCGGCTGCGCGAGGCGGGGGTCGTCGACGCCGGGGGGATGGGCGTCGCCGTCCTCCTGCGCGGGCTCCACAGCGGGCTGACCGGCACGCCGCTCCCGCCTCCGCCCGCGGCCCCGGTCGGCGAGGTCGAGCTCGCGGGCGTCGAGCACGAGGGCCACGGCTACTGCACGGAGTACGTCGTGCGCGGGCAGACGCTCGATCGCGCCGCGCTCGAGCGGGCGCTGGTGGCGGCGGGGGGCGAGTCGCTCCTTGTGGTCGGCGACGCCCGAGCCCTCCACGTCCACGCACACGTCGACGATCCCGGGCCCGCGATCTCCGCCGGTGCCCGGGCGGGGGCGCTCGAGGCCGTGAAGGTCGAGAACATGCAGGCGCAGCACGAGGAGTGGGCGGCCGGACACCGCGATGCCGACGCGCCGTCCCGCTCCGACGGCGCGGAGGCGGAGCCGCCGCGGCTCGGGCTGGTCGCCGTCGCGGCGGGACCCGGCCTCGCGGCCGCGTTCCGCGAGCTCGGCGCCTCCGCGATCGTCGAGGGCGGGCCGACCTTCAACCCCTCGGCGGGCGAGCTGCTCGAGGCGGCGCGGCGGGCGGGGCGCGAGCACGTCTTCCTGCTCCCGAACGACTCGAACGTCCTGCTGGCGGCGCAGCAGGCGGCATCCCAGGAGCCGGATCTCGTCACGGTGGTCCCGGCGCGGTCGACGCCCGCCGGGCTGAGCGCGGCCCTCGGATACCAGCCGGAGGGCGAGACGTCGGAGGTGCTGGCCCAGATGACCGCGCAGCTCGCCGACGTCCGCGCCGTCGAGGTGACGCGCGCCGTCCGCGATACGACGGTCGACGACATCGAGGTCGCGACCGGCGATGCGATCGCCCTCGTCGACGGACGGCTCGTGGCCCGGGCGGACTCGCTCGAGGAGGCCCTGCTCGCAGCCCTGGGGCCCCTTGCGGCGGAGGCCGAGGTGGTGACCATCTACCTCGGCGACGGGACCGACGCCGGCTCGGCGGAGGCGGTGGGCCGGCTCGTCCAGGACGCCCACGCGCACCTGGAGGTCGACGTCTTCCGGGGCGGCCAGCCACACTACCCGTATCTCGCGAGCGTGGAATAGGAGAGGACCCGCCATGGCGATCCGCATCGTGACCGACTCCACAGCCGACCTTCCGGCCGAGGTGGCCGCAAGCCTCGGCATCACGGTCGTGCCGCTCTACGTCCACTTCGGCGACGAGCAGCTGCGCGACGGCATCGATATCTCCTCCGAGGAGTTCTTCGAGCGTCTCCAGAGCGAGTCGCGCACCCCCACCACCTCGCAGCCGCCGGCCGGCGCGTTCCGCGACATCTACCGCGAGCTCTCCGCCGACGGGTCGGAGATCGTCTCCATCCACGTCTCGTCGAAGCTCTCCGGCACCTTCGCCTCGGCCCAGCAGGGGGCCGCCGGCCTCGACGGCGCGGAGGTACGCGTCGTCGACTCCGGCGCCGCCTCGATGGCGCTCGGCATGGCGGCGATCGCCGCCGCGGAGGCCGCCGGGCGCGGCGACTCCCTCGACGACGTCGTCGCGGCCGCCGAGGATCTGCTCGGGCGCGCGCACATGCTCGTCATCTTCGACACCCTGGAGTACCTGCGACGCGGCGGCCGCATCGGCCGCGGGATGGAGCTCATCGGCACGCTGGCGCGGCTCAAGCCCATCGCCACCATCCGTGACGGCGAGGTCGCCGCCGCCGGGCGCGTCCGCACCAAGGGGAAGGCGATCGAGGAGGTGCTGCGCCGCTTCGGGGAGCTCCGCCCCCTGGAGCGGGCCGGCATCGTCCACGCGACGACGCCCGATGAGTGCGACTACGTCGCCGAGCGACTGCGCGGCCTCGCGCCGGGGATCCCGATCACGCAGGGCCGGATCGGCCCCGTGCTCGGCGTCCACGCCGGCCCGGGCGTGCTCGGCGCCACGGTCGTGACCGCTCCCCCCTCCGACGCGGGAGGCTCCCCGCCCGAGGGAGAGTGAGCGCCGACCTCGCACGCCTCGCCGAGATCCTGCGGCGGGAGCTCGAGGCCGGCTGCACCGATCGCGTCGTCTCGGGAGGGCTCGACACGCTCCTGCGCCTCCAGGCGCGGGACGAGGCGCCCCGCTCACCGCTGCTGAGGATGGTCGCGGCGCTGCCCGCGAGCGGCTACCGCACGCTCGATGCGGAGGAGCGCCGCGTCTGGCTCAGGCGGGCGCTCGCCACGCTCGCCGAGGAGGCCGCGGCGGGCCCCCGCGGCCGCGCCCGCGGCGGGGGCGGGGCCGGCGCCGGGAAGGGGAGCACCGGCCCGCCGCGCCGCCGGCCGGCGCGACCCGCCCGGCGCGAGGCGGCCCCGATCCCCGACGGGCCCGAGGCGCTGGCCCTCCCGATCGCGTCGGCCGGCGTCCGGCCGGGGAAGGCGACGCGTGAGCGCCTCGAGCGCCTCGGGCTGCGCTCGGTCGAGGATGCGCTCCGCCACTTCCCCTACCGGCACCTCGACTTCAGCACGATCGTGCCGATCCCGCAGCTCCGCATCGGCACGGAGCAGACGGTGCGGGGGCGCCTCGCCCGGGTGCGCGAGATCCGCATGGGCCGCGGCGGCCGGATGCGCTCCACCGAGGCGACGCTCACCGACGAGTCGGGCGCCTCGATCCGCGTCGTCTGGTTCAACCAGCCCTACCTCGCGCGCCAGCTGCCCGAGGGCTCCGGGATCGCCGTCGCCGGCACCTTGCGCGCCTTCCGCGGTCGCCCCACCTTCGACAACCCCGACTTCGAGCTGGAGTCCGACGGCGAGGGCCGCCACACGGGGCGCCTGGTCCCCGTCTACAGCCTCACCACGGGGCTCGGCCAGCGCACGCTGCGCTCGCTCATCGCGACCCTGGTGGAGCGCTACGTCGACCGCGTGCCGGAGACCCTCCCGCCCGCGCTCGTCGAGCGCTACGACCTGCCCCCGCTCCCGGAGGCGATGCGCCAGCTCCACTACCCCGACGACGCCTCCTCGCTCGATCGTGCCCGGCGCCGCCTCGCCTTCGACGAGCTGCTCGGCATCCAGATCGGCGTCGTGCGGCGGCGGCGCGCCTGGCGCGAGAGCGGGACGGCCCCGGCGATCGCCGCGCACGAGGCGGCGCGCGGCTTCGTCGCCTCCCTCCCCTTCGAGCTCACCGGGGCCCAGCGCCGCACGCTCTCCGAGGTGCTCGGCGACCTCGAGCACGAGGTCCCGATGTCCCGCCTGCTCGAGGGCGACGTCGGCTCCGGGAAGACGGCCGTCGCCCTCGCCGCGATGCTCGACGTCGTCGCCGCGGGGAGGCAGGCGGCGCTCATGGCCCCGACCGAGGTGCTCGCCGAGCAGCACCTGCGCACGATCCGCCGCCTGCTCACCGGATCGGAGGAGCCGCCCCTCGGCGGGGTCGTCCCCCTGCCCTACCTCCCGACGCCGCTGCGCCTGCTCTCCCTGACCGGCGCCACCCGCGCGCGGGAGCGGCGGGAGGTGCTGGAGGCGCTCGCCCACGACGAGAGCCCGCAGATCGTCGTCGGGACGCACGCGCTGATACAGGAGGACGTGGCGCTGCCGCGGCTCGGCCTCGCCGTGGTCGACGAGCAGCACCGCTTCGGGGTGCGGCAGCGCTCCGCCCTGCGCGAGCGCGCCCGCACCCGGGCGCCGGACGCCGGATCCGCCCCCCCGGACGACCCCCCCGCCTGCCACCTGCTGGTGATGACGGCGACGCCGATCCCGCGCTCGCTGGCGCTCACCCTCTACGGCGATCTCGATCTCTCCGTGATCGACGAGATGCCGCCGGGGCGCGCGCCGATCGAGACGCGGTGGCTCGACGGCGGCGCGCGCCGCGCGGCCTTCGACCGGCTGCGGGCCGAGCTCGACGCCGGGCGGCAGGGATTCGTGATCTGCCCCCTCGTCGAGGGCTCGGAGACCGTCGCCTCCCGCGCGGCGACCGAGGAGTACGAGCGCATCCGCCGCGACGAACTCCCGGGGAGCCCCGACCGCGTCGCGCTCCTGCACGGGCGGCTCCCGGCGCGCGAGAAGGAGGCGGTCATGGCCCGCTTCGTCTCGGGCGAGGCGCAGGTGCTGGTCTCCACGGCGGTCGTCGAGGTCGGCATCGACGTCCCCAACGCCACCGTGATGCTGATCGAGGGGGCCGATCGCTTCGGGCTGGCGCAGCTTCACCAGTTCCGCGGACGCGTGGGCCGCGGGCGGCACCCGTCGTGGTGCTTCCTGCTCGCCGACGAGCCGTCGGAGGAGGCGCAGCGGCGCCTCTCGGTGGTGCAGGAGACGCTCGACGGCTTCGAGCTGGCCCAGGCCGATCTCGAGCTGAGGGGTCCGGGCGAGCTCTACGGCCTCCGGCAGTCGGGCGCCTCCGTGCGGGTCGCGGCGCTTCTCGACGCGCAGCTGATCGACCGGACGCGCCGGGAGGCGGCGGCGCTGCTCGCGGAGGATCCCCGACTCGAGGCCGCGGAGCACGCCGGCCTCCGCTCGCTCGCGGCCGGCGCCGCCGGGAGCGCGGCCGGCGCCGCCGAGGCGCACTAGAAGGGAGGGAGGCCCGTGCCGGGGGAAGCGGGCGATGCGGGATCGGAGGTAGGGAGCCATCCCGCCGACGGGCGGCCGCTGCTGCACGCGGAGAGCCAGGCGCAGTGGCGATCCTGGCTCGAGCGGAACCACGAGCGGTCCTCAGGCGTCTGGCTCGTCTCCTGGAAGAAGGCCTCCGGGAGACCCCACGTCCCGTACTCCGAGGCGGTCGACGAGGCGCTCTGCTTCGGCTGGGTGGACTCGCGCGCCAACCGGCTGGACGATCTGCGCTCCATGCGGCTCTTCACGCCACGGAACCCGGCGAGCCCGTGGTCGCGCATCAACAAGGAGAAGGTCGCCCGCCTCGCCGAGGAGGGCCGCATGGCCCCGGCGGGCATCCGGCGCGTCGAGGTCGCCAAGGCGAACGGGAGCTGGAGCCTCTACGACGAGGTGGAGCGCCTGGTGATCCCCCCCGATCTCGAGCGCGCGCTCGACGCGGAGGAGGGCGCCGGCGGCTTCTTCCGGGCCTTTCCCGACTCGTCCAAGAAGATCATCCTCTGGTGGATCACGTCGGCGCGCCGCCCGACGACGCGCGCCGCGCGGGTGAAGCGGACGGCCGAGCTCGCCGCGGTGAACCGGATGGCGAACCACCCCGCCGGCCGCGACCGCGGCCCGCGGCCGCGCCCCCGCTAGCGGCGGCGCGTGCGGGCGCCGGCGCGGACCTGCTCGTAGCGCTCTATGAAGGTGCCGGGATCGACGGCGGCTATTGTGCGCCCGATCAGCGAGAGGGGAAGGTCGTCGATCCGCCGGAAGCGCACGCAGGACTTCCCCATGTCGTAGCGCTTCCCGCTCGCGCGGTACTCCCGCTCGAACTCCTCCGCGGCGCCGGGGAACGCGTAGACGCCCGTGAGGTAGAGCGACATGTAGTTCTTCTGCGAGGCGAGCGCGGCGTACATCAGCGGCTTCCCGTTGTAGGTCTCGGGGTAGGCGCCGAGCGGGATCTCGTAGCTGATCATCCCCCAGTTCATCGTCTCCTCGTAGCCCGCGGGGAGGTTCTCGAGCACGACGGCGCGCACCGCCTGGAGCGCGGCCCGCCGTTCCTCCGGGAGGCCCGCGAGGTACTCGTCGACCGTCGCCGCACCGGATCGCATCGCGCCGCCCCCTCCTCCGACGCGTCATGGTACGACGCCCCGCGCGCGGGGATCGCGCTCCTGTCGCCTCCGGTGAGGCGGCGCTACACTCGCTCCTCGGGGCGGCGGGCGAGGGGCGCGGGCAAGATGATCCGGGACGAGTTCGCGACTCTCGTGGCGCGCGCCCTCGCCGACGCCCAGGCGGCCGGCGACCTCCCGGCCTTCGCCGCGCCCGACGTCGAGCTCCAGCACCCGCAGCGGCCCGAACACGGCGACTACTCCGCCAACCTGCCGCTCCGCATCCAGAGCCTGGTGCGCATGCGCGCCGTGGAGATCGCCGGCGCGATCCAGCGCCACCTCCCGGCCCACGAGGCGCTCGCCGAGGCGCGGGTCGCCCCGCCGGGGTTCCTGAACCTCTACCTCGCGCCGGGCTGGGTCGCCTCGCAGGCGGCGGCGATCGCCCGCGACGGCGAGCGCTACGCCACCAGCGATCGGGGGGCGGGCGCGCGCGTCCAGGTCGAGTACGTCTCGGCCAACCCCACGGGGCCGCTGCACGTCGGCAACGGGCGCGGGGCCGCGATCGGCTCCACGCTCGCGAACGTGCTGCGCGCCTGGGGCTACGAGGTCGAGGAGGAGTACTACATCAACGATGCCGGCACGCAGGTCGCGATCTTCGCGCGCACCCTCTACGCGCGGTATCAGCAGATCTTCGGCCGGGACGCGCCCATCCCGGAGAACGGATACCCCGGCGAGTACATCGCGGGCATCGCCGGCCGCATCCGCGACGAGGAGGGCGACCGCTACCTGAGGCCCGAGGGCGAGGAGCCCGACCCGGGGCTCGGCGAGCGCGGGATCGACCTGATGATCGAGGAGATCCGGCGCGACCTCGAGAGCATCGGCGTGCGCTACTCGAACTGGTACTCGGAGCGCACGCTGCAGGCCGAGGGGGGGGCCTACCACACGGTGCTGGCGCGCCTGCGCGAGCGCGGGCACGTCGTCGAGCGGGAGGGCGCCGTCTGGCTCGCCTCCTCGGAGATCGGGGAGGAGAAGGACAACGTCCTCATCCGCTCCGATGGCGTGCCGACCTACTTCGCCACCGACATCGCGTACCACTTCGACAAGCTCGTGACGCGCGGCTTCGACCGCAGCGTCGACATCTGGGGCGCCGACCACCAGGGCCACGTCTCGCGGCTGAAGGCGGCGATGCGGGCGCTCGACGCCTCCCCGGAGGCGCTCGACGTCGTGCTCTACCAGCTCGTCACGCTCAAGCGGGGCGAGCGGATCGTCCCCCTCTCCAAGCGCGCCGGCGAGCTCGTCACGCTCGCCGACGTCGTCGAGGAGGTCGGCCCCGACGCCACGCGCTTCTTCTTCCTCCTCCCCTCCGCGGGGGCGGCGATGGACTTCGACCTCGAGCTCGCCAAGAGGCGCTCCGAGGAGAATCCCGTCTACTACGTGCAGTACGCGCATGCCCGGATCCGGGGCATCCTCGATCGGGCGCGCGAGGCGGGCCTCTCCGCCGCCGGCGCCGACGCGGCCCTCCTGACGCACGACGCCGAGCAGACGCTGGTGCGCAAGCTCCTGCTGCTCCCCGAGGTGATCGAGACGGTCGCCGGCGAGCTCGCTCCCCATCACCTGCCGCACTACGCGCAGGAGCTGGCGCAGGCGTTCCACGTCTTCTACACCCAGTGCCGGGTCGTCGACGAGCAGGAGCCGGAGCTCTCGCAGGCGCGCCTCCTCCTGCTCGAGGCGACCCGGGTCGTGCTCGCCCGCACGCTCGGCCTGATGTCGATCTCCGCGCCGGATCGGATGTAGCGGCATGCCCGGGAGCGACGTCGCGGAGACGCCGGCGGAGGCGGGGGCGGATGGGCCGCGGCCGCGGATCCTCACCGGGGTGCGCCCCACGGGCCCGCTCCACCTCGGCCACTACGCCGGGGCGCTCGAGAACTGGCTGCGGCTCCAGCACGAGTACGACTGCTTCTTCCTGATCGCCGACTACCAGGTCTCCGACTACGCCTCCGACATCGATCTGGTGCGCCGCGGGGTCTTCGACGTCGCGCTCGACTGGCTCGCCGTGGGGCTCGACCCCGAGGAGAGCCACTTCGTCATAGAGAGCCACGTCCCCGAGCACGCCGAGCTCACCGTCTGGCTCTCGTGGTGGATCAGCCTCGGGCGCCTCGAGCGCAACCCGACGCTCAAGGCCGAGATCGCCGAGCTCGAGTCGCGATCCGACGCCGCGGTGCCGGTCGCGTTCTTCACCTACCCGGTGATGCAGGTCGCCAACATCCTGCTCCCCCGGGCGCACCTGGTGCCGACGGGCGAGGACCAGTCGCCGCACGTCGAGCTGACGCGCGAGGTGGCGCGGCGCTTCAACCGCCTCTTCGGCTACACCTTCCCGGTGCCGCGCGGACTGGTCGGACGGGTGCCGCGCCTGGTGGGCACCGACGGCAGCGCGAAGATGGGGAAGTCGGCCGGCAACGCGATCGACCTCGGCGACGACGCCGACACCGTGACCGCCAAGGTGCGGGGCATGTACACCGATCCGACCCGGCTGCGGGCAACCGACCCCGGCCACGTCGAGGGCAACCCGGTCTTCATGTACCACGACGCCTTCAACCCCGACACCGGCGAGGTCGAGGAGCTCAAGGAGCGCTACCGCGCCGGTCGCGTCGGCGATGTCGAGGTGAAGACGCGGCTCGCCCGGGCGCTGAACGCCTTCCTCGATCCGATCCGGGAGCGGCGGGCGCACTACGCCGCGCGGCCCGGTCTCGTGCGCGAGGCCCTCGCCGCGGGGACCGACCACGCGCGCGCCGTCGGGGGCGAGACGATGGCGGACGTCCGCGCCGCCCTCCGGATCGACGAGATCGGGGAGGGCGCGGGGTGATCGCGGCCGGGGCGGGCGGGCGCCGCTCGGGCGCGCCGCCGGGCCGCCGCGCTCAGCGCTCGGGGATAGGCACGAAGGGGCGCACGGCCTCGCCGACGTAGATCTGGCGCGGCCGGAAGAGGCGGTTGCCGGAGTCCCACTGCTCCCGCATGTGCACGACCCAGCCGAGCGTCCGCGACGCCGCGAAGAGCGGCGTGTAGAAGTCGACCGGCACGCCGATCCCGTTGAAGACGCAGCCCGAGAAGAGATCCACGTTCGGCCACAGCCCCCGCTCGGAGAGCCGCTCGGTCGCCACCCGCTCGACCTCGAGCGCGATGTCGTAGAGCCTGCGGTGCTCCGGATCGTCGAGCAGGCTCTCGGCGAGCCGCTGGATGACGATCGAGCGCGGGTCCTTCACCTGGTAGATGCGGTGCCCGAAACCGGGGATCCGCGACCGCTCGTCGAGCATCGCGCGGACGAACGCCGCGGCACCCTCCGGGTCGCCGATCTCCCGGAAGAGCCTCAGCGACCGCTCGTTGGCGCCGCCGTGGGCCGGTCCCGAGAGGGCGCCGATCGCGGCCGACACCACCGCCTCCGGCTCCGATCGCGTCGAGGTCACGACCCGCGTCGTGAAGGTCGAGGCGTTCCCGGCCGAATGGTCCGCCTGCAGGATAAGCAGCGTATCCATGGCCGCGACATGCTCCGGCGGCGGCGCGCCGCCGGTGATCATCCTCAGCACCATCGAGGCGTGCGACTCGCCCGGGCGCGGGCCGTCGTAGGGGCGGCCGGCCGCCGCCTGCGCGATGACGCCGACGAGGTGCCCGACCTTCGCGACGAGAGCGATGCCGCGCTCCCGGATCTCCCCGAGCGACTGCTCGAAGTCGTTCTGCGACGGCCCGAGGGCGGCGACGGCGGCCTGCAGGGCGAACATGGGGTGTGCGCCCTCGCCGGCGCGACGCGCGATCTCGATCTGCGGCGGCGTGAGCGCGCGGGCGCCCTCCATCTCGGCGGCGATCTCGTCCCGCCGCGACGCCGCGGGGAGCTCCCCGTCGTAGAGCAGCGCGACGACCTCCTCGAACCGGGTCCCGTGCGTGAGGTCCTCGATCGAGTAGCCGCGGTAGGTCAGGCGGCCCGCCGCCCCGTCGACGAGCGACACCGACGACTCGGCGATGGGGATCCCCTCGAGTCCCGGGATCAGGGTCGCGGTCGCGTCGGTCGTCATCGCTCGTCCCCGCTCTCGGTCGCAGAGGCGTCCGCTGATCGCCGCCGGGGAGCTGCGCTGCGACCGTGCTGGCCCCGGTGGGCGGCGCGCACGACGCCCGGCGGTGGTTCTCCGGCGCGCCATTATACGGGTGCGGCGCGGGCGTGCACGGAGTCAGCCCCCGGTTCGCTCCCCCGCGTGCATGGAGACGAATTCCGAGAGCAGCTCGTGCACCTCGTCGGCATGCGAATCGAGCGCATGGTCGGCGCCGCGGAGGATCTCGAGCCTCTTCGGCTCCCGGGCGCGCGAGAAGATGTCGTCCGACGCGGCGCGATCGAGCACCGTGTCCTCGTCGCCGTGCACGAGCAGGAGCGGCTTGCCCAGCGTGTCGACCTGCTCGGTCCCCGCGCGCTGCGGCGCGAGCGCCGCCACCGCCGAGACCAGCGGCGCGAGCCCCGCCGCGCGGATCGCCACCGCGCCCCCGAAGGAGGCGCCGACGACGACGACCCGGCCGGCCCCGATGCCCTTGAGGAAGGAGCACCCCGCCAGCGCGTCGAGCACGCACTCGACCAGGTTGCCCGGCTGCCGGTAGTGGAGCCTGAGCGAGGTGACGCCGACCGCCACGAGCTCGCGCGAGAGGCGTTCGTAGACCCGGCCGGCCGGGCCCCGGACGCCGCCCGAGGCGCCGCCGAGGTAGATCGCGCAGCCGTCGCGACCCTCGCAGGGCCGCAGCAGCCCCTCCAGGGAGCCGCGGGAGGTCTCCAGGAGAACCGCGAGCTCGCCGGGGTCGCCCGTCGGACGGGCCCGCACGTTCTCGATGCGGAGCTCGTACGCCCCCTCGTCGAGGCCGCTCCCGTGGGGGCCCCCGTTGGCGCCCGCGTCCCCGCCGCCCGGAGGGCCGCCGGGGCCTCCCGCGCTCACGGCTGCGCCGTCGGCACCTGCCCGAGCGAGGGGCTCTCCGCGGCCGCGCGGCGACGGCCGACGAACCGCTCGATGCGGTCGAGCGCCTCCGAGAGCTCGTCGTACGAGGCCGCGTAGCAGATCCGCACGTAGTCGCGGCCGCTCTCGCCGAAGGCGATCCCCGGGACCACGGCGACCCGCTCCTCCTCCAGCAGCGCCTCGGCGAACTCCTGGCCGTCGAGCCCCACCGACCGCACGTCCGGGAAGGCGTAGAAGGCGCCGCGGGGCTCCACCATGGGGAGCCCGATGTCGGCGATGCGCCGGCAGAGAAGGCCCCGCCGCCGGTCGTACTCGGCGATCATCCCCCGCACGTCCTCCTCGGCGGAGTGGAAGGCCTCGAGCGCCGCGTACTGGGCGGCGGTCGGCGCCGACATCATGACGTACTGGTGGATCTTCATGATCGCCTCGAGCAGGTCGGCGCGCGCCGCGACGTAGCCGAGCCGCCATCCCGTCATCGCGTAGCTCTTGGAGAAGCCGCCCAGCAGCACGGTCCGCTCCCACATCCCCGGCAGCGAGGCGAAGCAGACGTGCTCGGCGCCGTAGACGAGGCGGTCGTAGAGCTCGTCGGAGATCACGAAGAGATCGTGCTCGCGGGCGACCTCGGCGACCTCCTCCAGCGCCTCGCGGGTCATCACCGCCCCGGTCGGGTTCGAGGGATATGCCAGCAGGATCGCCTTCGTCGCCGGCGTGATGCGCTCCCTCAGGGCCTCCGCGGTCAGCATGAAGCCCTCCGCCGGCGTGGTCGGCACCGGGACGTAGACGCCGCCCGCCATCATGACGACGGGCTGGTACGCCACGTAGCCCGGCTCGGGGACGAGCACCTCGTCGCCGGGGTCGAGCAGGGCGCGCATCGAGACGTCGAGCGCCTCCGACACGCCGGTCGTGAGCAGCAGCTCCGCGGACGGCCGGTAGAAGACGCCGTAGCGGTGCTCGAGGTGGCGCGAGAGCGTCTCCCTGAGCTCGAGCAGCCCGTAGTTGCTGGTGTAGCCGGTGTGGCCGGCGAGCATCGCATCCGCCGCGGCCCGCGTGATCTGCGCCGGCGTGGGGAAGTCCGGCTGTCCGACCGCGAGCGAGATCAGATCGGTGGCGCCGTCGAGCAGCTCGAAGAACCGCCGGATGCCCGACGAGGGCAGCGTCGAGAGCGTCGTCGAGGTCGCTCCCCGCCGGGCGTGGTACGCACCTCCGGGCTCGCTCACGCCTCGCCCCCTGCCTGCTCATGCACGGGCGGCCGCAGCCCGTGCCAGTCGGTCAGCTCCTGGTAGGCGGCGGTCGCGCGCAACAGCGTTCCCTCCGCGAACGGCCGCCCCAGCATCTGCAGCCCGACCGGCAGGCCGTCCACGAGGCCGCAGGGCATCGAGACCGCAGGGTATCCCACGATGTTGGCCGGGATCGTGTAGAGGTCGGAGAGGTACATCGCCCAGGGGTCGTCGACGCGCTCGCCGAGGCGGAAGGCCGGACCGGGCGTGGTGGGGCTGACGATCAGATCGTGACCGGCGAGCGCGCGGTCGAACTCCTCCCGGATCAGCGTGCGCACCTTCTGGGCCTTCAGGTAGTAGGCGTCGTAGTAGCCGGCGGAGAGCGCGTAGGTCCCGAGCATGATCCGCCGCTTCACCTCCGGACCGAAGCCGGAGCCGCGTGTGCGCTCCATCTCATCCCAGAGACCCGGGCCGTGCGTGTCACCGGCCCCGTACTTCACTCCATCGTATCGCGCGAGGTTCGCAGAGGCCTCCGCGGGCGCGATGAGGTAGTAGGCGGGAAGGGCCGCCGGCGCGAGGGAGATGTCCACGCCGCGCTTTAGGCGCGCGCCGTTCGCCCCAAGCACGTCGAGCGCGGCCTCCACCGCCTCGACGACGCCCTCCTCCGCCCCCTCGAAGACGGCGTCCGGGACGGCGACGGAGAGTCCGTCGAGGCCGAGCCCGAGCTCCGAGAGGTAGTCGGGAACCGGCTCGGGCGCCGTCGTCGAGTCCCGGGGGTCGAGGCCGGCGATCGCGGCGAGGAGGTTCGCCACGTCCTCCGCGTCGCGCCCGAAGGGGCCGACCTGCTCGAGCGAGGAGGCGAAGGCGACGACGCCGTAGCGCGAGACGCGGCCGTAGGTCGGCTTCAGGCCGACGATCCCGGTGAGCGCGGCCGGTTGTCGAATGGAGCCGCCGGTGTCGGTCCCCAGCGCGATCGGGACGCCCCGCGCCGCCACCGTCGCCGCCGAGCCGCCCGAGGAGCCGCCGGGGACGCGGTCGAGATCCCAGGGGTTGCGGGTGGCGCCGTACGCGGAGTGCTCGGTGGAGGATCCCATCGCGAACTCGTCGAGGTTGGCCTTCCCGACAACGACGGCGCCGGCCCGGCGCAGCCGCGCGGCGACCGTCGCGTCCTCGGCGGGGACGTATCCCTCGAGGATCCGCGATGCCGCGGTCGTCGGGATGCCGGCGGTCGCGATCAGGTCCTTCAGCGCGACGGGGATGCCGGTGAGCGGGCCCGCCTCGCCGTCCCGCAGCGCCCGGTCGGCCAGGGCGGCGTCGGCGAGCGCCCGCTCCTCCTCGATCGCGATGTAGGCGTGGATGGCCGCTTCCTGCCTCCGGAGCCGCTCGAGCGTCGCCGCCGCGAGCTCGACGGCGGTGTACTCGCCGGACCGGAGGGCCCGGGCATGCTCGTGCGCGGTGCGATCGAGATCGACGCCCGCCGGGCTCATCCGAGACCCCGTCGCCGCGGGTCCTGCTCCGGCGGCCTCATTCGGCCTCGAGCACGGGACGCACGCGCAGGTACGCACCCTCGCGCCGCGGAGCGCGGGAGAGCACCTCCTCGGCGGCGAGCGACGGCGCGACCGTGTCGTCGCGCTCGACGCTCGTGAGGGCCACGACGTGCGCCGTCGGCTGCACGCCCTCGGTGTCGATGTCGGCGAGAACGCGGAAGTGATCGAGGGAGGCCGAGAGGTCGGCGCGCAGCCGCTCGACCTCCTCGTCGTCCAGCGATACTCGGGCGAGGCGCGCCAGGCGCCGGACATCCCCGGCAGCGAGCACCATCGAGCCATCCCGTTCACAGCCCGCCGCGCACTGGGCCGCGCCGCGCCGCGCCGCTCCCGTAGGGCTCGCCGCGCGGAGGCGTTATGATAGGGGGCAGTTCTCCCCCACGCCAGCGCGCCCGGTGCCGCTCATCCGCCCGGCGCGGGGCGGGCGGCGGGCTCGCATCCTCCCGGGATGCGACCGATCTCGGGCGGCGGAGTAGCGCGGCGGCG
>DAOULG010000222.1:0-25034 GCA_034420495.1 Dehalococcoidia bacterium
ACCCTGGTGATGGTCGACGGCACCTACGACGACGTGAACCGGCTCTGCACCGAGGTCTCGCAGAGCTACCCGTGGGCCTTCGTGAACATCAACGTGCGCCCCTACTACGCCGAGGGATCGCGCACGCTCGGCTTCGAGGTCGCCGAGCAGCTCGGCTGGCGCGCCCCGGACGCCTGCGTCGTCCCGATGGCCTCGGGCTCGCTCTTCACCAAGATCCACAAGGGGCTCACCGAGTTCTCCACGCTGGGCCTCATCGAGGAGCCGCGGACGCGGATGTTCGGGGCCCAGGCCGCGGGCTGCTCGCCGATCACGACGGCGCACCAGGCCGGGACGCTCAACTTCGTCCCGCAGAAGCCGAATACCATCGCCCGCTCGCTCGCGATCGGGAACCCGGCCGACGGCTACTATGCGCTGACGACGATGGGCGAGACGGGGGGCGGCGCGGAGATGGCGACCGACGAGGAGATCGTCGACGGCATCCGGCTGCTCGCGGAGACCGAGGGGATCTTCGCGGAGACGGCGGGCGGCGTGACGGTCGCCTGCCTGAAGAGACTCGTCCAGAGCGGCGCGATCGCCCCGGAGGAGGAGACCGTCGCCTTCATCACCGGCGCCGGCCTCAAGACGGTGGAGGCGGTCTCCGGGCACGTCACCGATCCGCTGCGCGTCCCGGCGCGCACCGAGGCCTTCGCGGAGGCGCTCGCGGAGCGCCGCAGCGAGGCGGCGGCGCCGGCCGGGGTGGGAGCGCGATGATGGCGAGCAGGCGCGTGCGGTTCACCTTCGAGCCGGAGCTGATCCGGGAGCCGGTCATCTACCGCATCGGCCACCTCTACGAGGTGGTCACCAACATCCGCATGGCCGACGTGGACGAGAAGGTGGGCTGGGTGATCCTCGAGATCAGCGGGGAGCCCGGCGAGATCGAGGGTGCGATCGCGTGGGCCGAGGAGCAGGGCGTGCGCGTCGATCCGCTCGCCGGCGACGTGGTGGAGGGCTAGCCGATGAGCGTCACCGTGAAGATCCCGACGCCGCTGCGCGCCCTCACCGGCGAGCGCGACACGGTGAGCGCGCGGGCTCAGACGCTCGCCGGCGTCGTCGAGGAGCTCGAGAGCGCCTTCCCGGGGGTCCGCGAGCGCCTCTGCGACGAGGGCGGCGGGCTGCGGCGCTTCGTCAACGTCTACGTCAACGGCGAGGACGTGCGTTTCCTCCAGGGGCTGGAGACCGAGCTCTCCGAGGGCGACGAGGTCTCGATCGTCCCGGCCGTCGCCGGCGGCGCGCCTTGGCGTCACGGCGCCCCCGGCGGATGAGGGGCGCCGACGGGGGGCGAGGCATCGGACTCCGGACGATCGCGATCCTCAGCCCCGGCGACATGGGCCACGGCGTCGGACGGGTGCTCGCCGAGCGCGGCTACGCCGTGACGACCTGCCTCGCCGGGAGGAGCCGGCCGACGCGGGAGCGGGCGGCGGCGGCGGGGTTCAGCGATCTGCCCTCCCTGGAGGAGCTCGTTCTGCGGAGCGATCTCATCCTGTCGATCCTCCCCCCGGCGCGGGCCGTGGCGCTCGCCGGGGAGGTGGCCGCGGCGATGCGGGCGACCGGCGCGCCGCGACCGTTCGCGGACTGCAACGCGGTCTCGCCCCGCACGGCGGCGGAGATCGCGGCGCTCATCGAGGACGCGGGCGGCGACTGCATCGACGCCGGGATCATCGGGCGGTCGCCGGCCGCGGGCGCCGTTCCCCGGATCTACACCTCGGGGCCCCGCGCCGCGCTGATGGACGAGATCGACGGAGCGGGCGTCGCGGTCCGCAACCTCGGCCCCTCCATCGGGAGGGCCTCGGGCCTGAAGATGTGCTACGCGTCGCTGACGAAGGGGACGGGAGCGCTCCGGCTCGCGATGCTCG
The DNA here is from genome assembly GCA_034420495.1 of Dehalococcoidia bacterium. Lineage (GTDB taxonomy): Bacteria > Chloroflexota > Dehalococcoidia > UBA2979 > UBA2979 > VYDC01. Next base: position 1,893 of record DAOULG010000222.1, read on the forward strand.
CCGCCGCCGAGTCGCTCGGCCTCTACGACGAGCTCCTCGGCGAGCTCCGCCGGAGCCAGCAGGCCGCGCTCTCCCAGGTCGAGTCGAGCGTCCCCTTCGTGCGCCGGAACGCCGGCCGCTGGATCGGGGAGATGGAGCAGATCGCCGAGACCTTCGACGCGGCCGGCGTCACGCCCCGCTTCCACCAGGGCGCCGCGGAGATCTTCGGGCTCGTCGACGCCGCGTCCGGGGCGGGGGATCGCGACGCGGCCGGCGACCCGGGCGGCGCTCTGCACGACACGATCCAGGCGCTCGCCGCCCTGCTCGAGGAGCGGGGCGGCGCCCCCGGCTAGGGCGACCGTCCCCGGCCACCGCGCATGCTACAATGTCGAGCGATTTAGTCGACAATCCACCGCCCGGCGGCCGGTGCGCCGGAGCGGTGCGCGGCGGGGCGGGTGAGACCGTGCGGCTCTCGACCAAGGGCGACTACGGAGTGCGGGCCCTCATCGAGCTCGCGCTCCACGAGGGGGAGGGACCCGTGCATCGCGCGGAGATCGCCGCCCGGCGGCAGATCCCGGAATCCTACCTCGACCACCTGCTGGCGCAGCTCCGCCGGGACGGCTTCGTCCGTTCCACACGCGGTCCCGCCGGGGGCCACGAGCTCGCCCGGCCGGCGTCGGAGGTCCGGCTCCTCGACGTGCTGGAGTCGCTCGAGGGTTCGCTCGCGCCGCTCGGCTGCCTGGAGGACGGCGAGGTGCACTCCGAGCAGCACGTGATCTGCGGGCAGCAGTGGGTGTGGCGCGAGATCTACGACGCGATGCGGGCCCGCCTCGCCTCCGTCACGCTCGCCGAGCTCCTGGAGCGCGACCGTGCCCGCCGGGGCCGCGGCGCGTCGTACAGCATCTGAGCGAGGGTCGCCGGGTGGCGCGGACGGGATCGCGCGCCCCGGCGCGCTCCGGGAGCCGGGGGAGCGTGCCGATGCGCGAGGCGGGGGAGTCCCACGTGCGGCCCGTCCTGGCGGACGGGGCGCTCTCCCTGATCGGGAGGACGCCCCTCGTGCGGCTGGCCCGCGTCTCTCCGGGGGGCCGGGAGATCCTCGGGAAGCTCGAGTCGATGAACCCTGCGGGTTCGGTGAAGGATCGCATCGCGCTCTCGATGGTCGAGGCTGCGGAGCGCGAGGGCCGGCTCCGGCCCGGGGAGACGATCGTGGAGCCGACCTCGGGCAACACCGGCGTCGGCCTCGCGATGGTCTGCGCCTGCAAGGGGTACCGGCTCGTGCTGACGATGCCGGAGGACATGAGCGTGGAGCGCCGCCGACTGCTCGAGCGCTTCGGCGCCGAGATCGTGCTGACGCCGGCCATCGAGGGGATGACCGGCTCCGTCCACGCGGCGCGGGAGCTCGCGGAGAGGCACGGCTATTTCATGCCGCAGCAGTTCGAGAACGCCGCGAACCCGGAGGTGCATCGCCGGACGACCGGCCCCGAGATCCTGGAGGCGACCGGGGGCCGGCTCGACGCCTTCGTGGCGGGCGTGGGCACCGGCGGCACCATCACGGGGGTCGGGGAGGTGCTGAGGGAGGCGCTCCCCCGCGTGCGCATCGTCGCCGTCGAGCCCGAGCGCTCCCCGGTGCTGGCCGGCGGCCGCGCCGGGATGCACGCCATCCAGGGCATCGGCGCCTCCTTCGTTCCCGGAGTCCTCAACCGCGAGATCTACGACGAGGTGATCGCCGTCGCCGACGAGGACGCCTTCGCGATGACGACGAGGCTCACGCGCGAGGAGGGGCTGCTGGTCGGGATCTCGGCGGGAGCGAACGTCTGGGCCTCGGAGCGGGTCGCCCGGAAGCTCGGGCCGGGCGCGCGCGTGGTGACGATGCTCTGCGACACCGGCGAGCGCTACCTGAGCGTGCCGTTCGGACGGGGGCGCTAGGGTGACCGTGCAGGTCTACATCCCCACGCCGTTCCGGCGCTTCACCGCGAACCGCGAACAGGTGAGCGTCGAGGGCGCGACGGTGCGCGCGGTGCTCGACGCGCTGGACGACGCCTACCCGGGCTTCGATCATCTCGTCTACGACCGCGAGCGCCGCGTGCCGGCGCACATCAACATCTACGTCAACAACCGCGCCATCGAGGAGCTGTCGGGGGTCGAGACCGAGCTTCGCGACGGCGACCAGATGGCGGTGATCCCCGCGCTGGCAGGAGGCGACAGGTGAGCAAGGGAGGAAGCCCCATGGGCGGCACGGACGGCCAGAGAGAGGGAGCGCCCCCGGGAAGCGCCTTCACCCCGGAGGAGGTGATGCGCTACTCGCGGCACATGATCATGGGGCCGGTGGGACCGGTCGGGCAGCGCAAGCTGCGCAACGCCAGCGTGCTGGTCGTCGGCGCCGGCGGCCTGGGCTCGCCGGTGGCTCTCTACCTCGCGCTCGCCGGCGTCGGGCGCATCGGCCTCGTCGACTTCGACGTCGTCGACCTCTCGAATCTGCAGCGACAGATCCTGCATCAGACCGCGGACGTCGGCCGGCCGAAGATCCTCTCGGCGAAGGAGTCCCTGCTCGCCTACAACCCGCACGTCGCCGTCGAGACGCACGAGCTCCCGCTCACCTCCGACAACGCGCTCGAGATCATCCCCGCCTACGACATCATCGTGAACGGCGCCGACAACTTCGCGACCCGCTACCTGGCCAACGACGCCGCCTACCTCTCGGGGAAGACGCTGGTCGACGGCTCGATCCTGCTCTTCGACGGGCAGGCGACGGTCTACACCCCGGGGCAGGGCTGCTACCGCTGCCTCTACCCGGCGCCGCCCCCGCCCGGGCTCGTCCCCTCCTGCGCCGAGGCGGGGGTGCTGGGGGCGATCACCGGTGTCGTCGGATCCATCCAGGCGACCGAGGTCTTCAAGCAGATCCTGGGGATCGGCGAGCCCCTGGTCGGGCGATTGCTCCTCATTGATGCGCTTACCATGGAGTTCCGCATGATGCGGGTTAGACGCGACCCGGACTGCCCGCTCTGCGGCGACGAGCCTTCGGTCCGAGAACTCATCGACTACGACCAGTTCTGCGGCACGCCGCCGCTGGTCGTGGTCGAGGGAGCGGAGGTCGCGGCCGGGGTACACGCATAGCGGAGGCGGCGGAGCAGAGCCGCCACGCGCGCACTGCGGGCGCGGACGAGCGGGTGAGGGGGATGCAGGTGGCGGTGACGGTGTACGTCGCGTCGGTGATCCAGAGGGCCGTCGGCGACCAGAAGCAGCTGGAGGCGGAGGGCTCGACGATCGCCGAGCTCATCGACGACCTGGAGTCCCGCTACCCGGGCTTCCGGGTCCAGGTCTCCGACGAGAGCGGGGCGCTCCATCGCTTCGTCAACGTCTACCTCAACGACGAGGACGTGCGCTACCTCCAGGGGACGGGGACGGCCCTCTCCGAGGGCGACTCCGTCTCCTTCCTCCCGGCGCTCGCGGGAGGGCGGTAGCGGGGTGCAGGCCGCGCCGCGGGCCAGGCCCCCGATGACCTACGCGGGCGTGCTCGACCTGGTCGGCGAGACGCCGCTGGTCGAGATCAGCGAGCTCTCGCCGCGCCCCGGCGTGCGCCTCTTCGCCAAGCTCGAGGGCCAGAACCCCACCGGCTCGGTGAAGGACCGCATCGCCTCCTACATGGTGCGGGCCGCCGAGCGCGACGGCCGCCTCTCGCCCGGGCAGACGATCCTCGAGCCGACGTCGGGGAACACCGGCATCTCGCTCGCGCTCATCGGCCGGCTTCGCGGCTACCCCGTCAAGGTCGTGATGCCCGACGCCGTCAGCGTCGAGCGCGTCCGCCTGATCGAGGCCTTCGGCGCCGAGGTGATCTACTCGCCGGGGGAGCTCGGCACGAACGGCTCCGTCGAGCGCGCGCGCGAGATCGGGGCGGCGCATCCCGACTGGTTCCTGCCGTTCCAGTACGAGAACCCGGAGAACCCGCGCGCGCACTACGAGACGACGGCGCCGGAGATCCTCCGGGACCTCCCGGGCGTCGACGCCTTCGTCGCCGGGCTGGGGACCGGTGGGACGCTCACCGGCGTCGGGAGGCGGCTCAAGGAGCACGATCCGCGCATCCAGGTGGTGGCGGCGGCGCCGCATCCCGGCGACCTCGTGCAGGGGCTGCGCAGCCTCGAGGAGGGATACATCCCGCCGGTCTTCGACGACTCCGTCCTCGACGGCCGCATCGTCGTCGACTCGGCGACCTCATTCCGGCTCACCAAGGAGCTGATGGAGCGCTGCGGCATCTTCGCCGGCATCTCCGCGGGCGCGGTGATACGCGCCGCTCAGCGGGTCGGGGAGCGGATGGAGAGCGGGGAGATCGTCTGCCTGCTCGCCGACGGCGGGTGGAAGTACCTCTCGACCGGGCTCTGGATGAAGGACTACGCGGAGATCGAGGAGGACGTCCGGGAGAAGATGTGGTGGTGAGCGCGGAGATCGCGCCCGCGTGGCGCGGGCCGCCGCGACGCAGCGGAGCGAGGGAGAGATGGTCGAGAAGCTGGTGACCTGCGACTGGGTGGCGGAGCACGGTGCCGATGCGGGCGTGCGGCTGGTCGAGGTCGACGTCGACACCGAGGCCTACGCCGAGGGGCACATCGAGGGGGCCGTCGGCTGGAACTGGACGACGCAGCTCCAGGACCAGACGCGGCGCGACATCCTCTCGCGGGAGGACGTCGAGGAGCTGCTCGGGAGCTCCGGCATCGCGAACGACACGCATGTCGTGCTCTACGGCGACAACAACAACTGGTTCGCGGCCTACGCGCTCTGGCAGCTCGAGCTCCACGGGCACGAGAACGTCTCGCTGATGGACGGCGGGCGCGTGAAGTGGCTCGCCGAGGGACGCCCGACGACGACCGAGGTGCCGCAGGTGGCGCCCGAGAGCTACCGCGCCGCGGAGGGCGACCCGGCGCTGCGGGCGAAGCGCGACGACGTGCTCGCCGCCGTCGCCTCCGGGATGCAGCTCGTCGACGTGAGGAGCCCCGCCGAGTTCTCGGGGGAGATCATCGCCCCGCCGGGGATGTCGGAGACGGCGCAGCGAGGCGGCCACATCCCCGGTGCGCGCAACATCCCGTGGGCGCGCGCCGTCAACGAGGACGGCACGTTCCGCTCCGCGGAGGAGCTCCGGGAGCTCTACGGGGGGGCCGGCGTGAGCCACGGCGATCCGACCATCGTCTACTGCCGCATCGGCGAGCGCTCCTCGCACTCCTGGTTCGTGCTGAAGTACCTGCTGGGCTACGACGACGTCCGCAACTACGACGGCTCGTGGACGGAGTACGGCTCCCTCATCGACGTCCCGATCGAGCGCTAGCGGGTGCCCGATCCCGCCCGGGAGGAGGCCTCGCGGACGCTCGAGCGCTCGCTGCTCCGGCGCGCGCTCTCGGCGCGCGATCCCGGCCGGGTGCAGCTGCGCTTCGACGCCGCGGTGGTCGATCGCTATCGCTCGCGTGCGGAGGCGACGCTGCTGCGCACGCGCACCGTCGGCCGCATCGCGATCCCGGGCCGCTGGTCCGTGGACGTGGGCCTCGCGCCGGCCCCCGGCGGGCGGGAGTTAGTGCACCTGCCGGTCGCCGATCTCATCGAGCGGCTGCCGCAGGAGGAGTGGGAGCACTGGATCGCACACCTGGAGAGCGGCCCGGCCAGCGCGAGCTACCTGCAGATGCGGATGAGCCCGCAGGCGTGCATCGACGACGGCGAGCCCGGGGAGTGGGCGTAGCCGTGCCCGAGATCCCGCGCTCCCTCGCCGACGCGCTCATCGCGCACGCGCGCCAGGCGCTCCCGAACGAGGCCTGCGGCCTCATCCACGAGACTCCCGGCGGAGGACTCGAGCAGCACCGCGTCTCCAACGTCGCCGCGAGCCCCTACCGCTACGAGATGGACGGCCTCGAGCAGATGCGGCTCGAGGAGCGCCGCGAGGCGCGCGGGGAGCGGCTCTTCGGCATCTATCACTCGCACGTGGCGACCGAGGGGCGCCCCTCGCCGACCGACATCCGGATGGCCTTCTTCCCCCCGGGCGCTACGGACTCCGAGCCGATGTACCCGGAGGCCTGGTACATCCTCGTCTCCCTCGCGAAGGAGCCGCCCCCCGTGCGCGCGTTCCGCATCCGGAGGGGCGGCGAGGTCGTCGAGGCGCCGCTTCGGGTCGTGGACGGATCCTAGTGGGCGCCGCACCGCTCGACGGCGCCCCCGCCGCGATCACGATCGGCGGCCGGCGCTTCTCGTGGGGGGAGCGCACCTATCTGGTGGCGGTCCTGAACGCGACGCCCGACTCCTTCTCCGGGGACGGCGTCCTCGACGCGGACTCGGCGGCTGCGCGCGCGGAGGCCCTGGTCGCGGCCGGGGCCGACCTGGTCGACATCGGCGCGGAGTCGACCCGTCCGGGCGCCGCGCCCGTCGACGCCGACGAGGAGTGGCGCCGCCTCGCTCCGGTGCTCGAGGCGGTGCGGGGCCGCATCGACGCGCCGATCTCGGTCGACACCTCGAAGGCCGAGATCGCCCGGCGCGCCGCCGACTCCGGGGCCGATGCGATCAACGACGTGCGCGGGCTCCTGGGCGATCCCGCCCTCGCGCCGCTTCTGGCCGCCCGCACGCTCCCCGCCATCCTGATGCACAACCAGCGCCACCGCGCGCGCTCCGGCGATCCGCTGGCCGATGCCGCGGCCGGCCTCGGGGAGTCGCTCCGCGTCGCGCGCGAGGCGGGCGTGCCGGAGGAGCGGCTCCTGCTCGATCCCGGCTTCGGCTTCGGGTGGGAGCCGGCGGAGAACCTCGAGATCCTGGTCAGGCTCGGCGAGCTGCGCGCCCTCGGCCGCCCGCTGCTGATCGGCACCTCGCGCAAGTCGACGATCGGACGCGTGCTCGACGAGCCGGATCCCGCCCGGCGCCTCTGGGGCACGGCGGCGACCGTCGCCCTGGCCGTCGCGAGCGGTGCCGATCTCGTGCGCGTGCACGACGTGGCGGAGATGGCGGTGGTCGCCCGCGTCGCCGACGCGGTGGTCCGCGGCGTCACCGGGGAGGTGCCGGGGCCGCCGCCGATCGCGCAGGCGGCCCCGCCCGCGCGATGAGCGGCGCGGGCCGGCGCGCACCGCCGCGCCGCGTCTGGCTCGGCCTCGGGGCGAACCTCGGCGACCGGGCCTGCGCGCTCGCCGCGGCCACCCGGGAGCTGCGCGCGCGCGGCGTCGCCGTCGACCGGGTCTCCTCGCTCTACGAGACGGCGCCGTGGGGGGCGCCGCCCCGCGGCCTCCCCCAACCGCCCCCCTACCTCAACGCCGCCGTGACGGGCGAGACGGCGCTCGCACCGCTCGAGCTCCTGGCGGCCGCGAAGGGGATCGAGGCGCTGGCCGGGCGCGACCCCGCCGCGCCCCGCAACGCCCCGCGCCCGCTCGACGTCGACATCCTCCTGATCGAGGGGGAGATCGTCTCCACCGCCGCCCTCGCCGTTCCGCACCCGCGCCTCCACGAGCGCCGCTTCGTGCTCGAACCCCTGGCGGAGATTGCCGGTTCGGAGCGGCACCCGCTGCTCGGGCGCTCCGTGGCCGAGCTGCGGGACGCGCTCGCGGCGCCTGCGGGCGAGGTCGAGCGCGTCGCGCCCCCGGGCTGGCAGCGTCGGCCCGGATCCGGGGGTCCCCGCGCCCCGGGGCGATAGGCGACAATCGACGGGAGCCGGGACGGAGCGCGCGATGCGTGTCGAACTGCTGTGGTCCGACGGGTGCCCGCACGCCCGCGCCGCCCGCGCGCTCGTCGACGACGTCGCGCGCGGGCTCCGCCTCTCGCCGCGGGTCGCGGAGGTGCAGATCGAGGACGAGGCCTCGGGCCGGCGGGTCTGCTTCCCCGGCTCGCCGACCATCCGCGTCGACGGGGTCGATGTCGAGCCGGGCTGGGAGCCCTGCTCCGACTGCACGCCGCGCTGCCGCGTCTACGCCACCCCGGCGGGGCTGCGCGGACTCCCGGAGCGGAGCTGGATCGAGCGGGCCCTGAGGGGCGCGGCCGGGTAGCGCGGGCTCCGCGCGTCCGGCTCAGCCCTCCGGCGGGTAGTCCGGAGCCTCGCCGAAGCGCGTGGTGGCCATCGTGTAGCCGACCCAGAAGCCCAGCGCCGAGGCGAGGGTGATCAGGCCGAGCACGGGGAGCGCGAGCGCCGCATAGGAGCGGCGGCTGATCGCCCGCAGGAAGAGGACGAGCTGCAGCGCAGAGGCCGCCATCAGCGACCAGCCGATGAGCCGCGCCCGCTCCTCGACGCTCGCGGAATGGCTCACGGTGCGTCCCGCATCTCGGGGGGGAGCAGGTTGGGGATGCCGTCCGCCACGGGGTAGCGCTCCCCGCAGGCGGCGCAGCTGAGCGCCCCCTCCAGCACCTCGCCCGCCTCCTCGCGCTCGACGGCGAGATCCAGCGCCCCCTTGCAGAGGGGACAGGCGAGGACGTCCATCAGGGAGTGGTGCACGCTCGTGCCTCCGGCGCGCCCGCGATCATAGGAAGAGCGGCCCCGCCGCGGCAAACCGCCCCGCCTCCGCGGGCGGGCGTTGGTAGGATCGCCCCATGGCGGCGCCGTCCGGGCAGCGCCCGGCACCCTCTGGAGATCGGGACGCCTTCCCGCCGGGGACGGGGTCGCGCGCCCGCGGCGTCGAGCGGGTCGCGCTGGCGGGCTCGGTCGCGGTGATCCGGGACGGCTCGATAGCGATCCGACCGTCGCGGGCGCGGCTCATCGGGCCCGCCGTCGAGGGCGCGGCCGCGGCCGCGGCCGTGCTCGCAATCGTGATGTTGCTCGAGGTGCTGCCCCTCTGGGCTCTGGTCCTGCTCCTGCTCGCCGCGATGCTGCTCGGCCCGATCGCGGTGCTCGGCCTCGTCTACAACGTCGCCGGCAGCGCCGTTCTCGTGGAGCGCGAGAAGCGCTCCGTCCGCTACCAGCAGGGACTGCTCGGCCTCGGGCTCGGCACGGCGGAGCTCGTCCCCTTCTGGCGGATCTCGCGCATCGAGCTCCGCGGCTCCGACGATGAGCCGCTCACGAGCGGCGAGAGGCAGGATCTCGTGGAGTGGGAGGTGCGGCTCGTCAAGGACAACGGCCGCACCCTCCCCGTCGCCTCGGCGCTGGCGCCCCGCCCGCTGGGTGCGGAGGCCCTGGCGCGCGCCTCCCGCCTCGCCCGGGCGCTGGCGGAGATGACCGGCTCGCCCGTCGACGCACCGGACGGCGCCGGCGCCGGGGACGGCGTGCGCTCCCCCGAGCCGGGAGCAGCGGCGCCGACCGAGGGGGCGGGGCGGCAGCGCCGCCGCCGCCGGGCGGTCTAGGGGCGCGCGGTGGAGCCGGGGGACCTGCCCCTGCCGCTGCGCCTGCTGCGCGATGCCCGCCGCATCGCGGTCGTTGCGCGCTCCCCGCGCCTCGACCGGCCCTGGCACGCCATCGCCTCCTACCTCGCGGATGCCGGCTACGAGGTCTGGCTCGTCAACCCGGCGCTCGACGAGGCGCTGGGACGGCGCTGCTACGACCGCGTGCAGGACCTGCCTCAGCCGGTCGATCTGGTCGATGTCTTCCGCCTCGCCTGGGAGACCGGCGCCGTGGCCGAGGACGCCGTCGCGGCCGGTGCGGGCGCGCTGTGGCTCCAGCTCGGGATCGTGAGCCGCCGCGCCGAGGAGATCGCCCGCGCGGGGGGTCTCGAGGTGGTCATGGATCGCTGCACGATGGTCGATCACCGCCGCCTGCTCGCCATGGGCGCGGAGGCGCCGCGGGGGCGCTGAGGAGGCCCCGCAGGGCCCGGGCGGGACCGATGTCCGTGATACACTTGGCGCTCACTGGCAGGGACGGGAGCGCCCGTGGTCCCGAGCCTCGCCGAGAAGTGCGGCGTCTTCGGCGTCTACGCGCCGGAGGAGGATGTCGCACGGCTCACCTTCTTCGGCCTCTACTCGCTCCAGCATCGGGGACAGGAATCGGCCGGCATCGCCACCAGCGACGGTGAGCGGCCGCACCTGTACGCGCGGATGGGACTCGTCTCGCAGGTCTTCGATGAGGGGGTGCTCGCCTCGCTGCCCGGGCGGGCCGCCGTCGGCCACACGCGCTACTCGACGACCGGATCCTCGGTCGAGGAGAACGCGCAGCCGATCCTGGAGGAGGGCGCCGCCGGCTGGGTCGCCGTCGCTCACAACGGCAACGTCGTGAACGCCGATCTGCTGCGGGCGGAGCTCGAGGACGACGGCGTCGAGTTCCGCACCTCGAGCGACACCGAGGTCGTGACGAAGCTCCTGGCCGATGCTCCCGGTGCGAGCTGGGAGGAGCGCATCTCCCACGTCATGCGGCGGCTCAACGGCGCCTACTCCCTCACCATCCTCACCGCCGGCGCGGTCTTCGCGGTGCGCGATCCGCTCGGCGTGCGGCCGCTCGTGATCGGGCGCCTCCCCACCGGATCGGGGGGCGGCATCGTCTTCGCATCGGAGAGCTGCGCGCTCGACCACCTGGGCGCCGAGTTCGTGCGCGAGCTCGCGCCGGGGGAGATCGCGCGCGCCGATCCGGCGGGTCTTCAGACGACGCAGGGGGTGAGGCCCGAGCGGCAGTCGCTCTGCATGCTCGAGTACATCTACTTCGCACGGCCCGACTCGCGGCTGGGCGGCGAGCTGGTGCACCCGGTCCGGATGGATATGGGGGCGCGGCTCGCCGGGGAGCATCCGGTCGAGGCGGACCTCGTGGTCGGCGTGCCCGACTCGGCGACCGCCGCCGCCATCGGCTACGCGCGCGCCTCCGGCATCCCCTACGGCGAGGCGCTGATCAAGAACCGTTACGTCGGCCGCACCTTCATCCATCCCGACCAGCGCCTGCGCGAGCGCGGGGTGTGGCTGAAGTTCAACCCGCTCCCCGAGCTCCTGCGGGGGAAGCGGGTGGTGGTGGTGGACGACTCGATCGTGCGCGCCACGACGACGCCGCGCGTGGTGGCGATGCTGCGGCGCGCCGGGGCCACCGAGGTGCACATGCGCATCACGTCGCCCCCGATCACGCATCCCTGCTTCTACGGCGTCGACATGGCGACGCGCTCCGAGCTCATCGCCGCGCATGAGAGCGTCGAGGGGATCCGCCGGCACATCGACGCCGACTCGCTCGGCTACCTCTCCGTCGAGGGCACGGTCGCGGCGACCCGGCAGGGGCGTGACGGGCTCTGCACCGCCTGCTTCACCGGCGACTACCCCGGGGCGGTCCCGCTGCAGTTCGACAAGTTCATGCTCGAGTCGGGGGGCGCGCGCGACCGGCACGCCGTGCCGCTGACGCCCGCCGCCCCCTGAGTCCGGGACCCCGGGCCGCCGCTTCCCCCTAGGGGGCCCGGACCCGTACGGTTGCCGCGGCGCCGGCGCCGAGGCGGCGACCGGCCAGCGTCTCCCCGAAACGGCGGCCTGAGGTGTCCTCCGAGCGCGGGCAGAGGGATCGGGCGAAGCCGGCCGGTGCCGAGCCGCCGCTGAGCTATGCCGCCGCCGGCGTCGACATCGATGCGGCGGACACCACCGTCTCGCGCTACGCCGAGCTCGCCGCGCGCACCCGGCGCGCCGAGGTGCTCGCCGACATCGGACCCTTCGCCGGGCTCTGCCGCCTCCCCGCCGGCTTCAGCGATCCGGTACTCGTCGCGAGCACCGACTCGGTCGGGACGAAACTGATGGTGGCGGCGGCGATGGGCCGCTACGACAGCGTCGGCCGCGACCTCGTCAACCACTGCGTGAACGACGTGCTCACGGCGGGCGCCGAGCCGCTCTTCGTGCTCGACTACATCGCCACCGCCGATCTCTCGCAGGAGCACCGCGTGGAGCTGGTCGCCGGCGTGGCCGCCGCCTGCGAGGAGAACGGCGCGGCACTGCTCGGGGGCGAGACGGCGGATCTCCCCGGCATCTACCTGCCCGGCGCCTTCGATCTCGTCGGGACCGCCGTCGGCGTGGTGGAGCGGGCGGCCGTCGTCGACGGCTCGCGCGTCGGGGCGGGCGATGTCCTCGTCGCGCTCCCCTCGAGCGGGCTCCAGACCAACGGCTACTCGCTCGTGCGCAGGCTCTGGGGCATCGGTGAGGATACCGACCGTGACCGATCCCTTCTGGAGCGGCACGATCCATCGCTCGGCTGCTCGCTCGGCGAGGCGCTTCTCGCCGTGCACGGCTCGTTCCTGCATGCGCTGCGGCCGCTGCTCGGACGCCCGGAGGGCCCGCTTCACGGCATCGCCCACATCACCGGCGGCGGGATCGCCGGCAACCTCTCGCGCATCGTGCCCGCCGGACTCCAGGCGCGCGTCGACCTCGCGAGCTGGCGCGTGCCGCCGCTCTTCGAGCGCATCCGGCGCGACGGCGAGCTTCCGGCCGACGAGATGTGGCGCGTCTTCAACATGGGGGTGGGACTGGTTCTGGCCGTCGACGCGCGCGAGGTGCAGGCGGTGCTGGGCGAGATCGCGGGGAGCTGGCGGCTCGGCGTCGTGGCCGAGCGCGCGGAGGGTGCGGGGGCCGTCACGCTCACCCGCGCCGCGGCGGGCGGGTGAGGAGACGGGCGATGCGGGCTCTGCTGGCGGTCTACGACAAGCGAGGCGTCGCGGCCTTCGCGCGCGGGCTCGCGGCTCTCGGCTGGGAGCTGGTCGCGACCGGCAACACGCGCCGCGCGATCGCGGAGGCGGGCGTGCCGGTCCGGGAGGTCGCCGATCTCACCGGCTCGCCGGAGATGCTCGGCGGGCGCGTGAAGACGCTGCACCCGATGGTGCACGGGGGCCTGCTCTACCGGCGCGGCCACGAGGGCGACGAGGGAGAGGTCGCCCGCTACGCGATCCCGGCCATCGACCTCGTCGCGTGCAACCTCTACCCCTTCGTGGAGACGGTGACCGCCGGCGAGGGCGCCTCGCTGGCCGAGGCGCTGGAGCAGATCGACATCGGCGGTCCGACGATGATCCGCGCCGCCGCGAAGAACCACCCCGCCGTGATCCCGATCGTCGATCCCCGCGACTACGACGGGGTGCTCGCGGCGCTCGAGGCGGCGGGCGGCGAGCCGTCGGGCGTCGACGCCGCGCTCCGCTCGCGCCTCGCCGCCGACGCCTTCGCGCACACCGCCCACTACGACGCGGCGATCGCCGAGTACCTGCGCCCCGGGGATCGGCCCTTCCCGGAGCGTCTCACCGTGCCGCTCACGCTCGTCGAGGAGCTGCGCTACGGGGAGAACCCCCACCAGCGCGGCGCCCTCTATCGACTCGACTCGGTTCGGGTCCCGGTCGAGGGGACCGGCGCGCTCACGCAGCTCCACGGCAAGGCGCTCTCCTACGTGAACGTGCTCGACGCCGACGAGGCCTTCCAGCTCGTCTGCGACGCCCCGGGCCCGGCGCTCGCGATCATCAAGCACACCAATCCGTGCTGCTTCGCGACCGGCGAGGCGCCCCTCGCCGAGCTCTACGAGCGCGCGCTCTCGGCGGGGGATCCCGTCTCCGCCTACGGTGGCATCGTCGCGGTGAACCGCCCCCTCGACATGGGGCTGGCGAGAGCGCTCCGGGAGTTCCCGAGCCCCGCCACCGGGGGGCGGATGTTCTTCGAGATCGTGGTCGTGCCCGACTACGATCCGGAGGCGCTCGATCACCTCAGGAAGAAGTCGCGCGACCTGCGCATCCTGCTCGCTCCGGTCGGCGATCCGGCCCGCCCGCGCCCGGAGCTCCGCGCGGTGCGAGGCGGCGCGCTCGTGCAGGAGGCGGACGTGACGGTGGAGCGGGACTTCACCGTCGTCTCGGAGCGGAAGCCCTCGGCCTCCGAGCTGGAGGATCTCCGGGTCGGCTGGATGGTCTGCAAGCACGTGAAGTCGAACGCCGTCGTCTTCGTGAAGGACGGCGTCCTGATCGGGATGGGCGCCGGGCAGCCCAACCGCGTCGGGAGCGCGCGGCTCGCCGGCGAGGGTGCCGGCGAGCGGGCGCGGGGAGCGGTCGCCGCGACCGACGCCCTGATCCCCTTCCCCGACACCGTGGAGGTCTGCGCGAGCTTCGGCGTGGGCGCCGTGCTGCACACGGGGGGGTCGATCCGCGACCAGGAGTCGGTGGAGGCGGCCGATCGCCTCGGCGTCTCGCTGCTCACCACGGGCGTGCGCCACTTCCGCCACTAGGCCGTGCGCCGGCGATCACGCCGGACCGGGCGGCCGGCGGCCGCGCGGGTCGCCGCGCGCCCGGGCAGGCGGTACGTCGGACCGGGTCGTCTACCATCGGCGGTGCGCCGCGGAGGGAGCCATGGCAGCGCGCCGCGCACGGCACTCGCTGCCCCTGGCCGCGCTCGCGCTCTCCGCCGCCCTCATGGCGTGCCTGCTCGAGCCGGTGGACGCGCCCCCCGGCGCGGCGACCACGCCCGCGCTCGATCCTGCGACCCCGGCGCCGCCGCCGCGGCCGGCCGGCCCCGGAGACGACGACATCTGCGCGCTGATGGCGACCGGAGAGCTCTTCTGCTGGGATGCGAACGATCTCGGGGAGGCGATCGTCCTCCCCGGCCGCTACATCGCGATCGAGGAGGCCGGGGGCGAGACCTGCGCCATCACCGAGAACGGCGACTCCGTCTGCTGGGGCAGCGGAGCGCCCGGGCGCGACGATCCCCCGTGACGGCCCCCGTGACGGCCCCCGCCGCCGCCGGGGCGCCCCGCCGCGGCTCGCCCTAATCCCCGCCGAGCCGGAGCGTCTCAAGGACGGCAGCGAACTCGTCCGGGCCGACCACGCCCTCGATCGGCGTGAGCGAGAACTCGCGCGCGCATCCGTCGGCGCCGACGGGGAGGGCCCGCTGGGTGACGCCGCCCGGCGTCACCACCTCCAGGAGCTGGTAGCTCCGCCCCTCCACCTCGACGGCCCGCGTCACGGAGAGGCCCGCCCCGCCGCGGCGCAGCTCCTCGAGCCAGAGGCGCTGCGTCTCGCCGGGGGACTCCGCGCGGGGCCGGCAGCCGCCGATCGTGACCGCGGGGTAGCCGAGCGCCGGAGAGCCCGTCACCCGGCGCCTGCCGCCCGGGCCGGTCGGCTCGGCCGGCGCCGGCACCGCCACGACCAGGTAGTCGAGCGATTCGCCGCCGATGTGGCGCCAGTTGGGAGGGAGCGCGCCCGCATAGCCCTCGGCCGCGAAGGCGTGCCACCCCGCGGGGACCGCCGCCTCCCCGCCGCCGCCGGCGAGCAGCCGGAGCGCCAGGAGCAGCGCCGCGAGCGCGCCCACCGTGGCGAGCCAGTGCCAGGCGCGCCCGCCGATCCCCTCGAGCCGCGAGCGCGAGAGCTCGCGGCTCAGCGGAAGGCCACGGGAGGCGTCGGGCCGCGGCCGCCGGCGGCCTGGGTGCGCGAAGCGCCCGCCGAGCGTCCACACCGCCTGCCAGGGCGCATCCTCCTCCGTCAGCGGCCGGTCCCACTCGGAGGCGTGCGTCCCCCGGGGCGCCTCTCCCGGCTGCTCCCGCGGCGCGGCTCGCTCCGGCACCGATCGTCCCCGTTCCCGCCCGGCGGACCGCGCCGCACCCGTCCTGTCGCCCGGACTGTCGCACGCCGGACGCGGCGCGTACCATCGTCGGCGATGGCCACGGTCGACCTCGTCCTCCCCGCCTACAACGAGGGGCGCGGGCTCGAGGAGAGCGCCCACACCCTGCTCGCCTGGTGCGAGGCACATCCTCAGCACGCCTGGCGCATCGTCGTCGCGGACAACGGGTCGAGCGACCGCACGCTCGAGGTCGCACGGGCACTGGAGGCGGAGCACCCGGGCCGCCTGGCGGCCCTCCACATCCCGGTGGCCGGGCGCGGCCTGGCGCTGCGCACCGCGTGGCTCACCTCCGGGGCCGACGTCGCCGCCTACATGGACGTGGATCTCTCGACGTCGCTGGAGGCGCTCCCCGCGCTCATCGACCCGCTCGCCTCGGGGGAGGCCGATCTCGCCGTGGGGAGCCGGCTCCATCCGCTCGCGCGCACCCGGCGCGGTCTCCGGCGCGAGCTGCTCTCGCGGGGCTTCGTGCTGCTCCTCCGGCTCGCGCTCGGCTTCCGGCTCTCGGACGCGCAATGCGGCTTCAAGGCGATCCGGCGCGACGCGGCCAGGGCGCTCGTGCCGCTCGTTCACGACAACGCCTGGTTCTTCGACGCCGAGCTCCTGCTACTCGCGCAGCACAACGGCTACCGCATCCGCGAGGTGCCGGTCGACTGGACCGACGATCCGGTGAGCAGCGTCCGCATCGTCCGCACGGTCGTGGAGGATCTGCGCGGGATCTGGCGGCTTCGCCGGGGCGGGATCGCGCGCCTGCCGCGCCCCTGAGCGGGTCGCCGCCGGGAGTCGGTTGCCCCGCCCGTGCCGGGCTCTCCGCGCCCCCCGCGGGGCCCGTCTTTCCTTGACGCTACAGGGGGGCGCGGATAGCATGCGGGCCGCTCTTGCCACGTGGGGCACGGTGCCTCCGCGGGCGCCCGCGGATCCCGTCCGTCGATGGGGGGCACGATGCTCGGAGAGGTGGGAGAGACCCTCGAATTGGTCGGGGTGCTCCTCACGATCCTGGGCTCGCTCGGGATCATGGTCGTGCTCGGCAAGTGGTGGGAGACGTAGCGAGGAGCCGGCGCGGCGGCGGAGGCCGTCGGCGGGCGCCGCGGGGGTGAGCGGATGGCGAGCACGGAGCGTCCGGTACGCCGAGGTATCGGTGACCGCCTCTACGAATTCACCGTCCAGAACCGCGTCTGGCGCTCGATCTTCCGCTCCGGATACCCGAACACGCCGCGCAACCAGATGCTGGCGATCGCGACGAACGTATTCCTGCATCTCCACCCGACGCGCATCCACCGCACCCACGTCAAGATCACGCACACGTTCTGCCTCGGCGGCCTCTCCTTCTTCCTCTTCCTGGGCCTGACCGTCACGGGCGTGCTGCTGATGTTCTATTACGTCCCCTCCGTCGAGCGCGCCTACGAGGACATGCTGGCGCTCGAGACGGATGTCCGCTTCGGCCTCCTGATGCGCAACCTGCACCGCTGGATGGCGCACGGGATGGTGCTGACGGTGCTGCTCCACATGATGCGCGTCTTCTACACCGGCGCGTACAAGCCCCCGCGAGAGTTCAACTGGGTCGTGGGCGTGATCCTGCTCGTGCTGACGCTGCTGCTCTCCTTTACCGGCTACCTGCTGCCGTGGGACGAGCTCGCCTTCTGGGCGATCACCGTCGGCACCGACATGGTCGGCTCGGCGCCGATCTTCGGGCAGCCGAACCGCTTCATCCTGATCGGCGGCTACGACGTCGGCGCGAACGCGCTCATCCGCTTCTACACGCTGCACGTGATCGGGCTGCCGCTGCTGGCCGCCATCTTCATGGCGGTGCATTTCTGGCGGATCCGCCGCGATGGCGGGCTCGCGCGGCCGCTGTAGCCGGCGGAGGCTGGCCCCCGCGCGGGGCCGGGCACGGGAGGCAGGGACGCATGGCGGTGGCCAGGGGAGCGCAGGCGGGCGCCGAACCCGTATCGCGCGCCGTCCGCGCCCGTCAGGTGAGGCGCCGCGAGGAGGAACTCCTCGTCTGGCCGGATCTCGTCTTCGTCGAGTTCATCGCCGCGGTGCTCTTCACGCTGACGCTCACCCTGCTCTCCATCGTCATCAACGCGCCGCTGCAGGACCGCGCGAACCCGGCGCATACCCCGAATCCGTCGAAGGCCCCGTGGTACTTCCTGAATCTGCAGGAGCTGCTGCTCCACATGCACCCGGCGCTCGCCGGCGTGGTGGTGCCGACGGTGGCGCTCATCGCGCTCGCCGCCATCCCCTACTTCGACACCGACAACGCGAACCAGGGGGAGTGGCTCTCCACGCCCCGCGCCTGGCCGAACCTGATCGTCGGCTCGGTGGTCGGCGTCGTCGGGACGGCGCTCCTGATCGGCTGGGACTCCCAGCGGCATGTTCTCGCCTACGAGCGCTGGGTCGGTACGTGGCCGGAGAGCCTGGAATGGCTGCGCAGCGCCCGCGCGATGCAGGGGGAGATCGCCGGGTGGCTCCCGGCCTCGTGGTCGAGCATCCCGCTCGGCGAGAAGGTGCTGCGGACCGACCTGCTGGGCCTGCCTGCGGTGGATCTCAACGTCAACCTCCCCGCCGTCCTCATCGAGCAGATGCTGCCCACGGGGCTGATGGTGGGCCTCCCGATACTGCTCTCGGTGGTCGCCTGGAGGGCCGGGCTCGCGCACACCAAGCGTGATCACATGATTCTCCAGTTCTCCGGCTTCATCGCCGTCTTCATCGCGCTCACGATCAGCGGGACGGCGCTCCGCGGCGAGGGGATGGAACTCTTCTGGCCGTGGGAGGTCCGTCCCGCCGTGAGCTAGAGCCGGCGGGGCCGAGATCCGGGCCGGTCCGCGGGGGCCGGACGAGGGAAGCGAGCGGGGCGTAGTGGCAAGCGAGATCGAGCGCACCGGGGCGACGCCGTCTATCGGCTCCTCGCCGGCCGCGGGGTCGAGCGCCGACGCCTGGCGGGCGGCCCTCACCGCCCGCCGCACCGAGGTCTCGGCCGAGGTCGTCGTCCCGACGGCCCAGGCGCATGCGCCGGCCGACGCGGAGGTCTCCCGCCGCCGCTTCATCCTCGGCGCCTTCTGGACCGGGCTCGGCGTCACGCTCGCCAGCTCGCTCGGCGTCTTCCTTGACTTCTTCTGGCCGCGCGGTATCGAGAAGTTCGGCGGGCCGTTCGCCGTCGGCCACGTCGACGACTACGATGCGGGCGGCGCACCGGTGCTCACCGCCGCGGCGCAGACCTGGGTCGTCAACCTCGATCCCGGCGACACCCGCTATGGCGGATCGGACGGCGGCGCGGGCTACCTCGCGCTCTGGCGGAAGTGCCCGCATCTCGGGTGCGCGGTGCCGTGGAACCCCTCCTTCGCCTTCGAGGGAGAGACGGGCTGGTTCCGCTGCCCCTGCCACGGCTCGACCTACACGAAGGCCGGCATCCGCGTCTTCGGGCCGGCTCCGCGCTCGATGGACACCTTCGAGCTCTCGGTCGATGACGCCGGCAACCTCACCGTGCACACCGACCGCGTCGTCACCGGTGGCCCCGACAACGCCGACCGCGCCATGACGGTCGAGCAGCTCCGCGAGGCGCAGGCCTCAGGATGAACACCAGCAAGCAAGTCAACGTCATGATCGGCCTCCTCTTCCTGACGGTGGCCGTGCTCGCGCTCTATTTCCTGAACGAGGAGAACCGGCAGGCGGCGGCTCTCGAGCACCAGACCGAACGCGTCGCCGAGCGAGGGGCCCGCATCTTCGTCGACAACTGCCGCAGCTGCCACGGGCTCGAGGGTGACGGCGGGATCGGCCAGGCGCTGAACCGGCCCGCCTTCCTGATCCTCGGCGAGCACAACGAGTTCGGGCTGCCCGCGACACCCGACCTCGGGACGCCGGACAATCCCGGCGCCGACGAGATCACCGCCTTCCTCGGCGACACCATCCGCTGCGGTCGCGCCGGCACGTTCATGCCGGCGTGGTCGGAGGAATTCGGGGGCACCCTCTCCGACACGCAGATCGGTCAGCTCGTCACCCTCATCACCACCGGCCGCTGGGACCTGGTTCGCGAGATCGGCCACGAGAGCGATGCGGAGACGGGCCTCAGCATCGAGGAGCTCGTCTTCGTGAGCTCCGACGGCCTCAAGCTCACCGGCGAGAACTGCGGTCAGTACAACGCGATCGAGGCGCTGCGCTACCGCAACCGCGTCGACCCGCGGACCGTCCAGGTGACGGCGGACGGCGACGCGGCGGCACCCGCCGCGCCCTCCGCGGCGGAGCCGACCGGCCCCTCGATCCAGAGGGTGGCGGTGGACGTCTTCTACCAGGCGACCTGCGCCACCTGCCACGGCGCCGACCGCGCCGGTCTCCCGGACCTCGGTCTGGCGCTCCTGCCGGACGTCCTGACGGAGTCCGACGAGTTCTACTTCGATACCATCAAGAACGGCCGCGAGGGCACGGTGATGCCGGCGTGGGGTCAGCAGGGGCTCACCGACGACGATATCCGCCTGCTGGTGGACTTCATCTGGAGCACACCGCCGTAGCGACCGGGGCCGTCGCGGTGGCGGGGGCCACGGCTCCGGACCGTCGCGGCGGGGTAGGGGGAGGGGCATATGGCAGCCGAGACGGGGAAGCGCTACCGCTGCGCGGCGTGCGGGGCGGAGTTCATCGTCACGCGCGGGTCCGCGGAGGGGGAGCTGCGCTGCGGCGAGGAGCCGCTGGAGCAGATCTAGCGCGGCGGGAGGACAAGGCGATGGCCGTACAACTGGGGAAGCGCTACCAGGACGAGTCGACCGGCATCGAGGTGCTCTGCATCAAGCCGGGCGAGTGCAACCTGAACGTCGATGGTCGCGGCATGGAGGAGCTCCAGCCCAAGGTCCTGCCCTCGGCAGACTAGGGCGTCCGCTCGCGCGGGCCGCATTGACGCTCGAAAACGCCCCGGCCTACGATCGCCGCGCGGCGAGAGGCGGCCCGGGGCCGCGCGAAGGGTGGCGAGGCCGGTGGCGGAAGTGCAGGTCGGCGAGTCCGAATCCCTGGACGTCGCGCTCAAGCGCTTCAACAAGCGCGTGCAGGCGGACGGCATCCTCACAGACGCCCGGCGCCACGAGTACTACGAGAAGCCTTCCGAGCGTCGCAAGAAGAAGGAGGCGGCGCGGCGCCGAAAGCTGCGCAAGCTCCTGAGGCGAAAGGGCGGCACCGAGCTGCGGCCCTAGGCGTCGGGCCCCGGAGCGATCCGGGGCCCTCTGGTCACCGGAGACGCATGGTCCTGACCCGCGACGTCCAGCAGGATATGACCGCCGCGATGCGCGCCGGCGACACGACGCGCCGTGACGCGCTGCGCCTCCTGATCGCGGCCTTCCACAACGCCCGGATCGCCGCGGGGCACGAGCTCGCTGACGACGAGGCGCTGCTCGTCTTGCAGCGCGAGGCGAAGCAGCGCCGCGAGTCCATCGTCGAGTACGAGCGCGCGCAGCGGGAGGACCTCGCCGAGCGCGAGCGTGACGAGCTCCGCATCATCGAGGGCTTCCTGCCGCAACCGCTCACGGAGCAGGAGCTCCTCGACCTGGCGCGCCAGGTCGTCGCGGAGGTGGGCGCGTCGACGTCCGGCGATCTCGGCCGCGTGATGCGCCCCCTGATGGAGCGTGTCGCCGGGCGTGCCGACGGCCGGCGCGCGAACGAGATCGTGCGGGGGCTGCTCGGCGGCTCCTGATGCGACCGCGGAGCCGGACGCGTCGCCTCTGCGGTCCGCGCTCCGCGGGCACCCTCCGGGCGCGCCGCCGGTGAGCTCCGAGCGTACGTTCACCGGGCGGCGGGTCGCCCTGCTCGGCGTCGTGCTCACGGCGGCGCTCGTGGCCGCGCTCTTCCCCTGGTTCCCCGGCACCGACGCGGTCTCGGAGGGGAGCCTCGCCACGCGCACCATCACGGCGCCGCGCGCCGCCACCTACGAATCGACGGTGCTCACCGACGCACTGCGCGAGGAGGCGGCCTCTGCCGTGCCCGACGTCTACGTGCTCGACCCCGGGGTGCGGGACACGCAGTTGCGCTCGCTCGACCGCCAGCTCGCGATGATCGACGCGGCGCGCCGCGATGCCTCGCTCTCGGCATCCGCTCGCGAGTCGACGATCCGCGGCATCGACGGCGTCGAGCTCTCCGCCGCCGCCGCCGTCGCCTTCGCCGCGGCCGACGACTCGACCTGGCAGCAGCTCGCCGCCGAGGCACGCAACGCGCTCGGGCGCGCGCTGACGGGCGCCGTCTCGGCGGACGACCTGCCGAGCACGCGGCAGCGCACGGCGGGCTTCCTGGCGCCCGAGCTCGAGGAGCCGCAGCGGCTGGCCCTCGCCGAGCTGCTCGATCCGCTGGTCGTACCGACGCTCGTCGTCGACCGCGAGCGGACCGAGTTCGTCCGCGAGGAGGCGCGCGCGGCGCAGCGCCCGGTCGATGTCGTCGTGGAGGCGGGGGATCCGGTGGTGACCCGGGACGAGCCGATCACGCCGGCGCAGGCCGAGGCACTGGAGATGCTCGACCTGGTCGAGCCGGACGTGCGCCTCGAGTCGATCGTTGCCACGGTGCTGGTGGCGCTGCTCGTCGCGGCCGCGCTCGCCGGGTATCTCTTCGTCGAGCAGCCGCCGAGCGTGGCCGGCGTCCGCCGGCTGCTCCTGCTCGGGCTGCTCCTGCTCGCCCCCGCGATCGTCGCGAAGTTCGGGCTCCCGCTCACCCTCCCCGACGAGCAGCGACGCTTCCTCGCGCACGCGCTGCCGCTCGCGGCGACTCCGGTGGCGGCGGCCGTGCTGCTCGACGTTCCGGTGGCACTGCTGCTGGCGATGCTGGTCGCGGCCATCGCCTCGTTCGTCGCCCTGGAGGTCCCGGGGACCGACGGCGTCGGCGTCTCGACGCCGCTCGAGGCGGTGCGCATCGCGCTGGTCGTGCTCGCCGCCTCGCTCGGGGGCATCCTCCCGGCCGCGCGCGCCGAGAGGCAGCAGCGCTACCTGCTCGCGGGGATCGGCGCTGCCGGCGCCGGCGCGGCCGCCGCGCTCGCCACCTGGATGCTGGACGCGGAGCGCTCCGGCGTCGATCTCATCTGGATCGCCGCGACGACGACCGTGGGGGGGTTCCTGGCCGCCATGATCGCTGTCGGCGCCTTCGTCGTCCTCTCGCGCCCGTTCGGCATCATCACCCGCGTCGAGCTCATGGAGCTGGCGCAGCTCAATCACCCGCTGCTGCGGCGGCTGCAGGATGAGGCGCCGGGCACCTTCCAGCACTCGGTCCTCGTCGGCACGCTCGCCGAGCGCGCCGCCGATCGCATCGGCGCGAACCCGCTCGTCGCCCGTGTCGGCGCCTATTACCACGACGTCGGGAAGCTGGTCGCGCCCGCCTTCTTCGTCGAGAACCAGAGCGGTGAGAGCCCGCACGGGGGGCTGGATCCCCTTCAGAGCACCCGCGTCATCCAGCAGCACGTGACGGCCGGGATCGACATCGCCCGCAGGGCGGGCCTGCCGGAGGCGATCGTCCAGTTCATCCCGCAGCACCACGGGACACGCCTGGTCGCCTACTTCTACCGCCGCGCCGCCGAGCAGAACCGGAGCATCGATCCCGAGCTCTTCCGCTACCCCGGCCCGCGCCCGCGGACGCGCGAGGCGGCGCTCGTGATGCTCGCGGACGGCTGCGAGGCGTCGGTCCGGGCGAGCTCGGACTACTCCGCCGAGCAGATCCGCGCGATCGTCGACGGTGTGATCCGGGAGCGCATCGAGG